>NC_020126.1:9217500-9540000 GCF_000331735.1 Myxococcus stipitatus DSM 14675 | reverse complement strand
TGAGCAGCGAGGTCGGGAAGGGCTCCGTCTTCACCATGCTGCTCCCGGCGGCGCCGATGCAGGCGGAGGTGGTGTCTCGCCCCGTCGCACGCGCCAAGCCGCCCATGCCCGCGACGGTGCGACGAGGCCGCGTGCTGGTGGTGGACGACGAGCCTCGGCTGGCGCAGTCCATGCGCTTGTTGCTGGAGCCCTATCACGACGTCGTCACCACGCTGCGCGGGGGCGAGGCCCTGGCGCTGGTGACCGCGGGCCATCGCTTCGACGTCATCCTGTGTGACCTGCAGATGCCGGAGATGGACGGCGCCGCGCTCTACCGCCGCCTGGGCGTGATGGCGCCGGAGCTGACGCGGCGGATGGTGTTCATCTCCGGCGGCGCCTACACCCCCGAGACGCGGACCTTCATCGAGACGGTGCCCAACCTGGTGTTGGAGAAGCCCGTCCGGCCCGAGGTGCTGATGGCCTCCGTGGACGCCGCGCTGGATGCGCTGGCGGCCCAGGGCAAGGACGACGAGGACTCGGTGGCCCGCGCCGGCGGTGCGCGCCACTGAGGCCGTGAAGGTGTCTCCGGCCTACTCGACGCGGATGACGACCTTGCCCGTGGTGCTCCGCTCGGCCAGGGCCTGGTGCGCTCGCGCGACGGCCTCGAGCGGGAAGGTCTGCCCGATGACGGGCTGGAGCTCACCGCGCTCGACCAGGGAGAGGGCCTCGCGGAGCGCGGCGTGTCGGGGCTCGAAGGGCAGCGTGAAGGTGGCGAAGCCCGTGATGCTCTGGTTCTGGGCCATCACCCCCGCCATCTGCTCGATGCTCCACTGCGTGCCGAACATGCTCTCCGCGCCATAGAGCACCAGCCGTCCCCGGAAGGCGAGGGCGCGCAGGCTCTGCCCCGGAAGGTCGCCCCCTCCCGCGACGAAGACGACGTCCGCGCCCAGTCCTCGCGTGGCCTCGCGGACCTGCTCGGGCCAGTCCGGGCGGGACGTGTCCACGGTGGCATCCGCGCCCAGTCGCGACACCAGCGCGCGCTTGGCCTCACGGCTCACCCCGCCGATGATTCGCGAGGCTCCCATCCGCTTCGCCACCTGCACGAGCAGGCTGCCCACGCCTCCCGCCGCGGAGGGGATGTAGACGGACTCCCCTTCGCGCAGCCGCGCGCCTTCGCGCAGTCCCAGGAGCGCGGTGGGGGCCTGGGCGGGGAGGCAGACGGCCTGCTCGAAGGACACGGCGTCGGGGATGCGCAGCGTGGTGGCGGCCGGGGCCACGGCGTGGGTGGCGAAGGCGCCTTGTGCCGGAAGGATGGCGACGACACGGGTGCCGGGCGCGAGTCCCTCGACGGACGGGCCCACCGCGTCCACGACACCCGCGGCCTCCATGCCGGGGATGAAGGGCCTGGGCGGCGCACCGGGCAGGCGTCCTTCTCGCAGCGCCAGGTCCGTGAAGTTGAGCCCGGAGGCATGCACGCGGAGGCGCACCTCGCCCTCACCGGGCTGGGGCATGGGGACGTCGTCGAGGCGCAGCTCCTCGGGACCACCGAACTGGTGCAGGCGAATGGCTTTCATGACCAGGCATCTCCGGACGACGGGCCGTGGGGCGAGGAGGCTCGCGCGGCCACTCCCGGCGCGTGGATGGACCTATAGTCCTGGGGGAAAGGACGAACATGCGCCAGAAGTCCGATTCTCTCGTCCAAGCGTCCGGAGCGAAGCCGGGGCTCGATGTCCTCGCGGACGTGCTCCAGGGCATCCACCTGCGCAGCCGCGTGCACGCTCGCTATGAGCTGACCGCGCCGTGGGGCATGCGCATCGAGCGTGCTCCCTTCCCTGTCTTCTACGCGGTGCTGCGCGGCAACTGCGTGCTGTCCGCGGGAGACAAGGAGCTGTCGCTGACGGGAGGCGACTTCGTCTTCCTCCCCGCGGGGGCCCGGTTCACGCTGAAGGACCGGCGCGGCTCGCGCGTGTTGCCCGTGGAGGCCATCTACGCGACTCGCCAGCCGGTGCGGTGTGGCGGGGTGCTGCACTACGGGGGAGACGGCGAGGCGGTGACGGTGCTGTGCGGCTCCTTCACCTTCGAGGGGGAGACGCTGAGCCCGCTGGTGCGGCACCTGCCGACGCTGATGCACGTGAAGGCGGATGACCCCGCGTCCTCGCGCTGGCTGGAGCCGACGCTGCGCTTCGTGGCCTCCGAAATCGAGGCCCAGCAACCGGGTTACGATACGGTCGTCAGTCGGCTCGCGGACGTCCTCTTCGTCCAGGCGTTGCGTGCGCACCTGGAGTCCTCGTCCAAGGACAACGGCTGGCTGCGCGCCCTGGTGGACCCGCGCATCGGCGCGGTGCTCCAGCGGGTCCACGAGAAGCCGGAGGCGCCGTGGACGCTGGAGGGACTGGCGCGCGCCGCGAGCATGTCCCGCTCGGTGTTCGCGGAGCGCTTCAAGCAGCTCGTGGGAGAGCCGCCCCTCGTCTACGTGGGCCGGTGGAGGATGCACCGGGCCATGACGCTGATGCGGGCGCGCGACACCTCCGTGGCGGAAGTGGCGCGCGCCGTGGGCTACGAGACGGAGAGCGCTTTTGGAAAGGCTTTCCGTCGCTGGGTGGGCATGACGCCCGGGGCGTTCAGGCGCTCCTCGGCGGCTACTCCATCGCCTGGGGGAACGCCGGCAGCTTCGCCATCTCCTTCGCGTCGTGCTGGATGATGATCTGCCCGTTCGTGTTCTTCAGCATCTTGTAGACGCGGTCGATGGACGCGAGCGTGTCCGCGCGGTTGAAGTTGAAGGACGGCATCAGGCCCTTCTCGAAGTTCTCCCGCGTGTGGAACAAGTCGCCGGACAGCATGACGTTGCCCGTCTTCGGCAGCCGCACCAGGAGGACCTGGTGCCCTGGCGTGTGGCCCGGCGTCTTCAGGATGCGCACGGAGCCATCGCCGAACACGTCGTGGTCCGCGTTGAGCAGCACCGTCTTCTGCTTCGGATGACCCGCGAGCGCGCTCGCGTCGACTCCGGGCGGCGTGGGCTTCTGCAGGGACCAGTTCCACTCGTCACGGTGGACCAGCCACGTCGAGGACTGGAAGTTGCGGGCGTTGCCGGTGTGGTCGACGTGCAGGTGCGAGAAGGCCACGAACTGGACGTCGGAGGCCTTCAGCCCCAGCTGCTCGAGCTGCGAGGCCAGCGTCTTCTTCACCACGAAGCGGACGCCGGGGCGCTGCTCATGGCCGTTGGGCTCCTGGGCCAGGTGGTCACCCAGGCCCGCGTCCCACAGCAGGTTGCCGCGCGGGTGGCGGATGAGGAAGCACGGAGCGGAGAGCGTGCCGGACTCGCCGTCGAGCTCGCCCGTGTCCGTGAACGGGCTCAGGTCCTTGAACTCGGCGGAGCCGCAGTCGAGCGGGTGCAGCTTCACGCCCGTCACCGGGGCCTCCGACGCGTAGGCCGCGTCGCGCACCTCGAACGTGAAGGGGCCATTCATTCCCTCGAAGGCGGTGTTGGTCATCGCCACCACGGTGAGGTTCTTCTTCGCGTCCACGAACCAGTTGTGGCCGTAGGCGCCGCCCCACTGCCACGTGCCCGCGGACTGGGGGCTGTGCGTCGGCGCCGGGTCGACGAGCACCGCCGACAGCAAGCCCCAGCCCCAACCCGGGCCCTGCGTCTGGGCCTCCGGCCCGCGCTGCACCACGCCGAGCTGCTGGGCGGTGCTCTTCTTCAACACGGGCGCGCCGCCTTGCCGCAGCGCCTCCAGGAAGCGCGCGAAGTCATCCGCCGTCCCCACCATGCCCGCGCCTCCGGAGGGGAACGCGCTCGGGTTCAGCACCCGGTCCGGCGCGAACTGGACCACGCCTTCACCGAAGGGGACGCCGTGCGCCTGTCCCATGCGCACCGGGGCGGGCTTGCCATCCGAGTAGGGCACGGCGAGCCGCGACGCATCCTTCACGCTGAAGCCCGTGTCCTTCATCTTCAAGGGCTGGGTCACCAGCTTCTCGACCACCTGGGGCAGCGCCGCGCCTCCCGCGCGAGCGACCACCGCGCCCAGCACGTCCGTGGAGAGCGAGTAGTGCCACCGGGCGCCCGGCTCGAACGCGAGCGGCACCGACGAGAGCCGACGCAGGTTCTCCTCCAGCGTGAGCCCCTGCGGATTGTCGAGCCCGTCGGAGATGCCCGCCTTCGGATAACCCTCTCCCGGCGCGTGCTGGAAGCCGTACATCAGGCCGGAGGAGTGCGTCAGGAGGTGGCGCACGGTGATGATGGGCTCGCGTCCATCCGCGAGCCTGGGACGGAAGGTCGGCAAGTACCGGGTGACGGGGTCCTCCAGCGACAGCTTGCCCTGGTCCACCAGCGCCAGCGCCGTGGTGGAGACCAGCGGCTTGGTCATGGAGGCCAGCCGGAAGACCGCGTCCTCACGCATGGGCGTGCGGGCCTCGCGGTCCGAGTAGCCCGCGGCGCGCCGGTAGATGACCTGCCCGTCCTTCACGACGACGACGACGGTGCCGACGATGCGCTGCTCTTGAAGGGCCTTGTCGATGACCGCGTCCATCTTCGCGGTGATGGCCTGCGTGTCGGGACTGGCGGTGGCCTGCGGGGCCCGCGGGTTGGACGGGGACCGGGCGGGAACAGCGGGGGCGGCACTCAGGGTTGCAGCGGCGGCGAGGGCGGCGATGGCAGAATGCATGGGGGCCGAAGTCCTTTTATGTATCGGTTGTTACTTAAATGCGGAGACCGCCTCCGGGTTTCACGAGAGCGTCATGAAAAAAGCGTCACCCCCCCTTTCTCCCTCTCGGCGGCCTCGAGGTCGGCCTCGGGAGTTCGATGAGGCGAAGGTGCTGGACCAGGCCCTGGAGGTGTTCTGGCGCCTGGGCTACGAGGGCGCGACGGTGGCGGACCTCACCGGGGCGACGGGATTGACGGCGACCAGCCTCTACGCGGCCTTCGACTCCAAGGAAGGGCTGTACCGGCGGGTGCTGGCGCACTACCGGGAGGGCCCAGGCGCCGGCACCTTTCTCGCGCTGAAGGAGGAGCCCACCGCCCGCGCGGCCTTCGCGCGGGTGCTGCGCGAGGCGGCCCGGAACTTCACGCGCCGCAAGCATCCCCCCGGGTGCATGGTCTCGACGGCCGTGCTGCGGTGCGCGGAGACTCACCGGCCCGTGGCGGAGTTCGTCACCAGCCTCCGCCTGTCCTCGGTGGCGCTCTTCCGGGAGCGCCTGGTCCAGGCCGTGAAGGACGGGGAGCTGTCCGCGGGAACCGACCCGGGGGTGCTGGCCCGCTACTTCGGTACCTTGCTGCAGGGGATGTCGGTGCAGGCGGCGGACGGTGCCACCGAGGACGACCTGCTCGCCCTGGCGGAGCTGGCGATGCGAGCCTGGGACGGAGGGGACGCCCGCCCGCGCGCGAAGGAGTCGTCGTGAGGGGCTTTCGGGAAAGTCCCAGGGAATCCCACGGGTTGCGTCCTTGGACCGATTGCGGTGCGGTGGGCGTCCAAGAGCCTTATCAACACAGGTAAGGATGCCTGAGATGACCGCCCAAGAACGCGTCGAGCGCGCCGCCCTGAGCGCGCTGAAGGTGTTTCCGCTGCCCTCGGCGGTGCTCTTTCCCCACTCCATCATCCCGCTGCACATCTTCGAGCCGCGCTACCGCGCCATGGTGCGTGACGCGCTCGCGGGAGACCGGGTGGTGGCGCTGGCCCAACTGGAGGAGGGGTGGGAGGGGAGCTACGACGGGCGTCCGCCCATGGTGCCCCTGATGTGCGCGGGCGTCATCGTCTGGGATGAGCAGGTGGAGGACGGCCGCTACAACATCCTCCTCCAGGGCGTCACCCGCATCGAGATGGTCTCCGAGCTGGCGACCGACAAGACCTACCGGGAAGTGCAGGCGAAGGTGCTGACGGACCTGCCCTACCACGGGCCGGAAGAGGAGCGGCTGCGGCAGGCCGTCTTCGAGCTGGCCGGGCGCGTGCCTCCCAACTTCGCGGAGAACCTCCTGCCGGTGTCGGCGCGTGCGACGGGCGGGGTGCTGGCGGACGTGGTGGCCGCCGCGGTGATTCCAGAGGCGGAGCGTCGGCAGGAGCTCCTGGCCGAACTCGACGTGAAGCGTCGGTTGGAAGCGGTGCTGGAAGACGTGGGCGAGCTCATCGCCCGGCTGCAGCCCGTCCGGCCCTCGGGCCCGCTGAACTGACGCGGCGGGGCCCTGTCTCGGGGCTTGCCTTGCGCGTCGCTCCAGGCATTGCTGGGCCCAGGGTGTCGCGGCCTGCTGCGGCCCGTCCGGCGACGATGGGATTCCCACGCCGGAACGAAAGGGGAGCGAAGCAACCATGCGGCTCGTGAAAGTCGGCATCGCCAGTGTGAACACCACCGTGGGCGCCTTCGTCCGCAACGTGGACCGGGCCCTGGTCCTGGCGAAGCGGATGGCCGAGGACGGCGTCACGGTGGGCGTCTTCCAGGAGCAGCTGCTCGCGGGCTACCCGGCCGAGGACATGGTGCAGTGGCAGGGCTTCATCGACCGGCAGTGGCCGGAGCTGGAGCGCTTCGCGCAGGAGACGGCCGCGCTGCCCACCGTCTTCATCGTGGGCGTGGGCGTGGCCCTCCAAGGTCAGCGCCTCAACTGCGCGGCGGTGGTGGCCGGTGGCCGCGTGCTGGGGCTGGTGCCGAAGGAGAAGCTGCCCACGTACAACGTCTTCTACGAGGCGCGCACGTTCGGCCGGGGCCAGCCCGGCATGGCGGAGGTCCACCGCGGCGTGCCGCTGGGCGACTACCTCTTCCAGTTCGACTTCGGCGTGCTGGCGCCGGAGGTCTGCGAGGACATCTGGAGCGCGGACGGCCCCATGCGCCGGCGCGCGTACTCGGGCGCGGAGCTGGTGGTGAACATCTCCGCCTCGCCCTTCCGGCTGGGCGTGGTGGACACGCGGCGCGAGCTCATCGCCACGCGCGCGTCGGACCACCAATGCACCATCGCCTACGCCAACGCGGTGGGCGCCAACGACGGCCTCATCTTCGACGGCGGTGGCTACCTCAACCAGAACGGCCGCCAGCTCCTCGAGGCACCGCGCTTCCGGGAAGGCTACGCGGCGGGAGTGGTGGACCTGGACCGCACGCTGCGCCTGCGCGGTGAAGCCACCACGTGGCGGCTGGACCGCGAGGCGTGGGTGGCCTCGGCGGGCAAGGGCCCGTCGGTGCTGGACTGCACCCAGGTGGTGCGCACCCGCCGCGACACGCTCGCGTACCCCGTGCCCGCCCACCGCAGCTTCTTCCTGCCCGCGCAGTCCCAGCAGCGCTCCGCGCGCGAGGCGCTGTGCGAGGACATCCTGGACGCGCTCGCGCTGGGCGTGGGCGACTACTTCGAGAAGACGCGCGCCTTCAAGCTCCTGGGCATCGCGCTCTCCGGAGGCCGCGACTCGCTCCTGACGCTGCTCATCGCGCACCGGTACGCGCGGCGCGTGCGGCCGGAGAACCCGGGCTCGCTCATCCAGGCGTTCTACATGCCCAGCCGCTACTCCAGCGACTCCACGCGCGACGCGGCGGAGACGATTGCGCGCGAGCTGGGCGTGCCCTTCCAGATTGTCTCCATCGACGAGGCCTTCGAGCGCGAGCGCGCCGTGGCGCAGCAGATGCTGGGCGGCGCGAGCGTCACGCCCATCACCGAGCAGAACATCCAGGCCCGCCTGCGCGCCCAGCGCATGTGGAACTGGAGCAACTCCTGCGGCGGCCTGTTCCTCCAGACGGGCAACATGAGCGAGAAGTCGGTGGGCTACACCACCATCGGCGGCGACCTGATGGGCGCGCTGGCCGTCATCGCCAACGTGCCCAAGACGGTGGTGGTGTACCTCCTGGACTACCTCCAGGAGGTGACGGGCTACGAGGGCATCCGCAAGGTGCTGGCCAAGCCCGCGGGGCCGGAGCTGGCGCACAACCAGGTGGGCGAGGAGGAGCTGATGCCCTTCCCCATCCTGGACGCGTGCTTCTACCTGTATGCGGGCGAGAAGCTCACGCCCGCGGAGATGCTCAAGGCGCTCGTCTCCATGTTCCCGGAGGTGGAGGCCACAAGGCTCGGCGGCTACGTGGACAAGTTCGTGCGCCTCTTCACCCAGTCCATCTACAAGTGGGTGCAGTCGCCCTTGTCGCTGCACATCGGCAACCTGGACCTGGACCGGGAGCGCGCGCTCCAGCTGCCCGTCGTCACCGGCTCCGAGTGGATGCGCGACAAAGCCTGACGTCCTCTCACGCAAGTCTTGTAGCCCAGACACCACGCCTGGCCGTCTGCTGAGAGGACGGCCACGCGAGGTGGAGCAGCCTCGTGGTGCGTCTTGCCGGATGTGTTTTCGCAAACAACCTTCATGTCAGCCACTCGACGATGGAGGGTCGAATGAAAGTGAAGATACTGGCGGGCGCTATTGGGGCGTTGATGTACGGGACCTCGGCTGTGGCGGCGGATGGTGACTGCCCGACGCCCCGGGCGAGCCTGACGGAGCAGGGCCACGGCGTGTTGCTGGCGCAGGCCCAGGACGACCCTTCGCAGGGAGTCGACTCCATTCAGCAGGAGGACCTCATCATCGAGACCGAGCCGGTTCCGGACACCTCGGACTCGAGCAATCAGCAGCCTGGAACGGGAGGCAGCGGCATCTCCGATGACAGCTCCGACCAGGGCGTGACGCCCAAGGGTCAGCTGTTCATGAACGTGCCGCTGAAGTGCGAGCCGACGGACCAGTCCGGCACGGGCGGCAGCGGCTCGGGCGACATGGGCTCGCAGTCGCAGTCCCTGACGCCTTCGTCTCCGCAGCCCCGACCGGAGGCCGCGCCTCCGGTGCAGTCGCAGCCTGAGTCCTATCCCGCCCCGTCCCAGGACGCGGTGGGTGGCAGCGGCCTCAGCGCGCCGACGGCGGACTACCGCCCCACGACGGATGACCTGGAGCCGGTGGAGGTGGAGAAGAAGGACAAGAACAAGATCTCGGGCGTGAGTGTGTCCGTGGGCGGTGGTGTGGAGGGTTACACCGGCGCGCTGGCACCTCAGCTGGACCCGGGCCCGACGGCGGGTGTGACGGCGGGCTTCAAGCCCCTGAAGCAGGTGGGCGTGGAGGTGGGGTACTCCGGCGCGCTCAACAACATCGACAGCAAGCGCGGCCCAGTGGGCGGTGACAGCCCGGACCTCATCCGCAACGGTGGTACGGCGGTGCTGACGGTGGGGGTGACGCCGTCCGCGTGGCAGCCGTATCTGCTGGGCGGCATCGGCTTGAGCCACCTCAACTTCCGCCATGGCGAGTCGCTGGGCTACAAGGATGACACCATCGGCACGGTGCCCGCGGGTGTGGGGTTGCGCGGCCACGTGGGGCACTTCCTGGTGGATGCTCGCGCCAACTACAACTTCATGTTCGACAAGGACTTCGCCCCGGGCCTGGAGCCGGGCGCGCAGGACCTGTCGGGCGGCGGCAGCTACCAGGGCACCATCAGCGTGGGTGGTACGTTCTGACGCCCCCGGGGTGCTGACCTCGAGGCGGGCTTGAAGCAGTGGCGCGGTGCCCGGAAGCGAACGGGCCCGCGCCGCTGTGTTTTCCTGTGCGGCGCGCCAGACACCGGCGGGTTAAGGTGGGGCCTTCCGCTGTGATTGGGAGGGTGAATGAGCCTGAAGATTGAAGACTCGAAGGTGGGCACCGGTGACGAGGCCAAGGCCGGGCAGACGGTCTCCGTGCACTACGTGGGCACGCTGACGGACGGCAAGAAGTTCGACAGCAGCCGCGACCGCGGGCAGCCCTTCTCGTTCAAGCTGGGTGCGGGTCAGGTCATCCAGGGCTGGGACCAGGGCGTCGCGGGCATGAAGGTGGGCGGCGTGCGCAAGCTCACGATTCCTCCCGACCTGGGGTACGGCGCGCGCGGCGCGGGGGGCGTGATTCCGCCCAACGCCACGCTGGTGTTCGAGGTGGAGCTCCTGGGCGTCCGCTGAAGTCACACTCCGCTCGCGCGGGGAGAAACGAGGGCTGTCATGGCGACGGTGGAAATCACCAAGGACAACTTCAAGGAGACGGTCGGCAAGGACGGCATCGTCATCCTGGACTGGTGGGCGGCGTGGTGTGGGCCGTGTCGGGCGTTCGCGCCCACTTTCGAGGCGGCATCGGACAAGCACCCGGACGTCGTGTTCGGGAAGATTGATACCGACGCGCAGCCGGACCTGTCCGGGGCGTTCGAGATTCGCTCCATCCCCACGCTGATGGTGTTCCGGGATGGCATCCTGCTCTTCGAGCAGCCGGGAGCACTGCCCGCCGCGGCGCTGGAGGACCTGCTGCGCCAGGTCCGCGCGCTCGACATGGTGGCGGTGAAGAAGGAAGCCGAGGAGCGCCGCAGCAAGGAAGCCCCCAAGGCTTGAGGCAGGAGCGGATGGCCGGAAGCGGTGGAGGTGCTTCCGGCCGTGCGCGCCGCGCTACCAGGTGACGAGCAGGGAGAAGTCCTTGTAGGGCGGCTCGCCCGTCTCCAGGCTCACGTGGAAGCGCTGCTCGGGGTTCTTCTGGAGCAGGCCCCCTCGGACCAGGCCCGTGCACCAGGCGGGGCCGAAGAACTCGTCCTTGAAGCGCAGGCGCGCGGAGCTGTCGGAGAGGCGCTCGTAGTCGCGCTCGCCGAAGGTGCTCGTGGCCTCCGCGAGGCCGGAGCCCAGGAAGAGGCCGCGGTGCGGGTCCTCGCCGGCGATGGCCATCACCATGGCGCCCACGGGCGCGGAGAAGACGGGGCCGGAGGCGGTGAAGGAGAGCTGCTCCACGGCCGTCGCATAGTCGTGGCCCAGGAGCTGGTTCAGGGTGTTGGCGCCTTCGTGGAGCAGCTCCAGGTACTCGCGCGCGGAGCGGTGCGTGGGGGCGCCTCGGGGCGGGGCATCCGGGAGGATGAACCCCGCGGCGTGCTTCAGCGCCTGGCACATGTGCTGGGCGATGCTCTCGCGCAGGCTCCTCACGAACAAGTCGAGGACCATGTGCTCGGGGCGACACAGGGCCATGCGGGCTTGCAGGTGCGCGGGAGAGTCCATGAGGACTTTCCTAGCGGTGGCGGGTGAGCTAAGTCTAGCGAGCGGCGTCGCCCGCGAGTCGGTGCTTTCTTTGGCGACCGTGCAAACCCCTCCGCCACCGAGGTGGGCCGGGCCGAGGATGTTCAGCGCGAGGCGCGCGGCTCGGGCGCGGAAGTGCGATGGCTCATGCGCGCCACGCTCAACCAGACGAGCGTCACCGCGAGCCACGCGGCCGTGAGTGTTCTCCAGGTGAGCGGTGCACCGGCTTGCGTGAGCCACAACAACACAGAGCCACCGGACGTGAGGACACGGGCCATCTCCAGCGGGAGGCCCCAGCGTTTGGACTCCATCATTCCGCCCCACGCGGTGGCCATCGCCCAGAAGAGGATGCTGAGCGTCAGCTTCTGCCAGCCCGTCAATGGCGAACCGTGATGGCTGACCAACAGCATGAACGGCATGGACGTCACCATCTGGAAGATGAGGTAGCCGCGGATGTTGGGCAGCTCCATCGACTGGAACTTCGCTTCCTCGCCGGGTGTCCACTTGAGCTCATCGCGCGGGGGCAAATCGGAGGGCCTCCAGCCGGTGGGCATGAGCCACAGGCGCAGCCGGTCCCAGGTGGAGCGCGTCTTCACCGCGTCGCTGACCAGCTTCCCCCAGTACTGGAAGTTGATGAAGGTGGGGTCCCAGGTGTTCGGCGGCGTGGTGACGCCGTAGGAGCACTCCTCGGTCTCCTCCGCGTAGGTGCCGAACATGCGGTCCCAGATGATGAGCGAGCCCGCGTAGTTCTTGTCGAGGTAGCGCTCGTTGCGCGCGTGGTGGACGCGGTGGTGGGACGGCGTGTTGAGCCAGGACTCAATCCACCGCGGCATCTTCGGGATGACGCGCGTGTGGGGGATGAACTGGAGGACCAGGTGGAAGGCCACCATGGTCAGCACGGCCTCCGGCGAGAAGCCGACGATGACGAGCGGCCAGTAGAAGAGGAACGAGAAGATGCGCTGGGTGACGCTGGCGCGCAGGGCCACCGCGTAGTTGAGCTCCTCGGTGGAGTGGTGCGGCGAGTGCGCGGCCCAGCCGATGTTGGTGCGGTGCCCGAAGCGGTGGAACCAGTAGAAGAGGAAGTCGACGCCCAGGAACAATCCCAGAATCGCCCACGGCGAGGTGCTGTCGAACTTCCAGAACGCGAACTGTCCCAGCTGCGCGAAGAGGGGCAGCACCAGCAGGGCGACGGCGACGTTGACGCACTGGTTGATGACGGCCGTGCCCACGCTCGCGATGGAGTCCTGGAAGCTGTAGTAGCCGTTGCGCTTCGCCACGCAGTAGATGAACTCACCCATCGCCAGCGCGATGACGAAGGGCGTGGCGATGGCGTAGACGTTGATGGACATGCCGGCAACGTACGCCGCGCGGTTCGAGCGCTGCCTTAACCTGGGTTAACCTCCCGGGTCACCCCGTGAGATACCCGAAGCTCTACGAGAAGATGGCTCCGCTCGGTCCCATCCCCGAGCAGGAGTGGGTGCGCGCGGAGGCGCTGGGGCGCGAGCAGGGCGTGGAGCGCAAGGGCCTCTTCCTGCGCCCCGGAGAGAAGGTGGACCGCTTCGGGCTGGTGCTCCAGGGCGTGTTCCGGCTGGTGCGGGTGTCGGCGCGCGGCGCGGAGATGGTGAAGGCGTTCCGCTCCGAGGGCGACCTGGTGGGCGCCTATGCGGAGATGCTCATGCGGGTGCCGTCGATGACCACCATCGAGGCGCTGGAGCCCTCGCGCCTCCTGGTGTTCCGCGAGCAGGACATCCAGGCGCTGGAGGCGGGCCACGTGTGCTGGGTGCGCGTGTTGCGCCGCGTCGCGGAGCGGCACTTCCTGATGAAGGAGCGCCGCGAGCAGGAGTTCCTGGAGTTCTCCGCGGAGGAGCGGTTGGACATGTTCTGGTCGGAGCATGCCCACCTGAAGGGCCGCGTGCCGCAGCGAGACGTGGCCGCGTATCTGGGCATCACCGAGGTGGCCCTGAGCCGCATCATGTCTCGCCGCCGCAAGCGCGCGGAGTCCGAGGAGGACTAGAGCCGCTCGAAGACGAAGGTGTACGCGTCTCGAGTGGTGGGGCCATGGGTGAGGCGCAGGAAGCGGTCCCCCGCGGGCGCGGTGAACTTGAGCATGTGCGTAATCACAGGCACGCAGACCTCCGGCGCGGGGGTGAGGCTCGTGGGGATGAGCGTCTCGGCCTCCGTCACGTCGTGGACCGTCACGGTGAACTCGTGGCCCAGGTACATCACGATGGCCTCCTCGCGCTCCGCCGACACGACCTCCGTGTAGCCGAGGAAGGCGGCGCCGCTCGCGGGCAGCGTCAGCGCGTAGACCTTGTGGGAGGTGTCGGCCGCGGGATACGCGGCGGTGGGGGAGGCGCCCGCGGTGAGGGGGATGGGCGTGTCCAGGAGCGCGTGGGCGCAGGCGTGCTCGACGACGCGGTCTCGCTTGCCGGTGGTGAAGTCGAGGCGGCCGTCCTTCAAGCCCTCATGCACGGAGTCCAGCGCGTTGCCGGAGACATCTCGCAGCGCCGTGAGGTCCAGCGCGTAGTGTCTGTCTTCCTCGAGCGGCGGGAGGTCCGCCTGGGGGCGCGGGATGGTGAGGGACAGGCTCTTGCCATCGTCGGACCAGACCCCCGTCAGCGCGCGCGGCGCGACGGCGGGGGTGGTGATGTCGATGAGCGACACCTGCGCTTGCTGGCGGTCCATGGGCTCGCTGAAGGAGACGGTGACGACGCGCTGCAAGCCCGTGGTCTTCGCATCCAGCTTGAAGCGTTGGACGGGCAGGACGTCGGTGGCGCCTTCGGCGGGGCTGGACGCGGTGACGTGGGGCTTCGTGACGTCGCTGGGGTCTGGCGTGGGGGACGACGGGTCATCCGACCCGCAGCCCGTCATGGCGAAGAGGGCACAGGTGGAGAGCAGGGCGGCGGTGCGGCGGGAACGCGGGAACATGAGGGGACTCGAGAGACAAAGAGGGGGAGAGCGGGGCGCCCTCGAACGAGGAGGGCGCCCCGGGGATGCGTCGTCGTCGTGAGGCGACTCAGCAGTTGAAGATGGCGGGGTTGGTGTCGTCGCAGTCGAACCGCTGCTTCACGTAGCCCGCGGGCGGCTCGCAGGCGAAGCGGTACACGGGCGAGTTGGCGCCGTACCCGTCACCGTCCTGGTCCCGGTAGAACCGGTCCCGGCTGTCGTAGTGGTACTCGGGGACGATGCGGACCTGATTGCCCGAGGCGGGGCCGGTGGCGAGGATGTACTCGCGGCCCACCACGAGGTCATACGTCCGGGCTTCGATGAGCGGGCACGACGCCTCCGAGACGGACTCGCCGATGAGCGGAGACACCGTGGCGCTGGTCGTCGTGTCCACCACCGTGAAGGCCACGTTCTGAGACAGGTAGAACGACAGCGACTCCACGGTGGAGGTGCCCGACGTCACGGCGGCAGGGGTGAAGGTCACCGAGCCCTCGGCCCCCGTCGGCAGCAAGAGGGTGTAGTGCTTGTGGCGAGGGCTGATGTCCGGGGCGGTGGCGACGCGCGTGGCGCTGGCCGTCACATTCACGTTGTCCGCGCCGTTGTTCGCATGACCGCACGCATGCGTGGTCATCAAGGTGTCGTCCACGGAGACGCAGCTCGCCTCCAGGGGCTGTCCCTCCTGCTCCAAGGGCTCCAGCTCCGCTCCATCCAAGGGGCCGCAGGCCGACAGGGACAGCGCGAGCACGACACCACACAGGGTCTGCTTCAGCAGCTTCATGGGGATTTCCTTCGGGATGATACGAGGTATGTGTAATTGAGTTGCAATAGCGGGACAGGGAGTCTCCAGACGCGATTCGAATCCATCGCGCGGAGTCTCAATGGCTAGGTCGGGTGTTCGAGGACCACCGCGAAGCGGCGCTCGGGGGCATCTCGCCACCAACGCGGGCGGGGGCCGCCACGGCGCATGCGGCCCGCCGGGCGTGGAGGTTCCATCGCATGAGGGAGTGCCCCATGCGGATTCGAGGTGAGGTCGGTGGAAGACATGCGGCGAGGCGCCGGACCGCGTGGCCTCGACGAGGGATGAGCGAGGACGCTCAGCCCGCGTGGGGGTGGTGGGCCGCCTCCTCGATGAGCAGCGAGAAGGACGCGTTGCGGGACAGGAGCGCCTGGAACTCCAGGTGGTATTCCGTGTCCGCCTGGAGGTCCGCGACGATGGCTGTCTTCAGCGCTCCACAGACATCCGCGGGGACCTGGTAGCGGCACTCGCGCGCCACCTCGACGCCGGTCGCCGCGTCGTAGATGCGCAGCCCCCGAACTCTCGACAGCATGAACGCGAACTCACCGGACGCATCCGGGAGGAACGAGACGCGGCCCGCCCACCCCCAGGACTGGGTGCTGGTGGGGAGGGTGAGCTTGTACGTGGTGTGAGGCGTGCTGACGTCCACCAGCACGGGGGCGCCCAGGGCCGCGGCGGTGACGGGCTGGAACGGGCCGTTCTCCGCGTGCACGCAGGCGTGCTCGACGACCTCGGACAGCTCGGGTGACGCGGGGCACGCGGGCAGCAGCGCGGCCTCGGAGGTGGAGACCTCCGATTCGAGCGACTCCCATTCCTCCTCGGTGGGCGCGCCACAACCCACGAGCAGCAGCACCACGCCGCTGGCGAACAAGGACTTCGGTAACGAAGGACACGACGACATGAGGGATTTCTCCGGGTGTGAGACCGCGGAAGTGCGGTGACGGCAGGGGGGGGTGGACAACAACTGCGCCCGCAATATGCAATCGATATCTAAAAGTAATCAAGTTGCATTTAGAGGGCGCGCGATGCCCCGGGTCGGCCTGGCGGCGGTGCGCGTGGGGCGGTGCGGGGTTGCTTCAGCTCGTGCGGGAGCAGGGCCACCACGAGGTCATCGCGGGTCCGGGCTCGACCGATGGGAGCGGCTGAAGCGTGCGAGGCAGGGGCGGCGTCGAGCGCCAGCCCCGGTGCGGCGAGACGTCAGGCCGCGTTGGCGGTGACGCCCACGTCCTCGAGGGAGGGCAGCCGCGCGTGGTGGGGCTCGCGGGCGGCGTCCGCGTCGGACTCCTCGGCGGCCATCTCCTCCGCGCGATTCCAGCAGCCCAGGGCCTCCACCCAGCCCTCCAGGAGGTCAATCAGCGCGCTGCGCTGCTCGCCGCCCAGGGGCATCAAGAGCCGCGCCATGCGCTCCTGCACCACCGAGTCCGCGTTCTCCGCCAGGGCCCGCCCCTGCTCCGTGAGGCGCACGCGCACCCGACGGCGATCATGCCGCACGGAGCGCTCGCGCTGGACGAGCTTGGCGTCCTCCAGCCGGTCCAACAGCCGGCTCAGCCGGGGGAGGGCGATGCCGCCCAGGCGGTCGGCGAGGACATTGACGGGCAGCAGGCTCTCCGCCTTCAGCCACCAGATGGCCTGCACCTCCATGGGGTCCAGCTCGTGGTGAGGCAAGGAGCCTATGGGGCTGCCGAGGGCGCCACACCGCGCGACGTCGATGATGAGGTTCCGCAACCGCGCCACCTGCACCCGCACTTCCACCGAAAGCTCGGACATCTTCGTGCCTCCGTCTCCCGGGCGATGCGTCCCCGCCAGCATGTGGGACAGGCTGAACGGTCGCCCGCCATGGCTGGGGATTCACACCCCCGCTTGGAAACGGGAACGCCCTGGCGAAGAAGCCATATCGGAAGCGTTGAGACTTTTTTCCGCGCCGGGCGTCAGCCGGTCTGCTGGTGGCGCTGGGCCCGGGCCTTGGCGTGGGCCTTGTCGAAGCCCTCGTAGAAGCGGACCGCCTGCTCACCCACCCGTTGGATGTGCTGGTTGTTGAAGTAGGCGGTGATGGGCGCGGCCACCAGCGGCATGGCCCTCCCCAGGGTGTGGAGGCCGCCCTTCTCCAGCAGCATCGCCGCCAGCTTCCCGAGCACCTTCGGGCTGGAGCGCTGCATGGGCCCCAGGCCGTTGGCATAACCGAACAGGTCCAGCATCTCCGCCCGGGCGCGCTCGCTCTTGAGGTTGACCTTGTAGAGCGTGGCCACGTCCGTCAGCAGGATGATTTGCAGATAGGCCATGAACAGCAGGTCCGCGGGCAGGGCCACCAGCCCGAAGACGCCGCTGACGCCGCCCACCATGCTGGCCAGGTTCTTCTTCTCATCCACCAGCCGCTGGGCCAACTCCCGGACCTCCGCCCGGGGGTAGCGCTTCTCCAGCTCCGCCACCCGGACCCGGGCGCGCTTTGTCTCCTGGAGGACGATGTCCGACAGCCGCGCCGAGCCCAGCTTCTTGAGCTCCGCCGGGGTCAGCTTCTTCATGAAGGCCAGGCGTTCCGCCACGCTGTCGTAGAAGGCCATCGAGCCCCTCCTGTCGTCTAATAACCCCGCTCGGCGAGGTAGAGGTCCACGAGCGCGCCTTCTTCATACCAGGCGTGGCGCATCTCCACATTGAACCAGCGCGAGTCGGGCTTGGCCCCTCGCACCTCGAGCTTCACCTGGTTGGGGGAGGTGTCGATGACGGCCGCGCGGGCCTTGCACGCGAAGCCCGGCTCCTCGCCGTAACCTCCTTCCAGGCAGACCTCGTCGCCCACGGAGAGGCGGCGGGTGTACTCGGTGCCCAGGTAGAGGGCGTCATCGCAGTGGGCGCGCACGGAGGACTTCCCGTGGCCCGCGCAGCGCGTCTGGGAAGGTGCCCGGACGACGGGGATGGCTCCATAGAGCGGGTCCTCGTCATTGGGGTTGGGCCGGAAGGAGCCCACGCCCGTACAGCCAGAGAGCCCCAGCGCGAGCACGCTGGCTCCCACCCACATCCGCCTCATCGTGGTGTTGCCTCCGGGGCCATGGGCCCCCGGTAAAGGAGGGCCGAGCATGGCAAAAGGCACGCGGAGGGAAAAGCCGCCGGAAAAGGCGGGCAAACGTCTCACGCGCTCCGTCGCGCGGGGCCCGGCACTTCTTCTGTGCGCCCGGGGACGATGCGGTTCTTCCCGTCGACGAACACCACCGTGGGCTTCCAGTCGCGGACCTTGGACTCCTCCACCTCGGTGAAGGTGGCGAGGATGACCAGGTCCCCCGGCTGGTTGAGGTGCGCGGCGGCGCCGTTGATGCAGATGACGCCGCTGCCGGGCTCACCCTCCAGGGCGTACGTCTCCAGTCGGGTTCCGCGGGTGACGTTCCAGACAGCGACCTTCTCATACGGGACGATGTCCGCGGCGTGGAGGAGGTTGCGGTCGATGGTGACCGAACCTTCGTAATCCAGGTCGGCCTGCGTCACCGTCGCGCGGTGGATCTTGGACTTGAAGAGGATGCGGCTCATGGCGTGTGTCCCGAAGGGCGCCCAACCGTAACGGCTAGGGCGCCCTGGAACAACCGGGAGGTTGACTTCCGCCCGCCCGGCGCCCGGACAGCCGTCATTTCACGATGTTGACGAGCTGGTTCAGGTTGAGGGGCACGGACTGGGTGTCGGAGGTGAGGCGTCCGTCCAGGCTCAGCTTGGCGTTGCCCCCCGAGCGCAGGGCCATGGCGGCGGAGGCCGCGCGCGCGAAGTGGATGGTGAGCGGCAGGGACACCTGCTTGGTCCCACTGCCGTCGAGCATGCCCAGGTTGCCGGTGGACAGCGTGCCCACATCCGCCCCGGCGACCTTGAGCGCGCCGGTGATGCCGGCGATGGGCAGGGGGAAGCTGTTGCGGTTGGTGATGGCCAGGGGGAACTCCACCGTGGCGCTGGTGAGGTTGATGCTGGTGATGCGCGGCTGCTGGAAGCTGACCTGGGGAATCTTCGGGACGTCGAAGGTGCCCTCCTTCTGGAGGGGGAAGGACAGCACGCCGATGGGCGTCTGGACGCCCACGCTGCCCTGGGCCTTGTAGGCGGCCTGGTCCTTGTTGAGGAAGGTCTCCACGACGGGGGCGATGTCCGCGAACTTCACGTTGGCGGGGAAGACGAGCTCGCTCCTGCCATTGGCCTTGAGGTCCAGGCCCTTGCGCGGCTTGCCGGCCACCACCTGCTTGCCCTCGACGAAGAAGGCGTAGTCCACCGACGCCAGTTCCAGGCCGAAGCCGTTGGGGTTGTTGACCTCGTAGACGAGGTCGACGGTGGCGTCGGAGAGCGAGGCGCTGGAGAGCCGGGCCGTCTTGAAGGTGAGGGTGGGCTTCTTGAAGGCGCTCTTCAGGGCGCTCTGGAGGGCGGCGCAGCCGCTGAGCGTGGTGAAGGTGAGGGCAACCAGGACGAGGGCGGCGCGTTTCATCGTGGGCATGGGCGTATCACCAGACGGCCCTTCCCGCGTGGGATTCACACCCGCGCGTTCCGGGGGATTCTTGGCCGCAAGGTGTACCGCGAAGCGAGGGCCGGCGCGCTGGCAATCGGCCTTTCCCCGTCACGTTCTATAGTCGGGGGACACACATGAAGAGTCCGCTATCCAGAGGAGGGGTCCACATCACCCGTGGCGTTCGACGCGGCTGGATGTTCGGGCTCTTGGCGGTGGTGCTGGCGTCGTGCTCCCAGGGGAGCTCCAGCGCTCCGCGGCGCACCTTGGAGCTGAAGCCCTGTCGGTTGGAGGGGTTGGCGACGCCCGCGCTGTGCGGCACACATGAGGTCTTCGAGGACCGCGCGGCTCGGACGGGGCGCAAGCTGTCGCTGCGGGTGGCGGTGGTGCCGGCGCTGGCGGCCCAGCCCCAGCCGGACCCGCTGGTGTTCCTGGTGGGAGGCCCCGGGCAGGCGGCCACCCAGGCGGGGATGATGCTGGGCGGGGTGGAGCGCATCCGCCGCCAGCGCGACATCGTGCTGATGGACATGCGGGGCACTGGAGAGGGCAGTCCGCTCGAGTGTGAGTTCGTGGAGGAGGAGGCGGGGCTGTCCGCCCACTTCGACGACACGGCGACGATGGCGCGCCTGCGCGAGTGCCGGAAGCACTGGGACGCGGACGTGCGTCAGTACACCACGCCCATCTCCGTGGCGGACCTGGACGAGGTGCGCGCGGCGCTGGGGTACGAGAAGGTCAATCTCTGGGGTGTGTCCTACGGCACGCGCGCGGCGCTGGTGTACATGCGCCAGTTTCCCGAGCGCGTGCGCACCGCCATCCTCGACGGCGTGGCGCCCATGGGGTTGACGCTCCCGCTGTACATGCCGCGCGATGCGCAGCGCGCGCTGGACATGCTCCTGTCCCACTGCGAGCAGGACGCGGCCTGCGAGAAGAGCTTCCCCGCGCTGCGCTCGCGCACGGAGGCGCTGCTGGCGAAGCTCGCGGAGGCGCCCGCGCGCGTGAAGGTGGCGCACCCTCGCACGGGCGTGCTGGAGGAGATTGTCGTCTCGCGGCAGGCCCTGCTGGGTGGCGTGTTCCAGCAGCTCTACATCGCGGAGTCGTCGTCGCTGGTGCCTTTGATGCTGGACCGGGTGACGCGGGATGACTGGTCGCCCTTCGTCGCGCTGAGCCTGGGGATGGGGAAGCTGGAGAAGTCGCTGAACCGGGGGCTCCAGTTCGCCGTGGTCTGCGCGGAGGATGCGCCCTACTTCGACGCCGCGGCGGTGGAGCGCGAGTCGAAGGGGACGTGGATTGGCACCACCATGGGGATGGAGACGCTGGCCGCGTGCGCGGACTGGCCTCGCGCGACGCTGCCCCCGGACTTCCGCGAGCCGGTGGTCTCCGACGTGCCCACGCTGCTGCTCTCCGGAGAGCTGGACCCGGTGACGCCGCCCTCATGGGGTGAGGAGGCGATGCGCACGTTGAAGAACAGCCTGCACGTGGTGTCGCCGGGCGTGGGCCACAACACCCAGGGCGTCGCCTGCGTGCGCGCGCTGATGGCGGAGGTGGTGGCGCAGGGCAGCGTGGCGAACCTGAAGACCTCGTGTGGGGGCAAGGTGTCCCGGCCTCCACTGTTCACGACTTTCGCCGGCTCCGTGCCCTGAGGAGGAGCGCGCGATGATTCGAGCAACGAACCTGCACAAGCGCTTCGGGAAGGTGACGGCCGTGGAGGATGTGTCCTTCACCGCCGAGGATGGAATGATCACGGGCCTGCTGGGCCCCAACGGCGCGGGCAAGACGACGACGCTGCGCATGCTCTACACGCTGGTGCGGCCGGATGGCGGCTCGGCGACGGTGGACGGCGTGGACGTGGTGAGCCGCCCCGAGGACGTGCGGCGCGCGCTGGGCGTCCTGCCGGATGCGCGCGGCCTGTACCCCCGGCTCACCGCCCGCGAGCACGCGCGCTACTACGGCGAGCTGCACGGGCTGTCCGGCGCGGCGCTCGACAAGCGCGTGGACGAGCTGGTGGACCTCCTGGACATGAAGGACATCGCGGACCGGCGCGTGGAGGGCTTCAGCCAGGGCGAGCGCGTGAAGGTGGCGCTGGCGCGGGCGCTGGTGCACGGGCCGCGCAACGTGCTCTTGGACGAGCCCACCAACGGGCTGGATGTGATGAGCACCCGCGCGGTGCGCACGTTGCTGCGGCGGCTCCGGGACGAGGGGCGCTGCGTCGTCTTCTCCAGCCACGTCATGCAGGAGGTGGCGGCGCTGTGTGAGCGCATCGTCGTGGTGGCGCGGGGGCGGGTGGTGGCGGACGGGACGCCGGACGCGCTGCGCGCGAGCACCGGCAAGGACAACCTGGAAGAAGCCTTCGTCGCGACCATCGGCAGTGAGCAGGGGTTGACGTCATGAGACGCCAGGTCGGTACGGTCTTTCGCAAGGAGATGCGGGACCATCTGCGGGACAAGCGCTCGCTGCTCACCGTCATGATGCTGCCGGTGCTGGGGCCGCTGATGACGCTCCTGACGCTGCAGATGGTGGCGTCCATGATGCGCAGGGACCAGCCGGTGGAGCTGGCCGTGGTGGGGCGCGAGCATGCGCCCAGCCTCATGTCCTTCCTGGAGCGACAGGGGGCGATTCTCGAGGACGCCCCCGCGAACTACGAGGAGCGCGTCCGCGACGGCGCGCTCGACATGGTGCTGGTGGTGCCGGAGGACTACGGCCGCGACTTCTCCCGGGGACACACGGCGGAGGTGCGTCTGGTGGCGGACAGCTCGCGGCGCTCGGCTATCGTCCCGGTGCAGCGGGCCCGGAGGCTCCTGGAGGCCTACTCGGGGCAGGTGGGGAGTCAGCGGCTGTATGCGCGCGGCGTCTCGCCCGAGCTCGCCATGGCCGTGCGCGTGGCGGACGCGGACCTGGCGACGCCCGCGCAAAGCGCGGCGCAGTGGCTCAACATGGTGCCGCTCTTCCTGGTGATGGTCACCTTCGCCGGGGGACTCCAGCTGGCGAGTGATGCGCTGGCGGGGGAGCGCGAGCGCGGCTCGCTGGAGCCCTTGCTGCTCAACCCCGCGCCCAGGGGCGTGGTGGTGCTGGGCAAGTGGGCGGCCACCGTCGTCATGTCGGTGTTCGCGACGGTGGTGACGATGATGGGCTTCGTCCTGGCCCTGAAGCGCGCGCCGCTGGAGGACCTGGGCGTGACGGTCCACCCGGACGCGGCCTTCATCGGCGTGATGCTCGTCACGGTGCTCCCGCTGACGCTGGCGGCCTCGGCGGCCCAGATGTGGGTGTCCACCTATGCACGCTCCTTCAAGGAGGCTCAGCTCTACCTGAACCTGCTGATGATGGTGCCCATGGCGCCGGGCGTCGTGCTGTCGCTCATGCCGATGAAGTCGGAGCTGTGGATGTTCGCGGTGCCGGTGCTGGGGCAGGAGTTGCTGGCGGGCGAGGTGCTGCGTGGCGAGATGCTCCGGCCGCTGCCCTTCCTCCTCGCCTCGGCGTCCAGCGTCGCGGTGGCGTGGGTGGCCCTGCGCGCCGTGACCCGGCTGCTGGGCGACGAGCGCATCGTCTTCGGCCGGAGCTGAGGACGGGGCGGACAGTGTCTCCGAGGCGTCTGTTGGCGCCTCGGGGGCACCAGCGTGGATGACAATGGCCGCGGGTTCGCTTCCAATGGGGCGAGATGACGCCCGAGAAAGATGCCCTCCTTCCCCTGGCGCCGGAGTCCGTGGCCACCACGCAAGGGGAGCCGCGCTTCGGTACCTACCAGGGCGAGCTGCCCGAGGTGGACCTCCCCCGACTGCTGGGGAAGTGGGCCCCGGCCCGGACCACGCGGCTGCTCAAGCGCAAGCGCTGGCACTACACCTTCACCGCCACGCAAGAGGTGGCGGCGCTCTTCGCGGTGGTGGACCTGGGGTACTCGTCCAGCGCCTTCGCCGTGGCCATCGACCTGCGCGAGCGCAAGGTCCTGTGTGACGTGAGCTTCCTGGGCGCTCCGGGCCCCATGGTGTCCCTGGGCGACAAGCCGGGCGCGGGACTCAACGCGTCCTTCCGCACGCTGGGCGGGAAGCTGGCCATCCGCCGGGGCGAGGAGGACGAGCGCTACCAGGTGCAGGTGGACGTCAGCCGCATGCGCACCGGCAGCCTCAACACCTTCCAGTGGAACGGCGAGCTGCTCGTGGCCGGAGGCCCTCCCGCGCTGACGGTGATTGCACCCGTGCAGGGAGACGGGCTCGTCAACGTCACGATGAAGCGCAACGGCCTCTTGTCCTTCGGCAGCCTGGAGGTGGGCGGCAAGCGCTTCCGGCTGGACGGCGGCGTGGGTGGCATCGACTACACGCAGGGCTATCTGGCGCGGCACACGGCCTGGCGCTGGGCCTTCGCCTCCGGACGGCTGGCGGATGGCACGCCCATCGGCTTGAACCTCGTCGAGGGCTTCAACGAGAGCGCGACCGAGGCCAACGAGAACGCGCTCTGGCTGGGAGACCGGCTGTACCCGCTGGCGCGCGCGCGCTTCGAGTACGACACGAAGAACCTGATGGCGCCGTGGAGGCTGACGACGGCGGACGGCGCGTTGGACCTGCGCTTCCAGCCCTTCTACGTCCACCGCGAGGAGCGCAACCTGCGCCTGGTCATCAGCCACTTCGCGCAGCCGGTGGGCCTCTTCGAGGGCACGGTGAAGGTGGGGAGCAAGACGCTCCAGCTCTCCAACCTGCCCGGCGTCACCGAGGACCAGGACATGCTCTGGTGAGCGGAGGGCTCGGGCGCGAGGGGGCGCCCGGCGTGTCGCCTGCTTGTAGGCGTGGTGCGCGCGTCCGGAGGCGGTAGGCTGCGAGGCCCACGCCGTCCTCCGGAGTGAGCCATGTCGTGTCCGCACTGCGGTCAGCCACTTCCCGATGCTCGCGCCACCGCGTGTCCTGTCTGTGGCCGGGAGGTGAAGTCCGCCGGTTTCACGGGCATCCCCTCCGCGGAGGAGGCCGCGGACTCCGCGCGCCGCACCGCCGAGGCCGCGGGCCACGCGGTGCGCACGCTCCTGGAGGACCCTCGGCTGCGAGAGCGCTTGCCGGGGGGCTCGTTGCCGCTGCTGGGCTCGGGCCTGGTCGCCTCGGCCGTGCTCCTGCCGATACTCCCCATCATCGGCGGCGGCATCGGCCTGCCGTGGTCCGCGGTGATGCTCGCGGGCAGCGTGCTGCTGGGGGCTCGAGAGTGGAGCGCCGCGGGCCGCCCCGTCCCCGCGCCGCTGGAGAAGCTGGCGCGGATGGCCTCGCATCCCGCGTTCCTCCCGCTCTTCACGGCGCTGGCCTTCACCTTCGCCTTCCTGTCGCTGGGGCTCGGGCTGGTGCCGCTCGTCTGGCTCGGGGCCGCGGTGGTCCTGGGCTACGTGCAGTGGCGCGTGTTCCAGGCCTCGGCCGCGTCCGCCCCGGAGCTGCGGCCTTCCCCCGAGGCCACGCGGCTGAAGCGCTGGGTGCTCGCGGGCGCGGCGGTGTGCGCGCTGTCCATGCTGTTCACCTGGGGCTCGGGGATGAAGCTGTGGACGTCGCTGGGCGGCTATGGCTACCAGGACCGGCAGGTGATGGAGGTGGACCGCAGCGGCCGGCCCACGGGCTACCAGTCCACGGAGAGCCAGTATGGCTGGGCGCCGAACCTCACCCGGACGGCCACCTTCTACGCGACGTCCGGCCGCAGTCGCCCCGGAGCGCCGCTCGCCGTCCTGGCCCTGATGTCGCTCGGATTGCTGGCCGCGATTCCTCGCGCCCGCGAGGCCGTGCCCTCGATGCTGCCGTTCCTCCTGGCGGGGGCCGTCACCGTGTGGGGACTGCTGGGGCTCGCCGCGAAGCCGGGGCCGCTGCTGTTCCTCCTGGGCGCGGCGGCCATCGACGTGGCCTGGTTCCGTGCCCACCGCGCGGCGAGCGCGCCCGAGTCCTCGCCGCCGGAGGAACAGAGTCCCTCCGGTCAGGCGTGAGCCTCCCGCCGCCTACGTGCGGGAGCGGCGTGACTCGAGGATGGTGCTGAAGGAGCGGGTCCTCAGCTCCTCCACGGTGAGGCCGGTGGCCAGCACCTCGTCCTGGGTGAGCGCGCCGCAGCTCAAGCCCCGCAGGAAGAAGTTGAGCAGTCCCTGGCCCGTGGCCGCGTCGTCGAACACGTTGCCCACCAGCGTCGCCTGGGCCGCCTTCTCCATGAAGGCCTTGAGCCGGCGGGTGGCCGCGTCCAGGCCCTCGAGGAAGAAGGCGTAGACGGCCGCGTAGCGCACCGGGAACTGGGCGGGGTGCAGGTCCCAGCCCTGATACCAGCCGCGCTCCAGCGAGTGGCGGATGTGCCGGTAGGTGAGCTGCCACACTCGCTGCACCGCCTCGCTGTTCTCCCTCAGCTGCGTGGGCAGGAGCGGCTCGTCGCCTTGCCTGCGATGCGGGGGCACCGGCATCACGTTGGTGACGCCGTCGGACAACTGCACGCCCGTGCCCGCGAGCGCCGCCTGCACGAAGTCACGCAGGAAGTCGCAGGCGGGGTGCAGCATGCTCTGCACATGCGCGCTGACGTTCAGCGCGGCGGTGTAGTCATACAAGCCCAGGTGCACGGCGCCGCAGCGGCCCTCGCCCGCGGACACCAGCGCCTGCAGGTTCATCTTCCCCTCGCGGTCGAAGAGGGCCTGGGGCGTCTCCACCATCAGCTCCAGCCCCAGCGCCCCGCGCGTGAGCCCGTGCCCCTGCTCCAGCACCTCCAGGATGCGCGCGAGCGCCGCCACCTGCTCGGGCAGGGACACCTTGGGCAGCGTGACGACGAAGGACGGGGGCAACCTGCCACCGCTGTGCTCCAGCAACGTGGTGACGAAGAGGTCCAGCGTGCGAGAGGAGCGCTCGAAGAGCTCCTCCGTGAAGGACTTCACCCGGATGCCGGTGAACGGCGGCAGCGCGCCCAGCTCCAGCCCCCGCGCCATCTCCTTCGCGGCGGCGACGGCGTGGGCGTCCTCCTCCGCGTCGGGGCGGTGGCCGTAGCCGTCCTCGAAGTCGATGCGGTAGTCCTCCACCGGCTCGCGCTTGAGCTTCTCCTGCACCCGCTCATAGACGCGCTGGGCGAAGCGCCCGCGCTGGGGGAGGCCCAGGCCGTGGGCCAGCTCCGCCGAGTCCGGCGCGTAGTCCTTCATCGCCGCGAGCGCCAGGTCCCCCAGCTTCCGTGCCGACTCCGCGCGGAAGAGGTGGGCCCCGCCATAGACGACATGCACGGGCTGGCGACGAGGCGACTCGCCCGGGTACGCACGGGCGAGCTCCTCGTTGGCGCGACGGAGGGACTCACGCGCGCCGGAGAGGCTGGAGGGCGTCAGGGTGGTCTTCATGGGACATCAGGCCTGACGCTCGAGCCACGCGGAGACCTCGGGCCCGCAGCGCTCGAGCAGCTCCACGTCCTGCGCCAGCCGCTCCAGCGTCTGCGCGGTGGCCTGCTGCGCCTCGCTGACCGGGTGGTCCTTCAGCAGCACCTTCACCGCCTCCAGGTCCGCGCGCGTGCGCAGCATGCCCAGCGCCTCCACGATTCGCCGCAGCAGCATGGGCGCGCCGCCCGTGCGGGCGATGACGTCCTTCCACTGCTTGCGCATCCGCGCCCACCACGCATCGTGCCCGGTGCGGTTGGCCAGGAGGCCCGACACGAAGCCGGCCACGTCCTGCGTCTTCACCGTCTCGCTGAAGAGCAGGTCCTGCGCGCGAGTGGTCAGCGAGGGCTCCTCGAACGCGGTGAGCGCCATCAGGTAGCGGCGCTGCGTGGCCGGGTCCGGCTCTCCGGGCACCTTCTGGAGGAACGTGTCGAACAGGGCCGCGTCGCCGGCGCGCGCCACCATCGCCACCGAGGCATCGAGCAGGTTGGGCTCCAGCGCGTCCCGCTCTCCCTTGAGCATGCGCGCCACGCGCGGACGGGCCTCCGCGAGCGCGTCCGGGCTGCGCGCAAGGCCACCCACCGCGCGCACCAGCGCCGCGCGCCGCAGCTTCACCGCGTCCGACTCACTGGACGTCGCCTGCCAGCCCAGCTTCTTCAGGCTCGGGCCCAGGAGCCGCTCCACCCATGCGCGCAGGCGCGCCTGGTCTTCGCCGTCCACCAGCCGGCCCTCGACGTAGGCCAACCGTCCCACCAGCTCGTCCAGGACGGAGTCGTCCTCTTCGTCGCCGAAGCGGGCCGCCAGGTCCAACAGGTCCGCCACCGACGCGCGCCCCGAGCGCACCAGCGCCCACTGGTCCGCCAGCAGCGAGATGCGCTCCGCGGGCTCCAGCGCGCCCAGGTTCGCGGCCAGCCCCGCCAGCGTCGCCTTGTCGTAGTTCACGCGGTAGAAGCCCGTGGAGCCCGCGTTGGCGCACAGCCACTTCACCGCGCCGGAGCCCTCCAGCGTCACCTTCGCCTGCTTGTCGCGCAGGAGCACGCGCTGCTCGCGCACGCCGGAGCCGTCCTGGTAGCGCAGCACCATGGGCACCGGCCACTTCTCCGCGCTCTCCACGCCGGGCTCCGAATAGAAGCGCTGCTGCGACAGCGTCACCTCGTGCCCGTTCACGCTCGCCGTCACCAGGGGGAAGCCGCTCTGGCCCACCCACGCCGTGGCCAGCTCCTCCACGGGCTGCCGGGCGGCTTCACCCAGCGCGTTCCACAAGTCCTCCTTCACCGCGTTGGCGCGCGCGTGCTTGCGCATGTAGAGGCGGATGCCTTCACGGAAGGGGGCCTCGCCGAGGAAGCCTTCAATCATCCGCAGCACCGCGCCGCCCTTCTCGTACGTAATCGCGTCGAAGCTCTCGCCCGCCTCGCTCGCGTTGCGCACCTCCCCGTGGATGGGGTGCGTGGACTTGAGCGCGTCCAGGTACAGCGCGCTGGCGCGGTGCGCGTCGAAGTCCAGCCACATGCGCCACTCGGGGCGCCACTGGTCGACAATCTTGAAGGCCATCCACGTGGCGAAGGCCTCGTTGAGCCAGAGGTCGTCCCACCACACCATGGTGACCCAGTTGCCGAACCACTGGTGCGCCAGCTCGTGCGTCACCACCTCCGCCACGCGCTTCTGCACGGACAGGGGCGCGGTGGCCGGGTCCAACAGCAGCGCCACCTCGCGGTACGTGATGAGGCCGGCGTTCTCCATGGCGCCCGCCTCGAAGTCCGGGATGCCCACCTGGTCCACCTTGGTGAAGGCATACGGCAGGCCGAAGTAGTCCTGGAGCCTGGGGAGCACGGCCAGCGCGACGTCCTGGCCAAAGCGCGTCAGGTGCCCCTTCTCCTGGAGCGACCAGGTGCGCACCGGCACGCCGCCCACGAGCTGCGCGGGCGTGCCCACCAGCGGGCCCACCACCAGCGCGACCAGGTAGCTGCTGAGCACCTCCGTCTCCTGGAACGTCACCTTGTTCCAGGCGCCGTCCTGCTCCTCCTTCACCACCGGGCCGTTGCCCAGCACCGCGAGCCCCTGGGGCACGCGCACGCTCAGGGCCCACTTCGCCTTGAAGGCGGGCTCGTCGAAGCAGGGGAACACGCGGCGCGCGTCGGCGGCCTCGAACTGCGTGGCCACCACCTTGCCCGCCAGGTACATGCCGCGCAGGCCGTCCGTGAAGGGGCCCTTCCAGGCGACTTCCAGCGTGGCGCGGCCCTGGGGCAGGGGCGCATCGAAGCCGAGCACCACCGTCTCGCTGGCCTCCACCGGACGGATGGAGGACGGCTTGAGCTGCGTGGCCCCGGAGCGGAAGATCACCTCGCCGACCTGCAGCGCGATGGCGTGGAGGATGATTTCGCGCGTGGGCGCGGAGAGCTCCACGTCCACCGTCTGCTGTCCGGTGAAGGACTTCGCTCCCGGGTCCAGGGTCAGCGTGGCCGCATAGCGCTGGGGGCGAACGGTGGTGGGGAGGCGGAAGTTCTTGTCTTCGGTCGGGTGCGCCATAGGGAGGCGGAATCTAGCCTCGCTTGTGCCGCGCGTTCCCAATTCGTTGGTCGGGATGCAAGAAACCCGTCGTCAGCGGGGTGGGGTGTCGTCCGCCACACCCTTTCTGTTTCTCGCGCGTGCTTTTTGTGTTTCGCCGCCTCGCGGCATGGCGCGGGGTACCAATTGCTGGAAGAGGTTGGACTCCCGCTGGAAGAAACCATTCGTGTGAAACGAATGCGGGAGCTCCAGGAGCTGGAAGTCCAGGTGATGACACAGCTCATGCAGGAATGTGCGGAGGTACGTGCGAAAGGCCACCACGCGCGCTTGTTTCGCGGTGCGCATCCACACCTGGAGCCGAGGACGCCGCCCGGGCTCCCAGGTGTAGAGCCCGTGCAACTCCCCCTCCTCGGTGGAGGGGCGCACCTCGAGCACCTCCACTCGGACGGTGGCCACGTCCAGCCGCTCGCACAGGGCATCGCTCAGCTTCGCGGTGGCGCGCTCCAGGGGAGGGCGCTCGCCGGTGGCCAGGGCCTCTCTCACCGCCGCGACCAGTGGGCCCAGCGCCGCGGGAGCCCTGACCCGGAGGGTGCTCACTCCATCGCTCATCCGATAGGCGCGCTGTTGGTCGGGGGGGAGACTGTCGAAGTAGGCGAAGGGCACGGGGCAAAGGCAGTCTAGCGGGAGGGGCGCACGGGCGCCTGTCTCCCGCGTCGCGAGCGCACGGAGGTGGACATGACGGCCAGGGGCCTTGCTGCTCCTCCGCCTTGGGCCCGGCTTCCGCTTGCGTGCTGGTTACCTTGCGGTGGGGGTGGGAATGTCACTCACGCTGGGGCGCGCCGGCTGGGAGCGCGCGGTACTGCTCGCGGTGTCCTTCGAGGCCCTGAAGGTCATCAGCGCCCACTTCGTGTTTCCGCCCTTCAGCGGGGCCATCCTCTGGCTGCCCGCGGGGATGACGCTGGCGTTCCTGCTGCGCTCCCCGCGGAGCATGTGGCCCACGCTGCTGTTCGCCGTGTTCGCGGTGGAGGTGTGTTCCGAGCTGGCCATGGGACGGCCCTGGGGTCTGGCCGTGACGTGGGCGGTGGGCAATCTGCTGCGCACCTGGCTGGGGGCCGCGCTGATGTCGCGCTGGCCGGGGGGAGACATCCGCTTCCGTCGCGTGCAGGACGTCACGGGGCTGCTGTTCCTGGGGGCCGCCATCGGCGTGCTGCCGAGCGCGTTGCTGGGCGCGCTGGGCGCGACGACGTGGCTGGGCCTGGTGTCGTTCTGGCGGGAGGGGTTGGTCTGGTGGCTGAGTGACGCGCTGGGCACGGTGCTGGTGGCGCCGCTGGTGCTGACGTGGTGGCCGGTGGGCAAGCGGTCCTCTCCCCCGAGGCGGCGGCTGGAGTCGTATGTCTTGTTGTTGCTCGTGTTCGCGGTGGGGGTGCTTGTCTTCCAAGGGGAGTCGCCATCGGGCTCCGCGGCGGTGTCCACCACGCTGCCCTATGCGGCGTTTCCATTGGTCATCGCCGCGGCGCTGCGCTTGGGGGCGCGCGGGGCGGCGAGCGCGTCCGCGGTGATGAGCGCGGTGGCGGTGGAGTACACGCGCCTGGGGCGAGGGCCCTTCGGTGAGCTGACGGTGTCGGTGTCCGAGCGGGTGTTGTCCGTGCAGGTGTTCCTCGCGGTGCTCAGCCTGTCCGCGCTGACGGTGGCGGCGGTGGTGTCGGAGCGGCGGCGCGCGGAGACGGCGCAGCGGGTGCTGGCCACGGTGGGTGCGGTGCTGGCCGAGTCGCCGGATGGGCGGGGGGCGTTGTCTCGGGTGACGCGGCTGCTGGTCCCGGAGGTGGCGGCGGGGGCGGCCATCTGGCTGCGCGACGGGAATGGCGTGGTGGAGCGCGTGGCCGCGGAGGGGTGGACGGCCGAGCGCGAGGCGGGGCTGCGCGGGTGGTTTCCTCCGCTGCCGTCGGAGAGTCGGGCGTGGGAGGGCGCGGAGGGCTCGGGGGTGCTGGTGCCGTTGCGGGTGCGCGGGGTGGAGGTGGGCGCGCTGGCGATGGAGCTGGGGCGGGGGGCTCGCGGACGCAAGGAGCAGGTGCTGGCGGAGGATGTGGCGCGGCGGTGCTCGATGGCGCTGGAGAACGCGCGGCTCCTGGAGGAGGCGCGTGCGGCCATCGCGGTTCGCGAGGACTTCATCTCGGTGGCGGCGCATGAGCTGCGCACGCCGCTGGCCACGCTCACGTTGCGAGTGCAGGGCTTGATGGGGTTGTTGGTGCTGCGGGCCGGGGTGGACCGCTTCGTGATGGAGCGATTGGAGTCCATCTCCCAGCAGGGGCGGCGGCTCACGCGGCTGGTGGAGAACGTGCTGGATGTCAGCCTGTTCAAGACCGGGGGGCCGGAGCTGCGGCGCGAGTGGGTGGACCTCACCGCGCTGGTGGAGGAGGTGCTGGAGCGCTACTCGGCGGAGGCGGCGCGCGCTGGCAGCACGCTGCGGATGACGGCGTCGGGTGGGCGGGTGCGCGGGTGGTTGGACCGGGGGCGCGTGGAGCAGGCGCTCTCCAACCTGTTGGCGAACGCGCTCAAGTTCGGCGCGGGAGCGGAGGTGGACGTGGCGCTGAGCCAGGTGGGGCGGCGCGCGCGGGTGGTGGTGACGGACCGGGGCATCGGGATTCCGGCGGAGGCTCGGGAGCGCATCTTCGGCCCCTTCGAGCGCGCGGTCTCCTCGCACGAGTATGGGGGATTGGGGCTGGGGCTGTACCTCACCCGGCGCATCGCGGAGGCGCATGGGGGCTCCATCCAGGTGGCGAGCACGGAAGGGGCGGGGTCTTCCTTCGTGCTGGAGCTTCCGGTGGAGCCGGGGCTGTCGCTCGAGGGGGCGGACGCGGACACGTTGCCTCGGGCTGGCGCTTGAGGGGTGGCTCGCTGGGGAACCGGGCACGGGGGCGTGCTATGCACGGCGCCGATGTCGACCCTGGATGGACGTCCCGAGCCGTCTGCCGTCGTGGCGCCGCCGCGCCGCAAGGCGTGGCGTTTCAAGGTGCTGCTCGCGGGCGTGGTGCTGCTGCTGGGCTTCGGTGTGTATGAGTACGTCACGCTGCCGGAGGCGACGGCCTTCGAGCGGGAGAATCCGAAGTCGACGGCGCTGATGGACAAGCGGGCCGAGGAGGCTCGCGAGGCGGGCAAGAAGGTCCGGCGGCGGCAGCACTGGGTTTCGTTGGGGGCGGTCTCGAAGACGGCGGTAGCCTCGGTGTTGGTGTCGGAGGACGCGGGCTTCTACGGGCACGAGGGGCTGGACACGACGGAGGTGCGTCGGGCGCTGGAGGAGGCGTGGGAGAAGGGGAAGCTGGGGCGAGGGGCCTCGACCATCACCCAGCAGCTCGCGAAGAACCTCTGGCTGTCCACGGACCGGAGCTTGTTCCGCAAGGCGAAGGAGTTGGTGCTGGCGCGCAGGTTGGAGGACGCGCTCACGAAGAAGCGCATCCTCACGCTGTACCTCAACGTCATCGAGTGGGGGAACGGCGTCTACGGAATCGAGGCAGGGGCGCGTGAGCACTTCGGGGTGTCCGCGTCGCAGCTCTCCATCGGGCAGGGGGCCATCCTCGCGGCGATGCTGCCGGCGCCTCGGAAGCGCTCACCGTCCTCGGGCTCTCGCGCGCTGTGGAAGCGGGCGCACTGGATTGTGGACCAGCTCGAGTCGGTGGGTCGCATCTCCGGCGCTGAGGCCAGCGACGCGCGCGGAGACATTGACCGGCTCCTGGGCCGTGCTCCCGCCGCCAGCGCGGAGGCTGCCGAGGACGATGGGGGCGATGACACGTAGCTGGGTTCAGGACTCGGGCGGGTCGCCTTCGTTGAGCCAGCGCTTGCGTCCAGGAGTGCCCACTCGCCGTCCTGGGCATCGACGAGTGTCCACAAGTCAGGCGGCCCCGCGGAGTCCTCATCCCGTCCGAATAGCGCGACGCGCGCGCGCCGAATCTTCGCGAGGGGAATGATGATGTATCGCGCGTCGGGGAGAGGCTCGATGAGCTCGGCGCCGTTGCTGTGGAGGTAGAACGCGCGCAGCGCGTCGTCGAGCTTCCACCCGACGCGTGATTCGAGGTCGGCAATCTCCGCCGAGGAACTCATCCATCGTCATCGTCCATCCACAAGCGCCAGGGTGCTGTGTCTCATCATCGACGTTGCCCCCTCGAAGTGGCTCCCGTAGCACCCAGTCGAGTGAGTGCCTGACCGTCATCTCGCCTTGTCATCACCTCCTCGCGGGCCGAGACTTGATGGGACGTTGAGCCACCGTCCAGCTCGAGGAGTCCGAGGTACATGGTCGCCGTAGGTGAGTCAGGAAGTGACGAAGAACGCGGGCGGGCGCTGGAGCTGCTGCGCCGGTTCGGTTGGAACGCCACGTCCTTCCAGGTGCTGATGCCGGGCTTCCGCTACTGGTTCGACCCCTCGGGTGATGCCTTCGTCGCCTACGTGGACACAGGTGGCGCGTGGGTCGCTGCGGGCGCCCCCATCACCTCGGAGGAATCCCTCTCTCGAGCGGTCCAGGGCTTCCAGGACGCGGCTCGCCGCGCGGGCCGTCGCGTGTGCTTCTTCGCCACCGAACCTCGACTGACGCAGTGGGCTCCCATGGAGTCGCTCGCCATCGGTGAGCAGCCTGTCTGGGAGCCCTCGCGCTGGGACACCGTGGTGCGCAGTAGCCGCAGCCTGCGTGAGCAGCTCCGCCGCGCGCGCTCGCACGGTGTGGTGGTGCGCGAGATTCCAGCGGAGGCCCTGGAGGACGAGTCACACCCCACGCGTCAGGCGCTGGAGCGATTGAAGAAGCGCTGGCTCGCCTCGCGCCGCATGGCCCCCATGGGCTTCCTCGTGCGCCTGTCCCCGGACACCTTCGCACGTGAGCGTCGCGCGTTCGCCGCCGAGGCGAAGGGCGAGTTCGTGGGCTTCCTCCTGGTCTCCCCCGTCTACGCGCGTGACGGTTGGTTCCTGCAAGACCTCCTGCGAGACCCCGAGGCCCCCAACGGCACCGCCGAAGCCCTGGTCGACGCCGCCATGCGCGCCGCCGCCGCCGAGGGCCGTCGCTACGTGACGCTGGGCCTGGCACCCCTCGCGGGGCCCGTGCGTCCATGGCTGCGATTGGCTCGCGCCTGCGGCAGGCCCCTGTTCGACTTCGAGGGACTGCGCGCCTTCAAGGCGAAGTTCCGCCCGGACAGCTGGGTTCCCCTCTACCTCGCGTATCCCGAGCCACGCGGCGGTGTGCTGGCCATGTACGACGCGCTTCGCGCTTTCGCGCGAGGGGGGCTCGTGCGCTTCGGTCTGGCCACGCTGTTGAGGCGGCCCCGCCTCCTGGTCCACGGGCTGGCGGTGCTGCTCGTGCCCTGGACGGCGATGCTCGCGCTGCCCGCGACGGCGCAGTGGTTTCCCTCCGCCAAGGTCCAGTGGGGCTGGGTGCTGTTCGACGTGGCGCTGGCGGCGGGGCTCTTCTCCCTGGTGCGCCGCTGGCGGGAAGGTCTGGCCACCGCCCTGGTGGGGCTCACCGCCGCGGATGCGTGCCTCACCTTCGTACAGGCCGCGACCTACAATGCGCCCCGCGCACGGGGGGCCGTGGACTGGCTCGTCATCACCGCCGCCGTGTTGGCGCCCGCGACGGCCTCGGGGCTGCTCCTCCGCGCGCGAGACTTCCGATTGCCCGCACGCTAATCCGAGGTGCGCGGGAGGCAGGGGCGATGAAGGAACAGCACAGGTACTCCCTGGGATGTGGCTTCGCCTGGTGGGTGATCCACATCTTCTTCCGCCCCTTCGAGTGCGTCGAACTGGCGGTGCTGGGGTCCGTGGATGACCGCATCGCGGAGTTCTCGGAGCGCGCCGAGGGACTCGCGTCGTGGCTGCTGGACGAGGTCGGGAACGACGCCCTCGTGTATCGGGTGGAGGGGAAGCGGGTCTCCATCTTCGCCGTGCTCGAGGCGTCCGAGCCTCGGGTGAAGGAGTGGATGTTCCGGCTCATCGAGGTGGTGGTGGCGCGGGACCCGGGCGAACCCTCCCGGAGATACGCGGACCTGTACTGCCTGATGCTGGGCTGGCAGCTCCACATGGCGGTGGTCGCGCAGACCTACCTCGATGGGTTCCACGCCGAGAACGCCGGCATCCGGAACGACGTCGCCTCGCCCTTCATCCAGTGGCTGCGCGAAGCCCTGGAGGACGCCTGCCGCACCTACAAGTCGTGCTCCTCCGAGGACCTGCTGCGAGACGAGCGGGTCCTCGGCACCTACGAAGCGCTCGCCGCGGATTGGCGCCGCGCCGTCGATGAGACGCTGGCGCGCTACTTGGGCGCACCCACGAGCTGCGCGTAGTCCTTGTTCCGCCAGACGCGCACCCGCCACTCGGAGTCCTCCTCGCGCGTCCACACCATGGACAACATCCCGCGCCGGTCCGGCCAGGGCTGTCCATCGAACGTCGCGCCGGTCTGCGTCCACTCCCAATCCACCACCGCCACATCGGGACGCAGGAAGCGGACACCCAGGATGCGCGTCGTGGACTTCGCCTGGGCGAAGCTCACGCGTCCCGGCTGGGGCGTGGGCGAGAAGATGACCGCATGCGTCTCCTCGATGGCCTTGCGTCCGCGCAGCCACGTCCCCGGCGGCGCATTGAAGTCCGCGTCCTCCGCGAAGCATGCGGCCAGGCGCCGCGCATCCATGTCCTTCAGCGCGTCGCGGACGCGCTCCACCGCGGCCAGGACGCCGGCTTCGTCAAACCCTTGCGTGGGCTCCATGTCGTCTCCTCGTGTGGCGTGTGAGGCCCACACCATGCGAGTCCCAAGGTCGTCGGACAATCCACCATTCCAGGAAGCTCTGTCCTAATCTCAGGGACAATGGACCTTCGAGCCTTGGACCTCATCGCCGTCTTCGTGCAGGTGGTGGACTCCCGCAGCTTCCGCGCGGCGGCGAAGGCGCTCGGCATGTCCAAGTCCACGGTGAGCCTGAAGGTGGCGCAGCTGGAGGACACGCTGGGCGCGCGGCTGCTGGAGCGGACGACTCGGACGCTGAAGCTGACGGAGGTGGGGACCGCCTTCTACGCCCAATCCCAGCCCGCGCTCTCGCAGCTCCACGAAGCGGGACAGCACGTGCTCGACACCCGCGCGCGTCCCTCCGGCCGCCTGCGCATCGCGATGCTGTTCGAGCCCGGCCAGCTCCTGCTGAGCGGCATCCTCTCCGAGTACCTCGCGCGCTACCCCGAGGTGCACGTCGACGTGGAGCTGACGGACCGCTACGTGGACCTGGTCAACGAGGGCTTCGACGTGGCGCTGCGTCCCGGGCCGCTCCCGGACTCCTCCCTCAAGTCCCTTCGCTTCACGATGTCCGGCGGCTTGAAGCTGTACGCGAGCCCCACCTACCTCCGAGGCAGGAGCCGTCTCCGGCGCCCCGAGGACCTCGCGTCCCACGACTGCCTGGTCATGAGCACGAAGCATCACCCCACGCAGTGGGACTTCGTCCAGGGCCGCCGCAAGGTGGCCCTCCGCGTGAAGGAGCGGATGCGGGTCAACAGCTTCGTGCTCCTGCGAGACCTCGCGGTGGCGGGGCACGGCATCACCCGATTGCCGGAGACCTTCGCGCGTCCGGCCGTGCGCGCCGGGAAGCTGCGCGCGGTGCTGGAGGACTTCGCCCCACCCCCCGTGGAGTGGCACGCCCTCTACCCCAGCGCACGCAACCTGTCCCCCAAGGTGCGGGCCTTCCTGGAGGTGCTCGAGCAGCGCTTCCTCCAGGCCTTCGATGGGCTGGCGAGCACGGCTTGACGCGTCCGGCTGCCAGGGAGGCGGGCTTGTCGGTTGGAGCACCGACGAGCCACGCGTGGAAGTGGTGTTGACGGCGGTGTCCGGAAGGACGATGTCTCGGTTTCAAGACCGCCCGCGCGACCATGAGCTTCTCTCCGCCTGTATCCGCTCCCTCCGCTGTCCTTCCCGCCCTGCGTGACAGGGGTTATGCGGTCTTGGACCGCGCGGGCCTGTCCGAATTGGTGGGCATCCCCGCCCCCACGCTGGACCTCTGGCGGCCCACCTGGAATGACCTCCCCGCCGATGCCTACCTGCGCGACGGGGGCCGCTATCGCTCGCGGCGCCACTCGTGCTTCGTCGTGGACGGAGACTCCGTCACGTCGGTGCCGCACCGCGCCCACTGGCAGCCCGTCGAGTACAACGCCCTGCACGGGGGCCTGGAGCGCTGGTTCGAGCCGATGAGCGCCGCCGTCGCCGCCCAGCCCGACTGGCCGAGGCTGCTCAGCCGCCTCGCCACCTGCGCCTCCGCGCTCAAGGGCGAGCAGCCCTGGTACGTGGAGTCGCATCAGTTCCGCATCGACACGACGGACGGCATCGGCCGCCCCACGCCCGAGGGCGCGCACCGCGACGGCGTGGACCTGGTCGCCGTGCTGCTCATCGGCCGCCAGGGCATCAAGGGCGGAGAGACGCGAGTCTTCGAGGCCGATGGCCCCAACGGCATCCGCTTCACCCTGACGGAGCCCTGGTCCGCGCTGCTGCTCGACGACGAGCGTGTCATCCACGAGAGCACGCCCATCCAGCCGCTGGAGGGCACCGGGCACCGAGACACCCTGGTGCTCACCTTCCGCGCGAAGCGCTTCCAGGGGCCCTGACGCCAAGGCGCCCCTGGAAGGAGCACGGCTCAGGACTTGGGGCTGATGGAGACCTTCACGCCCTCGCTCCAGACCTTGTGCTCGTCCGTGTAGTAGAGGTACGCGCGGCTCGCGGGCCCGGTGTACGTGCCGGGCACCGTCGCCACCAGGGACAGCGGCACGTCGATGCGCTTGCGAGGCTCCATGCCGCGCCAGTACAGGACGACGTCGCGACCCAGCACCTCGTACGCATCCACGACCTTGCGCTTCACCAGCTCCTTGAGCTGGTCATGTCGCACGTCCATGCCGCCGGGCACCCCGAAGATGGCCACCGCGGTGGGCAGGTGCTGGCCCGTGCGGTTGGCGACCATGACCCGAGCCTCGGTGGGCTCGCCCTCGACGAACTCGCGCTTCGCCATCGCGACCTCCAGTGACACGGGCGTGTCCTGGGAGCTCTGGGGGAGCACCGCGCTGTAGGTGACCTCCATCGAGTAGGACAGCGCCTCGCCGCCCTCCATGCGCAGCTCCACCTTGCGGCCACCGGGCCCCAGCAGTCCGCTCACGTCCGCGAGCTTGAGGGCCTCGCGCGTCGAGCCATCGAAGCGCACGGGCTCTCCGACGGGACGGCCCTCCACGTAGAGGTACACCTGACCGGGCGGCAGCTTCTTCCCGTGGGCCTGGTCGTAGGTGTTGATGACGCGCAGCGCGAGCACCGTGCTCTGCGTCGCGCCGTAGCGGCCACCGTCGTTGGACTCGGCGAGGTACTTCAGCGTGCGCACCACGTGGCTCATGTACTGCTCCGGCTCGCGCAGCCAGGCGAGCGCCGCCAGGGCGGTGGTCTCGATGCGCAGCGTGTCGCCCGAGCTGCCGACGATGGACTGCGTGCCTCCCGCCACCTCGCCTCGCGCGTTCTGGAGCTTCGCGAGCCGAGCCATCAGCGCGCGCGCACCCTCGCCATCCCCCGCGAGCGACAGCACGTTGGCCGCCAGCGCGACGACGTAGCTGTTGGAGCTGGTGTCCGCGGACTTCTTCACCGAGGCAATCTCCTTCGCGAGCTCCCGAGCCACCTCCGTGCGAGACGATGCACTCTCCAGCAGGGCCCAGACGATGTATGCGTTGGAGGTGTCAGGGTCCTCCAGCCAGACGTGCAGCGCGCGGCGCTTGCGATTGAAGCCGCCCTTGCCGTCGCGCTGGCCCATCAGCCAGCCGCGGGTGCGCTCCATCATCCCCGCGTTCACCGTGCGCACCTGCTTCATGTCCGTGAAGTGGAGCAGGCCGAAGGCCGTCAGCGCCTCGTGGCCCGGTGCTTCGCCGAACCACTCGTAGCCGCGCTCCTTCGTCTCGAAGCTCACGAGCCGGTCATGGCCTCGGTCCAGCTTCTCGCGCGCGGAGGACACGAGGTCCGGGCTGACGCCGCTGTGCGACAGGAAGTACTGCTGCGCCATGGTCATCGGGTACGTGGTGGAGCTCGTCTGCTCGAAGCAGCCGCTCGGCTCCTGGATGAGCCGCGCCAGGCCCTCCGTCATGTTGGCCAGCGGGCTGGGGTACACGACGATGGAGGCGCGGATGCTGCCGGGCACCACCTGCTCGGGGAGGACGACGGTGTGCACCGCGGGCCGGTTGGGAGACACCATGCCGCCGAAGGAGGCCTTCGCGGGGAAGCCTTGCGCCTTGATGGCCAGCGTGCGCGTGACGGTGTCCGAGTAGTTGTTGGCGCTGGCGATGAGCTTCACCTCCACCGGCTTCGACTCCTGGCCGATGGTCAGTGAGAGGAGCTGACGCCCCCGCTCGCGAGCGTGCAGGCTCATGGCTCCGCCTCCCGTGAACTTCACGTCCCCTCGAATCTCCGCCTTCACCTGCGCATCCGTCAGCGTGGAGTCCGTCCCGTTCACCAGGGCCACGGGCAGTTGCACCACGTCGCCCGAGGTGACTTCGAGCGGCAGCTTGGGCTCCGCGTAGAAGGGCTGCACCGACTCCAGCTCCTTCACGGTCGAGCCCAGCGCGCCGTCCGCACCCACCGCTCCGGCGAAGGCCTTGAACGTCGTCACGGAGTCGCTGGTGGCGAAGCTCACGCGGACCTCACCCGTGCGCGCGTCGGTGCGCACTCCGGCGTTCCAGTAGAGCGTCTCCGCGAAGTCCACCCGGTCCTGCGGCTTGCGCTTGGGGCGAGCGAGGTGGGCGTACTCGCGGACCATGGGGGTGTTGGCCCAGGCGCGTGGTGCCTCGGCGCCCATCGGCGCCGCCTCATCCCGGCGAGCGCGAATCTCTTCTTCGATGGGGGCGAACGCGGGAGCCTCCATCTTCGCCACCTTCTCCGCCACGGGCTCGGCGGGAGGCTTGGGTGGCACGGCCATCGGCATGGGCGCGTTGACGGCGAGACCGGCCCCGTCATCCAGCTCCTTCTGCTCCAACTGGAGCATGGCCTGGTCCGCGGGAGGCTGGGCCTTGGCCGGAGCCGCTTGAAGCCGCGCGACGGCGCCGACAGGCATCGCGGGCGCGGGGAGCGGCGGGAGCGGGGTCGTGCTCATCAGCAGGATGCGGTCGACGACATCCCCGCCGCGCGCGAGGAACTCGGTGGGCTTCGCGAAGGCGAAGCGCCTCCAGCCCTGCGTCCCCAGGAGCAGGTCCACCGCGAGGGGGGCCTTGGGGTTCTTACGGTCCAGGTAGAGCTGCGCGTCGGCGAGCTCCCGCACCTCGGGCTCCAGCAGCACCATCACGGGGAGCTCCGGGGCCTGCTCGCGCTTCTCCTTCAGTTGGAGCATGGCGTCGTCGGTGACGGTGAGCATCACCAGCGCGGAGACAGGCTTGCCATCGCGCGTGGTCTTCGCGGTGAGCTCCACCTTCGCGCCCGGCACCGTGCGGTCGTGGTTCGTCGTCAGCGAGACCTCGAGGTCCTTCGACGGTTGGCGGAACACGAGCCGCTCCGCGAGCGGCCGTCCATCCGCGTCCCACGCCGTGGCGATGAGCACGCCGTCCGCGTCGCCCGGGTCCAGGATGACGGAGTGATACTCACGCGGGTCCACCACCGCCGAGGCGATGCGGACGTCGCGCTGGCTCAGTGTCACCGTCACGCGGCTCAGGTTCGTGGTTCCCAGCGCCAGCTTCACGTGCTGCCCCTGGGGCACCACGTCCTGCGTGGAGCGGAGCACCGCGCCCTCTTGCTTCACGGCGGGCAGCGGGAAGGTCTTCCGGATTCCGGCCGGAGCGGTGATGCGCAGCGCATACTTCGCCCCCGCGCGAGGGGTGAGCGCGAAGCGGCCCCGGCCCTCGTGCTCCGAGCGCACGGTCAGGACGGACATGCCCGTCTCCACGTCGATGACGGTGCCCGTCAGGTCCGCGGGCTTCTGCGCGGGCGTGCGCGCCTCGAAGTAGACGCGCGAGGGGACGCCCGCCACCAGGTCTCCACCCTCCGGGTAGAACGCCAGGTCCAGCGTCTGGAGGAGGATGGGAATCGTCTTGGCCGCGGTCTCCACCACGCCGCCGTCCTGGATGGTGAAGGCCAGGGTTCCCTCGCCGCGCGCGATGTTCGCGGGCAGCGCGAAGCGCACGGAGCAGAGGCCCTGGGCATCCACCACGCAGGAGACCTGCGCCGCGGTGGCGCCGTCGACGAGCGCGGTGGCGGACACCTTGGCGCCCTCGGGTATGCCGCCCTCGGCGCGCTTCACGTCGAGCGTGGCGGAGACGGTGTCGCCCGGGCCGTAGCCGTCGCGGAGGAACTCGATCTGCGACTTGAGCCGGGGCGCCCGGTACGCGCGCACGTCGAACTTCCGCTCGACGATGGGCATGCCGTGGAAGGCGCTGGTGACGCGCAAGGTGTATTCGCCACCGGATTGCCCTGGGGGGATGGTCCACGCCATGCCCCAGACGGACTCGCGAGTGGTCATGTAGCCCTGCCAGACGACCTCACCCAGGGGGCCCCGAATCTCGGCGTAGCCTCCCGCCATGTCCGTGTAGGGCTTGCGGCTGATGCCGGAGAGGTAGAGCGCTCGCATCAGCACCTGGTCCCCCGGGCGATACAGGGGCTTGTCGGTGGTGATGAAGGTGTTCGGCCGGTCCGCTTGAGGGGTGGGGAGGTTCCGCGGCGCGGCGAGGCCCGGGGCGGGCAGCAGCGACGGCGCGGCGAGGCCCAGGGCGGCGAGCACCCCGAGGAGGCGCGGGACAGGGAGGGTCATGCCGCCTCTGAACGCACGGCCTTTCTGGAAGTTCTGCCTGCCTGGCGACTCGGCGCGTCTCGGGTGGGGGCGCGGAGGGTGGGTGGCCTGGGCGTGGAAGGTTGGGTGAAGCTGCCCGCCCGGCGGGGTGGGGCCCGCCTGGAATGAGCCGGGCCTGGCCGTGTTGAAGGCCCTCCGTTCGCGCCACCAGGGAGACGAGGACATATGCGCAGGTCGTTTGTCGCACCGCTGCTGACCGGGCTGTTGACCGCTTCCACGGCCATGGCCGCCGAGGAGGACCCGTTCCTGTGGCTGGAAGAGGTGCAGGGGCAGCGGGCGCTGGAGTGGGTGCGCGCGCAGAACGCGAAGACGGAGGCGGCGCTGGAGAAGGACCCGCGCTTCGCGCCCTTCCAGGCGGAGGCGCTGCGCATCTTCACCGCGACGGACCGCATCCCCACGCCTGTCTTCCGCGCGGGCGGTGTGGACACCTTCTGGCAGGACCAGGCGAACCCCCGAGGCCGCTGGCAGCGCACCACGCTGGAGGGTTACGCGAGCCCCACCATCCCGTGGGAGACGGTGCTGGATGTGGACGCCCTGTCGAAGGCGGAGGGCGCCAACTGGGTCTTCAAGGGGGGCGACTGCCTTCCTCCGGCGGACCTTCGCTGCATGGTCTTCCTGTCCAACGGGGGGAAGGACGCGGTGGAGGCGCGCGAGTTCGACGCCACCACGAAGCAGTTCCTGGAGGGCGGCTTCCGGTTGACGGAAGGCAAGCAGTCCCTGGACTGGCTGGACGCGGACACGCTGTTGGTGGGGCGGGACTGGGGCGGTGACACGCTCACGGAGTCCGGTTACCCGTTCGTGCTCAAGCGCTGGAAGCGCGGCACGCCGCTGGAGCAGGCGGTGGAGGTGTATCGCGGGGAGCGCACGGATGTGTCCGCGCGGCCCATCGTCATGCATGACGTGGAAGGCAAGCTCCAGGCGGTGCTCATCAGCCGGGCGGTGACGTTCTTCGAGTCGGAGTACTTCCTGCTCGGTGACGCGGGGCCGGTGCGCCTGCCCTTCCCTCGGAAGTCGTCCATCCAGACGCACCTCGATGGGCAGCTTGTCTTCACCCTCGAGGAGGACTGGGGCGGCTTCAAGCAGGGGGCGCTGTTGTCATATGCGCTGGCGGACCTGAAGGCGGATGCGTCGAAGGCGAAGCCCACGCTCATCTTCCAGCCCGGGCCGCGTCAGGCCATCGAGGCGGTGGTGGCCACGCGCAGCCGGCTGCTGGTGAACCTGTACGAGGACGTGAAGGGCGCGCTGGACGTGTACACGCCGGGCAAGGGCCGCTGGAGCCGCAAGCGCCTGGCGATGCCGAAGAACGCGTCGGTGAGCATCATCGGCTCGTCGAAGGGGCACGACAGATTGTTCGCGCGCTCGGAGGGGTTCCTCGCGCCGACGTCGCTGTGGCTGGGGGATGCGTCGACGAACACGGTGAAGCAGGTGAAGTCGCTGCCCGCGCGCTTCGATGCCTCCAAGCATCGGGTGGAGCAGTTCTGGGTGAAGTCGAAGGATGGGACGAAGGTGCCGTACTTCCTGGTGCGTCCGGCGAAGCTCAAGCCGGGCGCGGTGACGCCGACGGTGGTGTACGGCTACGGCGGCTTCCAGGTGTCCAAGCCGCCCGTCTATCTGCCGGAGATGGGAAAGCTGTGGCTGGAGCGGGGCGGTGCGTATGTCGTCGCGAACATTCGAGGAGGTGGCGAGTTCGGTCCGCGCTGGCATCAGGCCGCGCTGCGGGAGAACCGTCAGCGCTCGTTCGACGACTTCGCCGCTGTGTTGGAGGACCTGGCGCGCCGGAAGGTGACGTCGCCCGCGCATATCGGAATCTATGGGCGGTCCAATGGGGGTGTGCTGACCAGCGTGGCGATGACGCAGCATCCGGAGTTGCTCAACGCGGCGGTCATCGAGAGTCCGCTCATCGACATGATGCGCTACACGAAGCTGCCCGCGGGCGCGTCGTGGGCGGGGGAGTACGGCGACCCGGCGGTTCCGGGGGATGCGGCGTTCATCTCGAAGTACTCCGCCTACCAGAACCTGAAGGCGGGCGTGCGCTACCCGAAGCCATACATCACGACGAACACGAAGGATGACCGGGTGCACCCGGGACATGCGCGCAAGTTCGCCGCGAAGCTGGAGGCCATGGGGCTGCCGTATCTCTATTACGAGAACACGGACGGCGGGCACTCGAACGACTCCGACCCGGTGCTCAACGCGCGCCGATGGGCGCTGCACCATGTCTATCTTTCGCAGCAGTTGATGGACTGACGAAGGGGCAGGTCACGCCAGCCCAGGTCGCCCAGCTCATCCAGGTGGGCGACCTGGGCGCGGCGCTTCATGGTGAGGAGGTGTAACCACCACCTCCTCCGTGCGTAACCCACATATCAGGCAGCACATCCCGCATCGCGGGAACATGAATGGGGACACGCCATGGAGATCTCGGGCCAGAGGATGCCGTCGAGCGTCAATCACACCCATCTGCCGGTCGAGCGAAAGAAGACGGAGCCTTCGACCGGAAACGCTTCTCCTGCCACTCCGTACTTCCGTGACAGCTTCGAGCGTCCGACGGCGAAGTCCACCGAGCAGGCCCAGGGCGCAGGGCGGTCTTCTCCCAAGACTCTGCTGGGCCGCCTGAAGGCGGTCGAGAGCGGCGCCTGGAAGGATTATGACAAGCTCAAGGCCAATCCTCCGCAACGCAAGGATTTCACCAAGCGCTCGGATTACCTCAAGGCGAAGAAGGCTCACGCTCGTCAGCTCGAGAAGCTTGAGGACAAGGCCAGCGCGGCGTCGGTGCGCCGAATCAAGGTCGAGCTTGGCAACACGGCCTCGGGACGGGCTTTGGTCAAGGACCTGGAGAAGCAAGGCGTGAAGATTCACGTCGACGATGATCCGAACTACCCGGAGTTCAAGGACTTCCCGAGCAGGGCCAAGACCACTGGCGACAAGAAGTCCATCCACATCCGCCGGTCCGCGGCGAAGGCGAGCGATAGTCCGGAAGTGCTTTTTCATGAGGCGGTCCATGCCGTTTTGGGGAATGACCTGGCGAAGGCCCAGACCGGTGACGCCGGTCCGCTGCGGGCCCACCTCAAGCAGCTTGGCCTGGACCCCGCCGACGCCGACCGCATCAAGAAAGTGACGGGAGGCTGGGGGAATCCGGGCGGGCCGGGAGCCAATGAGCACGTGCTGACCGCGGTCCTCACGTACCGTTACCAAAGGGAGCTCGCCAAGCAACCTCCGCTGAGTGGAGCCAGGCAGGATGAGCTGGTCCGGCGCACGGCCCAGCGGGAACTCGCGCTCTCCCTGTTGAGGAACATTGATCGCCCGGATTCCAAGCTGACGCTGACGCAGGCGCTCGCGATGTGGAAGTCGCTTCCTCAGTATGTGACTGCGCCGAAGTCCACCTCCGACGCGGACATCCGGGCCTTCTTCGAGGAATACGCCAAGGAGTCCTATGTCGACCCCAGCGCCTTCTGAGGGACCCGCGCGGCGGTGAACGAGCGCACGGCACACCTGCTGGCGAGGCTGGGCGTGACATAGCTGCCGGAGTTCGTCGTGCGTCCCCTCCTGGCCAGCGGAGTGCTGGTGCGGTTGTTCCCGGTCGCTATCGAAGCTCCGCCGCGCTGGCACATGAACGCCAGGCGGCGCACCTTCACGAACTGGGCGATGGAGTTGTCGGCCCCGTCCATGCGCGGTGAAGCCCGTGAAGCGGTCTCGGGATGGTGAGGTCGCTGGAGTAGGGTGGCCGGATGGCCCGCACCTCAGAGTCCGTCACCGTCGAGCTGGGATTTGTCGACCTGCCCGAAGGCATCCTCGTCATCCTCGACCCCGGCCTGGGGCGCTTCTGGCGTCACGACGAGCCGCCCACCTCTCCGCGCAAGAAGGACGCGGAGGCGTGGGATTTGCGGCTGGTGGGCCGCGACGCGGAGGCGGCGGGCAAGGCGTATGACCGGGAGTTCGACGCGACCTACCTCTTCGACCGCACGAATCCACCGGACGCCATCGCCCACTTCGACGGCTTCGCGAAGGAGCAGGGGTTCGAGGCGCGCGCGGAGGTGCTGTCCGAGCGCGTGACGCATGTCGAGCGTGCCCGCCGGACCGTGGAGTCTGGCGGAGGGCTGGGCGTCGTGAAGTACAACGGCCTGTGGGCCGTGGCGGTGGGCGGCCTTCCGACGGACCGGGGCTTGCGGCTCGTCGGTATCCCCATGCCCGAGGGGGAGTTCAAGGGGCGCTGGCGCTCGCTCGACCTCATCGTGGAGGAGGGCGCGACGGTGGTGCGCTCGGACGAGGTCGCCGGAGTGATGGTGGATCACGGGCAGCTCTTCTTCGCGGGGCTCCTGCCGCTGGGGAGCTTCCGCATGTGGCAGCCGGCCGATGGGCTGGCGGACTTCGTGTTCCACGGTCGGGATGCCGCCGAGCTCGCGAAGCAGGTGGGGGCAGGGGACCTTGGGGAGGGCGTCTTCGGGTGGAAGGACGTGCCGATGGAGGCGGTGGGGGAGAAGGCGACGCCCACTCAGGAGCGCATCGAGCAGGAGAACCTCGCGGTGGGCGTGGACTACCGGCCGCACTGCAACCTGGAGAAGTTGAACGCGCTGTTGCGCGCGAGCCCCGAGGACGCGGCCTCCCTGGAGCTGGCGGGCGCGAGGACGGTGGGGTGTGGCAACCGGTGGGGCGATGGTGTGTTCACCGTCAGCCGCCACTTCGATGCGGAGGGTCGGGTCGTGCTCGTCCGAGTGGAGCTGGGCACGGAGGAGCGGCAGCGGATGATGCGCAAGCTGCGGCTGCTGAGTCAGACCGCCATCGTCACGCGGACCGTCCTGGAGGGCGGCAAGCCCATCCGCTTCGCCGACCGGATGGAGCCCCACAACCCGCGTGACAGCGGCTGGGCGTTCTCGTCGGGCGAGGAGCCCGAGGGCTCGATGGATGATGTGTCGACCCTCACGCTCGTCTCGCTGCGTGAGCTGGTCCATCGTGCTCCCGCACTGGAGGCCATCCTGGAGGCTCCCGTGGGCTCTCTGTTCCGTCTGGAGAACGACCGCTACGTGGAGGACGAGGCGTAGCGGCGTGGACGAGGGCGGAGCCGTCCGGCGCCTGTGAGATGAGCGAGCCTCGGGTCAGTTGTGGAAGGTGACCTCCACGCTTGCTCCTGATTCGCCATGAGCCAGGAGCGGTCGGGAACGCGTTCGCGGACCCTGCTCCTCGAATGGAGGACCTCGCGAGAAGCCGCTGACTTCGCCGAGGCCGCGGGTGGCGGCGAGTCCCGCATCAGCCGGAGGGAGGGGGCTGTGGCGCCGTCTCCGCCCGTTCGTCCGGGAACAACTTCCGCACTTTGGAGGAGACCTCCTGATGGAAGGAGAGGAGCAGCCCGAGCAGGGCGGGGATGGCTCCCGCGAGGGCGAGCAGCGCCTTCATGAATCCAGAGAGATTGGCCACCCAGTCCTTCCGGATGACAAGTGTCGCTACGCTCTTGTTCGCTGCCTGCAACTCCAGCTCGAAGCTCGTGCGCCCCACGTCCCGGAACGTCACAGGCAACTCCAGACGCCGCCAATCCGCGGGGATGGATTCCGGCCGGCCCTCGCCTTGGAGCACCCTCGAGGTGTCGGCCTTGTCCACGCGGGCAAAGGTGCCCATGCGGGCCATGAGCCGAAGGGGCTCGGCGTCCGGGGGAGCCTCGGTGTTGCACTCCCGGGAGATGAACAGGATCTCCTCCTGCCCGGGGATGGTCCGGCTCGGGTAGAGGATCTGCCCCTGACACTTCGCGCTCGTCCAGGCGACCTCACCCGGCTGCGAGGCGAGGTAATAGCCCCCGAAGAGCAGCAGGCTGAGGGTGACTCCGAGCGAGATGGAGCGAATCCTCCGCTGCTGGCGCCTGTTGGCTTCCGGCGCGGTGGGCTCGAAGTTGTGGCGCACCCACATGGAGAGCAAGGGGATGGTGAGGGTCAATCGGCCATCTCGATGGTCGATGAGCCCCATGTGCCGCAACCGGGCGAACGCCGCGTCGCATTGCTCGGGAGCATCGGTGAACGCCTGCCGGAGCGCCGCGGGGGTCCGGGTCCGCTGGCTCGCAACCAGCTCCATCAACCTGCGCTCGAGCGGCCCCAGCCAGGGCAGCAGGCTGCTGCGAAACTCATCGCCCGTGTGGATGAGTTGTTGCGCCGCCCGCTGCACGTCCGCGCGCCCGACATGCACGGACTGGAGCATGGTCGCGGCCCGCTCCTGTCGGCGAGCGCGCACGGCGGCGCCACAGAGGCCGCGGACGACAGAGACATTGCCAGCGGAGAGCTCCGTGATGAGGGCGAGTGCCCGCGTGTCGAAGGTGACGTTGATCTGCCGTCCAAGCTCCGTGCAGAGCTTGCGGATGTCTCCGGCCTCCAGTGGCCCGACACGCAGCACTCTCGCCTGGTTGGCCAAGGGGTTGGCCCAACCGTCAATCACCGTGCTGGACAGCAGGCTGCCGGCCAGGCTCGTCACGACCACCGCGCTGCTCCCAGCGCGCGACTGCTCGGCGAGTGACGCCCAGAACTCCCGCGCGTCCCTCCGCTCCTGCTCCGGGATGCCCGCCTCGGTGAAGGCCGTGATGCAGAAGTCCGCGTCATCGAGGACCAGGACGAGCCGCTCCTCCTTTCGTTGCGCTCGCTTGACGGCGTGGAGGAAGGCCTGGGAGAGCCGTTGTCGCAGGGGCACGCTGGCCGCGTTCTCCTCCTGGGGTTTGTCGGTCAACGCCTTCATCACGGCATCGGCCACGGTCTCCATCTTCCTGTCCACCAGCTCGATGCAGCGCACCCGGACGAACCGGGTTTTGCCCAGCCCGTCGCGGACCATCTCCAGGAGCGAGGTCTTCCCGGAGCCCGGCAGCCCCGTGAGGAGCACGAAGGGGCTGCCTTGCCGCAGCAGGCGCGTCAGCTCGTTCACCTGGGCGCTCATGCCGAACATCCGCGTGCGGTCGACGGTGCGCTCGGTCCGGGAGAAGACGTCCGGCGGCGTGTGGAAGTCCGACAGTCGGTCCAGCAGGAAGTCGTAGGGCGTGCCGCCCCGGAGGGCATCGCCCAGCTCCCCGACGTGGACGGGCAGGACGGTGGCTCCGAACTTCTCCTGGAACTCGAAGATGCGACCTCGCACGCCTCCCCCCAACCCGGTCGCGTCCACGATGGCGATGACGACCTTGCGCGCGATGGACTGGAGCACCGCGAGGTGTTGCTCCAGTGGGTCCACGTAGCCCTTGAAGGCCTGGGTGGCGAGGTGGTCATCCTCTCCGGTGGCGAAGACCGCGAAGAAGGGTTGGGCGTCGAGCTGGGGGAACCGCGCCCCCTCGAGCTGGATGACGTTGGGGGACATCCACTGGAAGCCCATGAACAGCTTGTCGAAGAACAAGGCGATGGGGGCCGCGTGCCCCTCCAGTTTGGGTGGAAGGCCCTTCGCCAGCTCGAGCCACGGGCCCGGCGAGACCCCCTTCGTATCCGTCGCCTGGAGTTCGACGAGGCCCGTCCGCTCGCTGCTCCGGGGCTGGCTCGATAGAGCCTGGGCCGCTGGCGGCAGCGAGAGCATCGAGAGGGATTCCGCGAGCGGAAGGAATGCGTCCCACATCGCGCGGGCGCTCTGGAAGCGTGCATCGGGCTCGAAGGCGAGCGCGCGTTGGAAGAACTGGAAGACCTCCAGCGGAAGGGTGATGCCGATGAGCCCCGCGGCCCTCGAGGCATCGTAGAGCTCCTTCAGGTAGCTCTCCGTGTCCCCGAAGGGTGTCCGCCCCAGGCTCGCCTCGAAGAGGACGACGGCGAACGACCAGAGGTCGCTGCGAGCGTCTCCCTCGTGACCTCGAAGCCGCTCGGGGCTCATGTACAGCGGCGTCCCGAGAATCGTCTGACTGATGGTCTTGGGGGGAGAGGAGGACGGGGTGCTCTCGACGAGCTTCGCCACGCCGAAGTCGATCACCTTGACGGTCTCGCGGGTGCCGTCGGTCGCGAAGAAGATGTTCGCGGGCTTGATGTCGCGGTGGATGACCCCCGCGTCGTGGAGTTTTTCGAGCGCGGCCGTGACGTCCTTGACCAGCGTCACGATTTCCGGAGCCGCCAGCCGTCGCGCTTCGCTGAGCCGGGAGGCGAGGTCCTCGCCCACGAGCAGCTCCATCACGAGGTAGGGGACATCCTCCATCGAGCCGAAGTCGAGGAAGCGGACGATGTGGGGGTGGTCGATGTCGGCCAGCAGCCGGGCCTCGCGTTCGAACCGGCGGGAGTGCTCATCACGCTCCAGCCAGGGGCCGGCCTGCATGAACTTGATGGCCACGCCGCGCTTGTCGGCCTCGTCGTAGGCGGCCCAGATCTCCCCCATGCCTCCTTTGCCAAGGATGTTGAGGAGCCGGTATCGGCCGGCGATGGACAACCCCTGGCGAAGCGAGAGCATTCGACGCGACCCCCCGGTTGCGAGGCCCACATCATGGCATGACGCTTCACTTCTGGCGAAGTTGGAGCGGGCCCAGCCCCCGCCTGCACCCGAGGCCTCAGCTCACGCTCTCCGCGCTGTAGCGGGCGATGAGGCCGGTGCGCACGGCGTGCCGGAAGACGCGGGTGAAGAAGAAGGCGGCCAGCAGGATGTAGAACACCGCGAGCCCGCCCCCCGCGAGCAGGGACGTCCAGGAGACCGAGCCCCCGTTGACGATGGCTCGCATACCTTCAAAGACATACGACGGTGGCAGCAGGCGCGAGAGTCCCTGCATCCACGAGGGCAACGTAGACAACGGATAGAACACGCCGACGAAGGGCGACAGCAGCGCCGGGATGGGCCAGATGAACCACTCCGCGGACGGCCCCAGTCGCAGCACCACCGCGATGCCGATGATTCCCAGCGCGATTCCGAACAGGAACAGCACCAGGATGAATGGCACCAGCATGGCGCCGTAGATGAACATCGACAGGCCGAACACCGCTCCGGCGACGACGAGCATCACGACGAGGCCCACAGAGCTCGTCGCGATGCTGGAGAGCACCAGCCCCAGCACGTACTCGCTGATGGACAGCGGCGTGGCGAAGACGTTGAGGAAGTTGCGCGACCAGACGTCCTCGAAGAAGGCCATCGTCACGCCGTGCATGACGCGGGTGAGGAAGTTCCACAGCAGCACCGCGCCCAGGAGCGAGGGCAACAGGCTCATGCCAGGCGTGGCGGTGATGGAGCCCAGGTAGCGGGTGATGAAACCCCACAGCACGATATCGACGGCCACCCACGCGAAGAGGGGGAAGATGCGCGAGGGGCTCCCCTTGAGCAGGTAGTACTGCCGCAGGACGACGGCGGAGGCGCGGGACAAGCGCATGACTAGGGAGTCTCCAGCGTGAGCGGCTCGCGGGCCACGGTGATGAACAGCTCCTCGAGCGTGGCCTTGCCGTGCTCCTGAGGCAGCTTGCGCGGGTCCCCCTGGAGCAGCACCTTGCCGTGCGACATGAAGAGCACGCGGTGGCAGACCTCCTCCACCTCGTACATGTTGTGAGACGTCCAGAGCACGCCGCCCGAGCCCTTCGCGGCGAAGTCTCGGATGCGCGCGCGGATGTCCTTGGCCGTCGCCGGGTCCAGCGAGGCGGTGGGCTCGTCGAGGAGCAACAGCCGAGGCTGGTTGAGCATCGCCTTGGCGAGCGCGACGCGGGTCTGCTCTCCAGAAGAGAGCACGCCGCTCTTGGTGTCCCGGAAGCGCTGGAGGTCGAACTCCTGGAGCAGGGACTCGATGCGCTCGGAGATGTTCTTCACGCCGTAGATGAGGCCGAAGTAGCGCAGGTTCTGGACGACGGTGAGGTTGCCCGGGAGCGGCGCGTAGACGGCGGCGAAGTTGGTCTGCTCCAGGGCCCGTGAGCGCTCCCTCGCGAGGTCCACCCCCTGGATGTGGATGGCGCCAGAGGTGGGCTCCAACACACCGAGCACCATGTTGATGGTCGTGGTCTTCCCCGCGCCGTTGGGGCCGAGCAGTCCGACGATTTCGTTGGGACCGACCTCGAAGGAGATGTGGTCCACGGCGCTGTTGCCCGCGTACGACTTGGAGAGCTCCCGGACGGAGAGCACGGTGCTGGAGGCGGTGGCCATGGGGTGGGCGCTCCTCAGTCGTGGATCTTCTCGTGGCGCGCGAGCATGTCCACGTACTGGACAATCTTCCGAGCGCGCGTCTCCGCCTTCTTCACGTTGTGGATGCGGAAGAGGATGGCGTAGCGGTTCACGGAGTTGAGGGTGGCGAAGAACGCCTCCGCGCGAGGGTTGGCCGCGAGCGCCTGGGCGAGGTCCTCGGGGATGGTGGCCTTGCTCTGCGAGTCATAGGCCGCATCCCAGCGGCCATCCTTCTTCGCGCGCTCGATTTCAGCGAGGCCCGAGGGCTTCACGCGGCCCTCGGCGATGAGGGCCGCGGCCTTGTCGCGGTTGATTTTCGACCAGATGCTGCGAGGGCCGCGCGGGGTGAACTTCAGGATGTACGCCGCCTCGTCGAAGCGGCCCTTCTGGCTGTCAATCCAGCCCCAGATGAGCGCGCGCTCCACGGCCTCGTTGTAGGTGAGCGAGGTGACGGTGGCGCCCTTCTTGGAGAGCTTGAGCCACGCGCCGCTCGAGGTGGCGTGGTGCTTCGCGAGCCACGTGTCGAAGGCGCCTGCATCGGCGAAGAAGACGATGGGCAAATCCCCGGTAGGCGTCGCGCCCGGCGGCGCGGAGACCTTCTTCGCGGCGGGAGCCGCCTTCTCGGCCGGAGCCTTCTTCTTCGCGGGTGCGCTCTTCTTCGCGGGTGCGCTCTTCTTCGCGGGGGGCGTCTTCTTGGCGGGGCTCATCGGGTCCGGCTTGTAACACGGGCCCCGGTGGGAGCGGTCCGACGCGGAGCTACTCCCTCAGTCGGAGCTCGTCGTTGGCGGCCTCACGCAGCGACCTGGGGATGAAGGGCGGACCGACGATGGTGCGCAGCCAGGCCTCCTTCATCTGCCGGGCACACCGCGCGGGCGGCATGTGGCCCACCGCGGTTCCCAGGCCCGGGGTGAGCAGCGAGCGGATGGGCTTGCGCGCGGCGGTCTCGTTGTGGGCCAGCACGCACCGCAGCGCCGCCCTGAAGGCGAGGAAGGCGTTCACCGTGTCGCTGACATCCCTGGGGACGCGCATGGTGGGCGCGCTGATACACCACGGAATCTCCGGCCGCCCCGTGGGCACGAGCACGGCCTGTCCCACGGGCAGCTCGCCTCCGTGCTCCTGCGCGAGCCGCTCGCGCAGGTTCTCCTGGAGCTGGGGGCCGAGCTGGTACGTGTACACCGCGTCGATGCCGCCATCCATGAAGCCGAAGCTGTTGGCGGGGCTGATGATGGCGTCCGCGCGGATGTCGATGGGGTCGCTGTCGGAGACCGCGCCATCGCGCTCGGAGAAGATGTCGCCTCGGGAGATGGTGACGTGGGGGAGGCCGTCGAACTCCTCGCGCCAGGCCTCCACGAGGGCGTGACTCAAGTCGCGGAGGTGGAGCTGGAGGGGCGGCCTGGGCATGGCGTCAGTATGCATCCAGGCGCGCGCCAGCCTAAGGTTTCACGTCATGCACACCCTCTATGGGCTTGGTGTTTCGGGTTGGACGGAGAAGGCTCGCTGGGCGCTGTCTCATCACGGCATCGAGTACCGCTACCGAGAGCACACGCCCCTCATCGGGGAGCTGGCGCTGCGCTGGCGCACGCCGAACGGACCGCGACCCACCACCGTGCCCCTGCTCCTCGAGGACACCCGTGTGACGATGGGCTCGTTCAACATCGCGCGGCGCGCGGAGGAACTGAGCACGGGCGCACCGCCCCTGTTCCCCGCCTCCGCGCTGCCCACCATCCAGCGCTGGGAAGAGGTGGGTGACCACGTGCTGCGCATCGCCCGCGCCAGTGTGCTGCGCCGCATGCTCGACAACCCGCGCGCCCTGGACGAGAGCCTGCCGTCCTTCATCCCGCGCTTCCTGCATGCGGTCTCCAGGCCCACGGCGCGGATGGGCGTGAGCTTCCTCGCGCGCAAGCACAGCGCCGTCGCGGACCCGGAGGCCGCCATCCGCGACACCGTCATCCCCACGCTGGAGCGCCTGCGCACCGAGCTCCGCGGCCGCCCCTACTTGATGGACGAGGGCTTCACCTACGCGGACGTCACCGCGTGCACCATGCTCCAGTTCGCACGGCCCATGGATGAAGCCTGGTGGCCCCTGGCCCCCGCCACGCGCGAGGTCTGGCACCACGAGCCCCTGGCCGCCGCCTTCCCCGACCTGCTCGAGTGGCGAGCGGCGCTCTACGAGAAGCACCGCCGCCCGCCGCCGCGTGCCCTTCCCTCGGGCACGAACAGCGCGTCCGCCGCGTGACGACGCCCGGGCCTACTTCTTCGGCGCGGGCGCGGGCGCAGCCGAGGGCGGCTTGCCCTGCTGCTGGGACATGCGCTGACGAATCATCTCCTGGATCTGCTGAGGCGTCTTGCCCTTGAAGTCCTCGGGCTTGAAGGACTGGAGTGCGTTGCCCGCGCCCGCCGCCGCGTCCAGCTCGTCGTAGTCCGCGGGCACGGTGAAGACCGAGGCCGGCTGGGCGCCCGTCTGGATGTTCAGGACGTCAATCTCCGACTGGAGCTTGCCGGCCATGTCGTAGGTGTAGCTGCGCACGTAGGCCACCTCGGGGAGGTCCGTGGGCCGCCACACCTTCTGGCGCTGGATGCTGCCCTCGGCGCCGGGAGGGACGCCCTCGTAGATGTCCGTCGGGTGGCCGTTCACCTTCGCGGAGCCCGTCTTCTTGTAGCCCTGCGCGGTGAAACACGCGTCGAAGTCCTGACCCGTGCCCGAGCACTCGCCGGGAATCTTCACGGGGAGCTCGTCCAGGCTGCGCACCGTGGCCGCCTTGCGCTGGTGGAAGAGCGTGGTGCCCGTGCGCTTCTGCCAGTCGAAGATGATGGACATGCCGCCCGGAACCTCCGCGGGGGACAGGTCCATGCGCAGCATGCCCGTGCGGCCGTACATCTTGCCCTTCGTCTCCGAGGGCGCCTTCTGTCCGGGCACCGGCGCGCTCTTCACGCGCAGCTCTCCCACCCAATCCGCGAGGGCGGGCATGGAGACCAACAGCGAGGCGGCGACGACCTTCGGCAGCGCGCGGCGGAGTGAGAAAGGGTTCATGTGACGCAACACAATCCACCGCGCTCGCGCGTGTCAAACCCCGCTTGAAACACGAACGGCGCCGGCCTCGTGAAAGGCACGGCGCCGTGGCGCGTGTCAGCGGCCTTGGGTCAGCCCGGCTGGCAGACCTGGCGGAGGATGTCGAGCGACTCCAGCGCCTTGCCCGCGCCAATCACGACGGCGGAGAGCGGGTCCTCGGCGAGGAACACGGGCAGGCCCGTCTCCTCGCGCAGGAGCGTGTCCAGGTTCTTCAGCAGCGCGCCACCACCGGCCAGCACGATGCCCCTGTCGGCGATGTCACCGGCGAGCTCCGGCGGCGTGCGCTCCAGCGTGAGCTTCACGGCCTCGACGATGCCATTGACGGGCTCGGCGAGCGCGTCGCGCACCTCGTCGCTGGACACCGTCAGCGTGCGCGGCACACCGGCCACCAGGTCGCGACCCTTGATCTCCATGGTCATGACCTCGTCCGTCGGGTACGCCGTGCCGATGCCCATCTTGATGAGCTCCGCCGTGCGCTCGCCGATGAGCAGGTTGTACTTGCGCTTCACGTACTGGATGATGGCTTCGTCCAGCTTGTCGCCGCCGATGCGCACGCTCTTGGCGAACACGATGCCGGCGAGGCTGATGACCGCGACGTCGGACGTGCCACCGCCGATATCCACAATCATGTTGCCGCTGGGCTCCGTCACCGGAAGGCCCGCGCCGATGGCCGCCGCCATGGGCTGCTCAATCAGGTAGACCTCGCGAGCGCCCGCGTTCGCCGCGGCCTCGCGCACCGCGCGGCGCTCCACCTCGGTGATGCCGGAGGGGATGCCGATGATGATGCGCGGGTTCACCAGCGTCTTGCGGTTGTGCGCGCTCTGGATGAAGTAGCGCAGCATCGCCGCCGTGATTTCGAAGTCCGCGATGACGCCGTCCTTCATGGGGCGGATCGCGACGATGTTGCCCGGCGTGCGGCCCAACATCTCCTTGGCTTCCTTGCCCACCGCGAGGACCTTCTTGCCCCCGCGCGCGTCCTGTTGGACGGCCACCACCGAGGGCTCGTTGGACACGATGCCCTGACCGCGGATGTAGATGAGCGTGTTCGCCGTGCCGAGGTCGATGGCGAGGTCGCGCGAAAAGAGGGTGTGAAGCCAGTCGAACATACGAGGGCGGAAACTTTCGGAAAGTCGGCGGAATTTCCCGCTGGCGCGTGGGGGAATGCGGCCGCGAAGGTACTACGCGACGCGGCACGGAGGAAGAAAAGCCGGTGGTTCCTCCATATCCGCCTGGAGGGCAGTCGACCAGCGGACGCGGTCAGGGGGAGACGTCCACGGGGGCCTGCTCGAAGCCCGAGGCCAGCACTCCCACCGGCAAGCCGTCCGCGTCCGGTTCCTTCCCCGCCTGCCCTCCACCCACGAACACCACCTCGGCGGGCTCGTGCCGCGTCGCGGGGAGGGCGGTGGCGGAGCGCAGCCCATCCCGGACCGGCTCGAACAGGAGCGCGGTGAGATACCAGGCCGGCGCGTAGTCCAGGCGGATGAGGCCGTGCACGCTCCACCGGTGCGGCGAGTAGTCCCAGGGGCAGCGCCCCAGCAGCCGCCGCAGCAACCAGCCGGTGGCGTACTCGGCGCCGAAGATGAGGGCCGTGTAGGCCAGCGCCCTCACGGGGCGGGGATAGGACTGGAGCCGCGCGGAGACGTGCTCCAGCGCCAGGGCCGTGCCCCCGTAGATGGGGTGCATCCACAAGTAGGTGGTCGCGGTGGCGCTCCGGTCCCTCTTCAAGGCCGCGCCCGCCCCGGTGAACAGCACCTCCAGCACCCACCCCGTGCAGCCGTACAGAAAGAATCGCGAGAGCACGCCCTCAAGCTAGGGCCGCCTCCCGGAACCCGCAGGCCCTCCGCCACGCTCGCCGCCCGCTGTGTGTGCCGCGACGCCCACCTCATCCGCGAGGGGGGCTGGGCTTTCGCGCGAGGGGGGACATGGGCCTACAGCCCACGCGTGACGCACCGGCCTGGAGCACGGCGCCGTCGTCGCGCGTCAGGTGAAGGACAGGGCGAAGAGGCGGGGACAGCGGACTGGCGGGCTTGGGAAACCGGCGCTTTACGTGGCTGGGGGCGGCGTAGTACCTGAACGATTGATGCGCTCTCCCGGCACGACATCACGACGGCCCGGTACCGGGAGCGAGAGGCTCCGGACGGTGCTGCTCGCCCTGGGGATGGCGCTCGTCGTGGCGACGGTGCTCCCCGCGGATGCCGCGGTGGACGTCTCCCACGGCACCCAGGAGCGCGGCCTCCACCTGGACCCGGGCGCGACGTCGGTCCGCCAGGGCGTGAAGTCGTCGAAGAAGGGCGGCTCGCGGCGGTGGGGCGCGCAGCTCAACGTCACCGACCTGGGGGGCTGGGACTCGGCGCTCCAGGCCGGGGCGGGGCTCGCGTTCAGCGCGCCGTCCATCACGCGAGGGCGCGAGTCCACCTTCGCGCCGGACCTCCAGGCCCTCCATCGCTGGGGGCGTGAGCGCCGTCATGCCGTCACGCGCGCCACGCTGCTCAAACGCCGGGCCCCGGCGGCGCCTACGTCGAGCGGGGATATCGCGGACCGTCCTTCCATCGTGACGTGTCCCCTGCGTGGCCCACCCTCGGTGGGCTGAAGGGCGTCTGTCCAGCTGAGTCAGGCGCTCGCGGGGGGCCCTCCGGGCCTCCACCGTGACGTCTTCGCGTCGTCGCTTGCGTCCGCGCGCAACGACGCTTGTGTCCCCATTTCCATCCCATTTCTTTTTTTGTCGAGGTGAGTTGATGCACGGAGCCCACGAGGTCCTCCAGGCCATTGCCATCGTCCTGTGCGTCGCCGCGGTGACGACGGTGCTCTTCCAGAAGCTGCGCCAGCCCGTGGTGCTGGGCTACATCCTCGCGGGCCTGGTGGTGGGCCCCTACGTCCCCATCCCCCTGGTGGCCAACCCCGACGTCGTCACGACGCTGTCGGAGCTGGGCGTCATCCTGCTGATGTTCTCGCTGGGGCTGGAGTTCAGCCTCCGCAAGCTGTTCTCCGTGGGCTTCACCGCCGGCGTCACCGCCGTCATCCAGTGCAGCATCATGGTGTGGCTGGGCATCGTGGTGGGGAAGGCCTTCGGGTGGACGACGCTGGAGGGCCTCTTCGTCGGCGCGCTCATCGCCGTCTCCAGCACCACCATCATCGCCAAGGCGTTCGACGAGCAGGGCGTCCGGGGACGGATGCGCGAGCTGGTGGTGGGCGTGCTCATCGTCGAGGACCTCATCGCGGTGCTGATGATGGCCACGCTCACGGCCATCTCCACGGGCGCGGGCCTGAACGTGAAGGACCTGACCTTCACCACGGGCAAGCTGGTGGCGTTCCTGGTGGGCCTGGTGGCGGTGGGCCTGTTCATCATCCCGCGCGCCATGCGGGCGGTCATCAAGCTGAACCGGCCGGAGACGACGCTCGTGACGAGCGTGGGCATCTGCTTCGCGGTGGCGCTGCTGGCGCAGTCCTTCGGCTACTCGGTGGCGCTGGGCGCGTTCCTCGCGGGCTCGCTGGTGGCGGAGTCGGGTGAGGAGAAGCTGGTGGAGCACCTGGTGCAGCCGGTGCGCGACATGTTCGCGGCCATCTTCTTCGTGTCGGTGGGCATGCTCATCAACCCGGCGCTCATCGCGGAGCACTGGGCGGCCATCCTCGTGCTCACGCTGGTGGTCATCCTGGGCAAGCTCTTCGGCGTGACGCTGGGCGCGTTCCTCACCGGCAACGGCACGCGCACGTCGGTGCAGGCGGGGTTGAGCCTGGCGCAGATTGGCGAGTTCTCCTTCATCATCGCGGGCCTGGGCCTGTCGCTGAAGGCCACCGGCACGTTCATCTATCCGGTGGCGGTGGCGGTGTCCGCCATCACCACGCTGACGACGCCGCTGCTCATCAAGGTGTCGGGCCCGGTGGCGACGTGGGTGGACCGCAAGCTGCCCAAGCCGCTCCAGACGTTCGTCACCCTGTATGGCACCTGGGTGGAGAAGCTGCGCGAGGCGCCTCGGCGGGAGACGCTGGGCGCGGGGGTGCGCCGGCAGATTCGCCTGCTGGTGCTGGACGCCGTGCTGCTGGTGGCGCTGGTGATTGGCACGTCGCTGTCGGCGGACCGCATGGCCAGCTTCGTCGAGGCCCGCACGGGCGTGGACGAGGACCTGTCCCGCAACCTCATCCTGGGCGGCGCGGTGCTGCTCGCGGTGCCCTTCATCCTGGGGGTCATCGGCATCGCGCGGCGGCTGGGGGTGATGCTGGCGGAGGCCGCGCTGCCCGCGCGCACGGACGGCAAGCTGGACCTGGCGGTGGCGCCCCGGCGCGTGCTGACCGTCACGCTCCAGGTGGGCATCATGCTGCTGGTGAGCATCCCGGTGGTGATGGTGACGCAGCCGTTCCTCAAGAACGCGGCGGGCCCCCTCATCGTGCTGACGCTGGTGGGCGTCATGGGCGTCACGTTCTGGCGAGGCGCCACCAACCTGCACGGCCACGTGCGCGCCGGAGCGCAGGTCATCGTGGCGGCGCTGGCGGCGCAGTCGCACTCGAAGGAGCCCGGGGCCGCGCAGGACGAGCACGCGCTGGACCACGTCCAGGGGCTGCTCCCGGGCCTGGGCGCGCCCGCCTCCGTGCGGCTGGAGGAGCCGAGCCCTGTCGCGGGCAAGTCGCTGGCGGAGGTGAACCTGCGCGGCCTCACCGGCGCGACGGTGCTCGCCATCCAGCGCGGCGAGGAGAGCCTGTCGGTGCCCACCGCGCAGGAGGTGCTGCGCGTGGGGGACGTGCTCGCGCTGATGGGGACCAGCGAGGCGGTGGAGGCCGCCAAGTCGCTGCTCACCGGCGTCGTGCCGTCCGCGCCGCCCCCGGTGGAGCCGCCGCCGGCCGAGACGACCCAGGCCCACGGCTGAGGGCCCGAGGGGGGAGTGGCGGTCCGCGGAACGGGCCGCCGCTCCTGCCTGGCCGCTACCGCTTCAGCGCGTACTTGCCGATGACGTAGAGGGCGCGCACGCCGTCCTTCCAGCCAATCTTCTTGCCCTCTTCGTACGTGCGCCCGTGGTAGCTGATGGGCACCTCGTAGATGCGCCAGTTGCCGCGCGCCACCTTGGCCGTCACTTCGGGCTCGAAGCCGAAGCGGTTCTCCTCCACCTCGAAGGAGCGCACCACTTCGGCGCGGAACGCCTTGTAGCAAGTCTCCATGTCGGTGAGGTTCAACCCGCTCGTCATGTTGGAGAGCGTGGTGAGCAGGTTGTTGAGCACGGTGTGCCAGAAATACAGCACCCGGCGCGGCGTGCCCGTGAAGCGGCTGCCGAACACCACGTCCGCTTCCCCGTCCAGGATGGGCTGAATCACCTTGGGGATGTCCCGCGGGTCGTATTCCAGGTCCGCGTCCTGCACCAGGATGATGTCTCCGGTGGCCTCGGCGAAACCACGGCGCAGCGCGGCGCCCTTGCCCTGGTTCTTCTCCTGGAACAACACCCGGATTTCATTCCGGTTCTGGGGCGTCCCCCCCAGTATCTCCACGCCCTGCGTGGCCAGTTTCTCGAGCAGCTCGCGGCTTCCGTCCCGAGAGCAATCGTCCACCAAGACGATTTCCTTCGGAAAGTCGACAGCGATGCAACGGCGCAGCAGCTCCGCGAGTGTGGGAATCTCGTTGTAGACGGGGATGACCAGGGAGACGAGCATGACGCTCCGCGCTCTACCTCATTTCGACCCGGGGGGCGAATGTCCAGCACCCGGCGCTGTCGAGGGGGTGGCTGCCCTTTCCCGTCCAGGCGGTGTGAGATGGGGGTGTAGCAACACGCTTCACGTGTATCGCGCGGAATGCTCCGGTGGGGGCAGGGGCCGTGGGGGGCTCCCTGCCGACGTGTGACTGCGGAAGGGAACGCCATGAACGGCCAGCTCGGTCCTGCGGTGCGAGGCGCGGTTTCCCTGGTGAGAGGGCTCTTCGGGGAGGGTGGTCCCCAGGGGAACCTGGGGGAGTTCTTCTTCGGCGCGTGGAACATGCCCCACGGCCACTGCTACCTGTGGAAGCAGGACCTGATGGTGATGCACGTGGTGTCGGACGCCTTCATCGGCGCGGCCTACTTCCTCATCTCGCTGTCGCTGTACGCGATGGTGCGGCGCACGCGGATGCCATTCGGGGGGATGGTGCTGTCGTTCGGCGTCTTCATCGCCGCGTGTGGGCTGACGCACTTCATGGAGATATGGAACGTGTGGAACTCCGCCTACTACCTGGCGGGCGGCATCAAGCTGGTGACGGCGGTGGCGTCGGTGGCGACGGGCCTGTACCTGGTGCCGCTGCGCGGGAAGGTGGTGGAGTTCACCCAGGCGGCGCGCCTGTCGGAGGAGCGCCGGGTGGGGCTGGAGAAGAGCTCGCAGGAGCTGGAGGCGCTGTACGCCAAGCTCAAGGCGTCCGAGGAGCAGCGCACCCGCTTCTTCGCCAACGTCAGCCATGAGCTGCGCACGCCGCTGACGCTCATCCTGGGCCCCGTGGAGCGGCTGCTCCAGCACGGGGACCTGAGCGAGGCGCTGCACAAGGACCTGGACGTCGTGCGCCGCAACGCGCGCATGTTGCTGCGGCACGTGAACGCGCTCCTGGACGTGGCCAAGCTGGACGCGGGGAAGATGCGCGTGCGGTACTCGGAGGTGGACCTGGCGCGGCTGGTGCGCTGGAGCGCGGAGAACTTCGAGGCGCTCACGGCGGAGCGGCGGCTGGCGCTGGTGCTGGAGCTGCCCGCGAGCCTGCCGGCGCAGGTGGACCCGGAGAAGCTGGAGCGGGTGGTGCTCAACCTCCTGTCCAACGCGTTCAAGTTCACCTCGGAGGGGGGCCACATCCGCGTCGCGCTGAGCGCGGAGGCGGGCTGGGGACGGCTGGTGGTGGAGGACAACGGGCCGGGGGTCCCCACGGAGCTGCGCGAGGCCATCTTCGAGCGGTTCCGTCAGGGGGACTCGGACCTGGCGCGCGAGGTGGGGGGCACGGGCCTGGGCCTGGCCATCACCCGCGACTTCGTGACGCTGCATGAGGGGCGCGTCTGGGTGGAGGAGCGGCCGGGTGGTGGGGCCCGCTTCGTGGTGGAGCTGCCGTTGATGGCGCCCACGGGCGTGAAGCTGGCGGAGCGGCTGGAGATGGAGCCGCAGGGCGTGAGCGCGGGGGCGACTCGCGCGGAGGTGGACCTGCTCCGGCCGGAGGAGGTGGAGCCCGCGCCCGTGCGCGTGGAGGACTCGAGCCGTCCCCGCGTGCTGGTGGTGGAGGACACGCGGGAGATGCGCCGCTTCGTGGTGGAGACCTTGTCCAAGCACTTCCAGGTGGCCACGGCCGTGGATGGGGTGGACGGGCTCGCGCAGGCGGAGCGGATGCAGCCGGACGTCATCGTCAGCGACGTGATGATGCCGCGCATGGGCGGAGACCGGCTGGTGCGCGAGGTGCACACGCGCCCGGGGCTGGAGTCCACGCCGGTGTTGCTGCTCACCGCGCGCGCGGACGAGGCGCTGCGCGTGGACCTGCTCCGCGCGGGGGCGCAGGACTACGTGGTGAAGCCCTTCGTGTCCGAGGAGCTGGTGGCGCGGGTGTCGAACCTGGCGACGATGAAGCGCACGCGCGAGGTGCTCCAGGGCCTGCTCGCGGCGCGCTCGGTGGACCTGGAGGCGATGGCGCGGGAGCTGGGCATGCGCAAGCGGCAGCTGGAGGTGGCGCTGGAGACCACCGAGCGCGCGAGCTCTTCGCGCAGCACGCTGCTCCGGCTGGTGTCCCATGAGCTGCGCACGCCGCTGTCGGTGCTGCAGCTCACCTTGCATGCGCTCCAGCGGGAGCTGGTGGGCCTGCCGCCTCGGGCGCTGGACATGTTCGAGCGGATGCACCGCTCCACGCTGCGCCTGCGGGACATGGTGGAGATGGTGCTTCAGTACAACCAGCTGGAGGAGGGGCGGCTGGTGGTGCGGCGCGAGGCGGTGGACCTGGGCGGCGTGGTGGACGACGTGGTGGCGGAGGTGCGCGTGGAGGCGACCCGCAAGGGGCTGGGGCTGGAGCTGGCGCGGCCCGAGGGGAAGCTGCTCGCGCGCACGGACCCGCGCATCGTCCACCTGGTGCTGCACAACCTGATGATGAACGCGGTGAAGTACACCGAGAAGGGCCGGGTGTCGGTGGAGGTGGAGGGGTGGCCTCGGGGGTGGCGCTTCCGGGTGCGCGACACGGGCCCGGGGATTCCTCCCGACGCGCAGTCGCGCGTCTTCGAGCCCTTCGAGCACATGGAGCGGCTGGAGAACAAGTCCAAGCCGGGTGTGGGGCTGGGGCTGACGCTGGTGCGGGAGATGGTGGCGGTGCTGGGCGGCGTCGTGACGGTGACGTCGCAGCCCGGCGTGGGCAGCGAGTTCACCGTCGAGCTGCCGTCCTGAGGGCCTCCATGAGCGCGTCCAGGTCCGCGTCGGTGGTGAGCGGATTGATGAGGGTGACGCGCAGGTACACGCCTCCGGGCAGCTTCGTCTGCACCAGGTAGAAGTCGCCGCGCGTCACCAGCCGCTCGCGCAGCCGCGCTTGCAATCCGTCCCACTCCTCCGGGGGGACGTGCGCGGGGGTGTGGCGGAAGCAGAGGATGTTGCAGTCGGGCGACACGGGGACCTGGAAGTCGCTGGTGGCGGAGAGGCGCTCGGCGAAGCGGCGCGTCTGGGCGTAGGACTCCGTCACCGCGTCGGCGAACAGGCGCGTGCCCAGCACGCTCAGGCACGTGTAGAGCTTGAGCGCCATCATCTCCTTGGTGCACTCCATCGTCCGCTGGGCCACGTCGCTCCAGGGGCGCTCGGTGCCCTCGAAGAGGTAGCTGGCCTCCTGGGCGAAGGCTTCGAACGAGCGCGCGCCGTCGCGGAAGAGGACGGCGGTGATGAGCGCGGGCATGAGCAGGCCCTTGTGCGCGTCCCAGACGATGGAGTCGGCGCGGTCGAGGCCGCGCACCTGGTGGCGGTGGGGGGCGCTGAGCACCGCGGAGGCGCCGTGGGCGGCGTCCACGTGGAACCACAGGCCGTGCTGCTCGCAGAAGTCGGCCACGGCCTCCAGCGGGTCGAACGCGCCCGTCGCGGTGGAGCCGGCGCTGGCGACGACGGCGATGACCTTGCGTCCCGCGAGGGTGGCCTTCTCCAGCGCGGGGGCCAGGGCCTCCGGGCGCAGGCGGAAGTGCTCATCCACGGGGACGGGGATGAGGCCCTGGGCGCCCCAGCCCATGACCCGCGTGGCGCGCGAGAGGCTGTAGTGCGCGGTGGAGGCGACCAGCGCGGCGAGGGGCGGGCCCGCGTGGGCGCCGTCGTTCCACGCGTCGTAGCCGGCCTTGGCCTGACGGGCGGCGAGCAGCGCGGTGAGGTTGCCCAGCGAGCCGCCCGAGGTGAGCACACCATCCGCCGTCTCCGGCAGGCCGAGGCGCGCGGCCATCCAACGCAACACATGGCGCTCCATGGCGGTGGAGACGGGGCCCATCTCATACACAGCCATGCCGTTGTTGAGCAGGGATGAGACGGCGTCACACAGCGCGGCCAGGGGCACGGGGGCGGTCACCTGGTGGCCGACGTAGCGCGGGTGATGCAAGTGATTGGAGCCGGAGAGGACTCTCGCCACGAGTTCCGGGAAGCTCCCCGTGGGCTCCTCGGGGAAGGCCGTGGCGAAGCGGTCCACGTTCACCGCGGGCGACGCCCACGGCAGCACGGGCAGGCCGTCACCGCGCTGCGCCTGGGCCAGGTAGTCCGCCAGGGACTCCACCAGCTGGCGTCCCTGGCGACGGAACGACTCGGCGTCATAGGCGGCGGTGATGCGCTCACGGAAGTCGGTCATGGTAGCGCGACAACCTAGCCTCGCTCCGCGCCCGCGTCCTCGGGTCCGTGCACACCCGAGAGAGAGGTTGCTTCGTGGGATGTCTCACCTGCCCGCCCAGCGGACAGGCTGGCCCCGGCGCATGAAACGCATTATCTCCCCGAGGAGGGACGCGCGTGTCGCGCGACACCCGGCACACTCGAGGAAACGCACCATGGCCGATGCGAAGGTGACGATTACCTACTGTGGTTCTTGAGGCTACAGGCCTCGGGCCGCCCGTGCGGCGGTCGCGCTGAAGGATGAGCTGGATGTGGTGGCGGAGCTGAAGACGGGGCCCTCCGGGAGCTACGAGGTCGCCGTGAACGGGAAGGTGGTCGTCCGCAAGGACTCGCTCGCCTTCCCCACGGACCAGGAGGTGGTGGACGCGGTCGCGCGCGCCCTGGACGGCTAGTCACCCGATACACGGCCGGCCCGGAGAGCCCCGGGTCGCCCCCAGGGCCTCGCCGCCGGGTGTCCTGTCCGAGACACTTCCCCACCCGAGGCCGCGGCGAAGCCTCCTGCCGAGGAAGCGCCCGGGACGGGGTGCTCCCAGGTGGGCGGATGCGGGCGCACCTTCTGCGGCAGGAGGTGGACGGATGGCCTGGCCCGAAACCGCGTCGCCCTATGAGCGGCGCTCCATCGTCAGTGGCATGCGCGTGCGGGACGGCGCGGGGACCTTCCTCGGGTACGTGACGCGCGTGAGCGGAGAGCACCTCTACCTGCGCCGCTGGCTCCTCAGCCGGCACTGGGGCCAGGTGCCGCTGTCCCGCATCCGGCACGTGACGCCCGGAGTGGTGGAGTTGGAAGGTCACGGCGCCGTGGACGTGGCGCCCCGCTCCCTGCACGGGGAAATCGCGACGCAGACGTTTCCCCTGGTGGAGCCCGAAGCCGCGCACGGTTGAGCGGGCCCGCGCGGGCTTCAGGTTGGTGCGGCGCGCCGCGCGGAAGTGTGCTTCAAGGAGGCGCCATGCTGCCCATCGACGAGCTTTCCCAGAAGGTCTCCGCCGCGTTCGCGGACCGGACGAAACTCAAGGACCCGGACTTCGTGTCCGCCGTGCGTGAGACCGTGGCACGCCTGGACTCCGGAGAGCTGCGCGTCGCGGAGAAAGGCCCGGACGGCTGGAAGGTCCACGCCTGGGTGAAGGAAGCCATCCTCCTGTTCTTCGCCGTGTCGGAGATGAAGGTGATGGAGGTGGGGCCCTTCGAGTTCCACGACAAGGTCCCGCTGAAGAAGGGCCTGGACAAGGCGGGCGTGCGCGTGGTGCCGCCGGGCACGGTGCGCTACGGCGCCTTCGTGGAGCGCGGCGCGGTGGTGATGCCGGGCTATGTGAACATCGGCGCGCGCGTGGGCGCGGGCACCATGGTGGACACGTGGGCCACGGTGGGCAGCTGCGCGCAGGTGGGCAGTGACGTCCACCTGTCCGGCGGCGTGGGCCTGGGGGGCGTGCTGGAGCCGCCCACCGCGACGCCCGTCATCATCGAGGACCGCGCCTTCCTGGGCAGCCGCTGCATCGTCGTGGAGGGCGTGGTGGTGGAGGAGGAGGCGGTGCTGGGCGCCAACGTGGTGCTCACCGCGTCCACCCAAATCATCGACGTCACCGGCCCCGAGGAGCGCGTCTACAAGGGCCGCGTCCCCGCTCGCAGCGTGGTGATTCCCGGGATGCGGGAGAAGCAATTCCCCGCTGGGAAGTACATGGTCCCCTGCGCGCTCATCATCGGCCAGCGGACACAATCGACTGACAAGAAGACGAGCCTCAACTCGGCCCTGCGCGACTTCGCCGTGCCCGTGTAGGCGTCCGCGGAGAAATCCAGAGCGGTGGAGGCTTCCGTAGAGGGGATGATGGCGCACCTCGACGACATCCTGGCGGAGTGGGTCCTGGAGACCCTGGAGCCCCCCGCTCGGGAGGCCGCCGAGCGCCATCTGGCGGACTGCGCGCGGTGCCAGGGCGAAGTCCGCCGTCTGTCCATGGCGCGCGATGCCCTGTCTGTGTTGACACCTCCCGTCGAGCCCCCCGCCTCCGTGCTGGGGGCGCTGATGGAGCGCATGGAGGGGCCTCGCCGCTTCGAGCGCTTCGCGGAGCCGGTGGCCTCGTTCTTCGACCTGTCGCGGGAGCACTCGCTGCGGATGTTGGAGTCGTTGGGGGATGCGTCGCGGTGGATGCCGGGGCCGGTGGAGGGCTCGGAGTTGTTCCCCGTGGAGCCGGGCCCCGCGCGCGAGGGGATGATGGCCGCGGTGCTGCGGCTCCACCCGGGCGTGCGCTATCCCAAGCACACGCACCTGGGACGCGAGCTGAACCTGGTGCTGGAGGGCGGGCTGCGCGAGGACTCCGGTCACGAGGTCTGGCCGGGCGAGGCGCTGGAGAAGACGGTGGGCAGCGCCCACGGGTTCTCCGCGCTGCTGGGCCCCGCGTGTCTTTGCGCGGTGTTGCTGGAGGGCGCCACGGAATTCGAGGAGGCCCTCGCTTCGCCGTCGTGAGTTGACGTAGGCTTCGAGACATCTGGCGCCCCTACTTCGTCCATGAGCCCTTGCTGGCTTGCCAGCGGGGCGGGGCGCCGACTTTTCTTCTCGGCTCGGGAGTGGGGCATGCCTCGGGTGCTGGATGACGTCGTGGGGTCCCTGGAGCACGACGGGGCACGGACACACGAGGGAGCCACCGCCTTCGACCTGTCCGGCACGGACCCGCTGACGCACCTGACCTTCACGAAGGGCTCGGCGCTGCTCGAGGAGACCTTCTACCGGACCCAGCGGGACGAGATTCGCGACTACGCGACGGCGCTGCTCGACGCCGAGCGGCATGAGCGGGGCTTCGGCTGGAAGTTCGCCGCGTACATGCGCGACCCGGTGAAGGGGAAGGGCAATCGCATCCAGGGGAGTGTCGCGCCGGCCATCCTCGCCGCGGCGGACCCGGGCGGCCCCTTCACGGAGGAGTACACGTTCCGCTGTCTGCGCCACCGCGCGGATGACGTCGCGCTGTTCGTCACGCACTTCGAGAACCTGGGCCTGGGCGAAGTCCCGGAGGCCGCGCGCAAGGGAATGGCGCGGGCGCTGGGGCAGATGGATGAGTATCAGGTGCTCAAGTATTCGCGGCGGCAGTTCCCGCTGACGCGGCGCCGGAAGAACGGCCAGCGCGCGAGCCTGCGGCTGGTGGATGCGATGGGATTGGCGAAGGCGCACCTGGATGAGCGCACGCTGAAGCTCTACCGCTACCTGCATGCGCCGACGCGGGAGCGCGCGGGGCTGACCGAGGGGCTGTCGCTGCTGGAGGCGCGGCGCGCGTACTTCGGCGGCGAGGCGAGCGTGGAGAACTTCGTGCAGGGGCGCCTGTCCACGGAGCAGGCGCTGTCCTTCATGGGGTCGACGGTGGAGACGTGGCGGCGCGTGCTGGACGTGCCGGGCCTCTTGCCGGACCTGGCCTTCAAGGGCTACGTGCGCGCCATGTATCAGGCGGGCATCCCGGTGGACGCGCTGCTGGCCGAGGCCCGCAAGCGCCGCTTCGCGGGCCTGTGGCCGCATCAAATCTACATGGGCTGGCGCGCGGCGATGGAGGGCAAGTCGCGCCCGAACTACTCGGGAGACAAGATTGTCTTCATGGCGGACCCCGAGCCGGCGCTCGCGCCTGTGTTCGAGGCCATCCTGGAGCAGGTGTGCAAGGGATTGCTGCCCAAGGGGCCCAGCCTGGGGCTGGCGGACATCTCTGGCTCCATGTTCAGCACGCCCCTGGGCGGCACGAAGAGCTCCGCGCAGGTGGGGGACGTGGCGGTGACGCTGGCGGCGGTGATGGCGCGGGAGTTGGGCTACGCGGCGACGTTCGCGGATGACTGCTACCTGGAGAACCTGCGCGAGAAGCAGGGGGTGTTCGGCCTGGCGAAGAAGCTGTGTGAGGGGAAGGGCTGGGGCAGCACGCAGGTGGCCAACTCGGTGGTGAACCTCATCTTCACCCTGCTGGACCAGCCCTCGCGCCCGAGGCCGCGCACGCTCTACTTCTTCTCCGACATGCAGTTCCATCCGCCGCAAGCCCAGGCGCTGATGCCGCTGCGGGCGCAGAAGCTCCGGGAGCGAGCCATTGCGTTCGACACGTCGGTGCCACCCCTCCTGGCCGCCATCCAGGCGTGGCACGAGTTCCTGGGGCCCGTGGACGTGGTGATGTGGAACCTGGCGGCGTATGAGAACGCGCCGCTGCCGTCCTCCCTGCCGCACGTGTTGTTGCTGGCGGGCTTCGACGCCAACTCATTCCGTCACGTGTCTGAGTGGCAGTCGAAAGGCAGTCCCGCGGTGTCGGAGAAGCCGAGCCCCGCGCTGACGCCCTCCGACGCGGCGGCGAAGAACAGCGTGGAGCTCGACTTCATCCGGGCCTTCTGACGGAGCCGCCCCGGGGGCTCACTCGCGGAAGACGGGCAGCCCCTTGCTGATGCGGTCGAAGAGTTCGCCCCTGTCGATGCGCCGGGGCTCCTCCTCGTCCTCCCCGTCCTCGCGAGGCTGGAACACCTCGTCGACGAAGAGGGACTGAAGCGTCTGCGCCACGCCCTCGCCGTAGCCCTGGCTGTAGGTGTCCATGTCGAAGTGGTGCTCCGCTTCGACGGTGGCCATGAAGGCGTGGTCGTCCTCGATGACGACCTTCGCCTTGATGGTGTTCGCGGCGAGGATGTGGTCGTTGTAGTAGCCGAGCACCACGTCGCGGGCCTCGATGTCGCCTTGGACGCTGAACTCGCAGTCGGTGTAGAGGCCGTGGCACTTCAGGTGGCCCAGGATGGCGACCAGTGACTCATTCGCCGAGTCCGTCACCACGCCGTGCACGGTGACGTTCCCTGTCACCGCGAACGGCTTGTAGATGGACAGGTCGCCGTCCACCTCCAGGTCGCCGTGGTGGAAGAACACGCGGCGCATGTCGAGCGGCCCCTGGAGGCGGACCTTCCTCGGCTCCACGCCGAGCGCGTCCCGCAGCGCGGTCAACTTGGCGAACGTCTTCTCGGGCTCTCCGTAACCACACAGGTCCGTGGCCACCTCCTGCGCGGAGGCGGCGGGGTGGGTGAGGTCGAGCTTCTCGCCCGCGAGCGTTCGGGTCAGCGCGTCCGGGTTCACGGGGAACGGCGCGAACACGTCGTCGCTTCGCGTGAAGGGCACGTGGGGTCTTCCGCCCGCGGCCTCCAGGAGGGCGATGATGGCGTTGAACCCGGGCGTGCGCTTGTTGTGGGCGACCCAGACCTCCTCCTTCGTCCGGAGCGCGACGCCCAGCGGGGTGAGCCCCTGGCCGTCGATGGCGTTCACCTCGGCGCCGCGCTCGAGCAGCAGCTTCACGATGTTGGGGGTGCCGCGGCCGGCCATGCGATGCAGGGGCGTCCTGTCTGCCTCGTCCCGTCCGTCGATGGCGGCGCCCGCGTCGAGAATCTCCCGGTAGAGGACCTCCGAGGTCCAGGCGAAGGCCCCGCCGTGTTGGTTCTTCACGTCCGAGGGGATGCGGGCTCCGGCCGCCTTCAGCACTTGAACGGCCTCCGACACCCGGGTCTCGGTCTCTGGCGAGGCCGAGGACTGGAGGGCGTCCAGGAGCGGCGTCCGCCCATGCGAGTCGCGCGCGTTCACGTCCGCGCCCGCGTCGATGAGCACGCGGATGCCAGCGACATCGGGCGGGGTGCCCTCGGTCGAGTAGGGCCACCGCAGGGCGAGTTGGAGCACCGTCGCGCCGTATTCGCCGCGCGCGTTCACGTCCGCGCCCTCGGCGACCCAGCGCCTCATGGCCTCCGCGCCGACGTCCACCTTCTTGTTCTGCCTGGCCTTGCACACCGCGAGCAGGCCCTTGGTCGCCTCGTCCGCCGTCCCCGACATTTCATCCTCGAAGCATGTGAGTCAGCGGAGAGTATCCGTGAACACACGTTCAGAAGCACCTGCTCATAAACTGATGAATCCAAGGGCCTGGGCTGTCCAGGGCGGGGCCTGGGTGCTTGCCGTGTGGTGGGGGGGCTTCGGCGGGCGGGGAGGGGTGGGGTTATGGTGGGAGGCGCATGTCCTCCTCTCAAGACCTCGCCACGAGGCTCGCCCGTACGACGCTCGAGCTGTGCCGTATCTCCAGCCCCATCACCCAGGAAGGCCCCATCGCCGACTTCACCGAGCGGTGGGCGCTCCAGCACTTCCCAGCGAAGGACGTCTGCCGGGTCGGGCACACGCTGCTCTTGGGGAACCTGGACGACCCTCGGCCCACGGTGGCGCTCATCGGGCATCTGGACACGGTGCCCGCGCACCCGAGCGACCAGGGGCGCGTGCCTCGCATCGAGGGTGAGCGCGTCTTCGGGTTGGGTGCGTCGGACATGAAGGGCGGGCTGGCGGTGATGATGGCGCTGGCGGAGGACCTTCGCCGCGACACGTTGCCGGTGAACCTGGCGTTCTTGTTCTACGAGCGGGAGGAGGGGGCGTATGCGGAGAGCGGCTTGATTCCGCTCTTCGCGAAGCGACCGGACCTGGCCCGCGTGAAGTTCGGCATCGCGATGGAGCCCACGGACAGCGAAGTCCAGGTGGGGTGCGTGGGCTCGATGCAGGCGACGGTCCGCTTCACGGGGCGCAGCGCGCACTCGGCGCGGCCGTGGCAGGGGGAGAACGCCATCCACAAGGCGGGCCCGTTCCTGGCGGAGTTGTTGGCGAAGCAGCGGGTGGAGGTGGATGTCGACGGCTTCCGCTTCTACGAGGTCATCAACGCGACGCTGGCGAAGGGGGGGCGCGCGCGGAACGTGATTCCCGAGGCGTTCGAGCTGAACCTCAACTATCGCTTCGCGCCGGGGAAGAGCATCGAGCAGGCGAAGGCGGACGTGCACGCGCTGGTGGCGGGCCGCGCGGAGGTGGAGATCTCCGACGCGTCGCCCAGCGGGCCGGTGGTCTCCGGCAACCCGCTGTTCCAGAAGCTGCTGGCCATCACGGGGTTGCCCGCGGCCTCGAAGCAGGCGTGGACGGATGTGGCGCGCTTCGGGGAGTGGGGCGTGGACGCCATCAACTACGGCCCCGGTGAGACGGCGCAGGCGCACCAGGCGAACGAGAGCGCGCCCATCGCTCCGCTGGCCGTGGCGTACGAGAAGCTGGCCGCGTTCCTCAAGGGGTGACGCGGGCTCGGGGCTGGCTCCTGGCTGACGCGTTACGAGCCCGTGAGAGCAAAGCACCTCGCATCGATGTCAAAACCCAGCAGCGCGATGGCATGCCATTCCATGGCATCGCGCTGAATGTCTGCTCAAGCGGCTCGCTCGTGAATCCACCCGCGGCTCCGAGGTGAAACCAGCCAGGGCCGTGGGCGACTTGGAGATGGGGGGATACGGTCGGATGGGCGCTGTCGGAGCCCCTGGAGGACCGCCGGGCCATTCTCTTGATGCACGCTCCTGCGGCGGACACGGAGGTTCCCCGCTGGCTGACGGGCTCGGACGCGCTGCCCCATCTGCTGCCGGGCGGGGCCTTGAGGGCGGCGCGGAAGGTGGCGTTGTCCGCCACCTGTGCGGCCCTGGGCCAGCGCTGTGGTGAGACCTCCGATGGCTGCGGCGGGACGCTGCGCTGTGGCGTCTGTCCTGCTGAACAGGCGCGTGTCGCGAGCACGCGAGCGTTTCCTGATGCGCAACCGCTGACGTGTCATTCGTCCGATGTCGTTCATCTTGCCGACGTGACGGCTCTCATCTCGCGCGAGCAGGCGTACTCTGTGACGTGCATCGCTTGTCGTTCTCCCTCACTGGAGGAGATGGAATGATTCACGAGACCATCAATTCGGAAGTCACTGACGTCATGGCCCCCTCGGACCTGGGATTGGCCTCCGCCGTGTCAGCCTCGACGCGCAAGTCGCCTGCCCGGAAGCGCCGCGCCGCCAAGAAGGGCGCTCGCCGCACCGGTGCTCGCGCGAAGAAGACGTCCTCCCGCCGTTCCTCCACGCGGAAGACCTCGGCTCGCGGCAAGACCACGGCTCGCAAGGCGTCCCGGAAGAAGGTCGCCGCCGGTGGCGCCCGGCGTGGCGCTCGCAAGACCACCGCGCGCAGGGCCGCCGCCGCGGGCCGCACCGCTCGCAAGGGCGCGGCTCGCAAGAGCACCACCGCGCGCGGTGGCGCTCGCAAGGGGGCTCGGAAGACCACTCGCCGCACGACGCGCCGCTGAGCCGCACCGGCCTCAGGCGTTGTTTCGCGTGAGCACGACGCCGCGCCCAGGGCCCGCTGTGATGACCACACGACGGTTGTGAATGCTTGGGCGCGAATGCGTCGTCGCCCCTGAGGGCATCGCCATGTCCTCGGGGCCTCGAATGCACCGACACCCCCTGTAGAAATCACAGCCGGGGGGGCGGTGTGTCTTCCGCTCCCCCGGCTGGCTTCAATGCCTCAATGCTTCATGCGGATGAGGAACAGGTCGCTCCGAGCGGGGGCTCGCCGGCCCGTGCCGAAGTCCGTGTCCCGGTCCGTGTGGCCGAACAACACGGTGTCTCCATCGGGCAGCACCCCCACGAAGCGAATCTCCTCCACGCCGTACAGCTCACCTCGCGCGCGCGGCGGGTCGGACAGGTACAGGCGCAGCCCCTGCGACGCTCCATTCGCTCCATAGCGGAGCGCCACCGGCTGCGCCGAACCCAGCCCATCCGGCCCGGACGCGCCATCCACGATGAGCGAGTACGTGAACCCCGCCACCACCAGCTCACCCGAAGGCTCCACTCCGAGCGCCCCGGCCTGGAGCCCATCCCCCAGGTTGCGCGCCCACTTCGGCTTTCCCGTCGGGTCCGCGGCCACCAGGAAGGGGCTCGCCCGATACACGTGGCCCTGGAGCTTCGTCGTCCCCCACGACACCGTCCCGAGGAAGGAGCCCAGCGCCACCACCGTGCCCTGACCATCCACCCCCACGTCGCGCACCATCCCGGTCGCCTGCGACAGCGGCTTCACCCAGGCCAGCTTCCCGTCGGGCTGATACCGCGCCAGGAACGGGCTGCCGTCCTTCGCGGACCCCACGCGGTGCTCACCGAAGCGAACCAGGCCGGCGTAGCTCCCACCCACCACGACGCTCCCCTCCGGCGTGAGCGCCAGGGTGGTCAGCGTCACGCGAGAGTCGCCGCCTTCGCCCTGGCCCACGGACAGCGCCTGCTCCGCCTTGCCGTCCAGGGAGTACGTCACCACCACCGCGCCCGAGCCCTTCACGCCTCCACCGAAGTCCGTGGAGCCCGACGTGTTGAACGCCACCCGGGGCCGGCCCTGTCCATCCACCGCGATGTCCGCGACCGTGACATCCCGCCCGGGGACCGAGGCCGACCAGACCACGTTGCCCTCCCGGTCCAGCCGGACGACGAACGCGCCGTTGCCCAGGCCCGACTGCGGAGCGAACTCCACGAGCCCTCGGGCGTCCGCCGCGACGAAGGAGCCCTCCTCGGGACCCGGCGCGACGCGCGCATTCACATCCGCGCGCAGGGAGACGGGCGTGTCCGCCACGCGCACCGAGTAGCTCCGCGTCCAGCGCTGCTCGCCCATCGCCGCGCGGCGCGTGAGCACCAACTTCACGGAGTTGTCCGTGGGCTGACGCTCCTGGAGGTCGTCCAGTTCGTACTGCGCGACGGTGAGGACATCGCCGTTGCTGTCCACGGCCGCGCCCAGCGCCAGGTCGTCCTGGGCCGTCCCCTCGCGCCCGAGCCACAGCGTGCTCCCCGTCGTCGCGGGGGGCGGTGGAGGGGGTGGCTCCATCGGAGGAGGCCCGCCCGCATCCGGAGGTACCTGCGGGGGCGTCGTCGTCCCCGCGTCCTCCGGTGGTGTCCCCGCGTCCTCCTCGGAGGGAGTCTCCTGGGAAGGACAATCCCTCCGCATCGCATCGGGACAGTCGCGAGGCTCCCGGTCCTCTGCCTCGCTGCATCCCGTCACCCATCCCGCCCAGCCCAGTGCTGTCGCGAACGCGACAGTCTGAAACCACCGCCGCCCTGAATGCATGACATGCCTCCGCTCACGGAGGGTCTCCATGCGTGGAGGGGCCAGCAACACCGCGAGCGATGTCCGCCCGCCCGTCCGCCCCGAGGCACTCGCGTCCTGCCTGCTCCGGTGCCGTCCCCACCGTGGGGAACGCGCTTCCCACGCTCCAGGTGCGTCAGCGCCAGAAGCCGATGGACAAGCCGACGTTGCTGTAGCGGCTCGCCAGGTCGAAGGAGGCGCTGATGGACCAGTCCTCCCAGTAGCGCAGCACGAACACCTCGAAGCCGCCGGTGATGTGTGGACGCGGCGGACGGCCGTCGAAGGGCGAGGGCTCCGCGTACACGCCCGCGCGCAGCCGAATCATCCCGGGCACGGTGTCATGCTCCACGCCGAGTCGAGGAGCGAACGTCGTCGTATGTCCCACGAACTCCTCGTCCGCCGTGGAGGCGAACGAGCGCAGCGGCACGGCGTTGTCCACGCTGGAGAGCAGGTCCACCTGCGCGCTGATGAGCCAGCGCCCCGCGGGAGCATCCCGAGGCTCCTCTTCGGGCACGGGCAGCGCATCCCCGTCGATGATGAGCTGGCGCCGGCTCGCGGGGGACAGGCGGTTGTAGCGCTCCGCGCCTTCGCCCAGCCGCCAGCTCGCGCCCAGGGAGAGCACGGCCGGAGACACCACCGCGCCGAACAGCGTCCTCCCCGCGAGCACGGGAGGCTGCTCCCCGTCGCGCCTCCAGTCCGCGATGACCTCTGGCCGGACGGTGACACCCAGGCGCCACGGGCGGCCGTGGGGGCGGTACAGCATGTCGATGGCGACGCCCGTGTCGCCGTAGCGCCAGTCGTCTCCACCGGACGACAGGCGGAAGGACGCCTGCGCCGCGTAGATGCCGAGCGCGAGGATGAAGTCGTCCTGTCCGAAAGACACCGCTCCGGCGAGCACGGACTGGGTCAGCGACACGCGGATGCGCTCGGTGTCTCCGGCGCAGGTGGCGGTCGCGCAGTACGCGACGACGCTGTTGCGCAGCGCGAAGCCGATGCCGAAGCGCTTGTACTGCAGCATCAACCCGCCGAGGAGCTGCCGCCGGTCCTGGCCTTCATCGGCGCGTCCGTCGTTGTCCACGTCGCGCGCGCGTCCACTGGTGAACGGCAGGTCGAGCCAGGACAGGGTGACGCCCAGGTCCCAGTCCTTGTCCAGCGCGGGGCCTCGGTGGGCGAGCGCGGCCAGGTTGCTGGGGAAGCCCGCGGCGCCCTCGGCGATGCCGACGTAGGCGCCGCCCAGCGACACCACGCGGGCCGAGCCCAGCAGCGCGCCGGGATTGAAGTACAGCCGCTCCGGGCGAGGCTGGATGGGCTCCCCTTCCTGCGCCCAGGCAGGGGAGGCGAGTCCGAGCGCGATGCCCACCGTGAGCAGCCGAAGCCACGGGACATCGCGGAGCGGAGAGACGGGGGCCGCGTCGGAGGCACTCACTTCTGGGGGGTGACCTCGTCGAAGAGGCGGTCGGCTTCCGCGGCCAGTGAGGTGTCGCGCGAGGTGAGTCCTCCGGCGTCATGGGTGACGAGGGCGAGTGTCACCTTGCGCCAGCGGATGTCGATGTCCGGGTGGTGGTCCGCGCGCTCGGCGGCGTGGGCCACGCGCTCGACGAAGGTGATGCCGGCGAGGAAGGAGGGGGCCTCGAAGGTGCGGCGAATCATCCCGCCTTCATGCTTCCACTCGGGATGCTGGGCGAGGAAGGACTGAAGCGCCTCGGGAGTCAGCTGGGTGAGCTGGGTGGCCATGACCACCTTCTTACCCGCTCTCGCGGCCGAGGGAAGTCATCGTCTGCCTCCAGAGTGCTCACTCGCCCGATGTTTCACCGTCCCAGTGAAATGCTCCGAGTCGCGCGGAACCTCGTCGGTGGATGCGGCGGCGGGCCACCATCCGAGCCGCGAGGTTCGTGCTCACCGTCCCACTCGGGGCGGCGGGCCCGCACCGGGAGGATTCCGGCCGGACGGTGATGATTCACCTGGAGGAGCTTGGGGGCGACGGGGTGAGACACGCAGGGCTTCGCGTACTCGCATCAGACCCGCGCGATGCGCCCGTGCGCGCCGTCATGAACCCGGCGCGCCCCGGTCTCACGGTCGACCTACGCCCGCTCCACCGCGCGCTTCCATTTGCTCAGGTGTCGCTCGCGCGCATCGGCCTTCATCTTCGGCTTGAAGACCTTGTCCGCCTTCCACGCGCGGCGGATGGCGTCCGGGCTGTCCCAGACACCCGCGCCCAGGCCCCCCAGGAACGCCGCGCCCAGGCTGGTCGTCTCCAGGTTGCGCGGGCGCACCACGGGGACTCCCAGCAGGTCCGCCTGGTACTGCATCAGCAAGTTGTTGGCCGCCGCGCCGCCGTCCGCCTTGAACACGGGGATGTCTCGTCCGCTGTCGCGGCGCATCGCCTCCGCCAGGTCGTGAATCTGCAGCGCGATGCCCTCCAGCACCGCGCGCGCCATGTGCGCCACCGTGGTGGAGCGGTCCATGCCCGCGAACAAGCCCCGCGCCTCGGGACGCCAGTGCGGCGCTCCCAGGCCCGCGAGCGCCGGCACGAACACCACGTCACCCGAGTCCTTCACGCTCGCAGCGAGCGCTTCGATATCCGGCGCGCGCTTGATGATCTTCAGCCCATCCCGCAGCCACTGCACCGCGGCCCCGGCGATGAAGCTGCTCCCCTCCAGCGCATACGTCGTGGAGCCCGTGCCGCCCAGCCGCCACGCCACCGTGGTCAGCAGGCCCGCCGACGAACGCACCGGCGCCGTGCCCGTGTTCATCAACAGGAACGCCCCCGTGCCGTACGTACACTTGGACTCGCCGGGCTCGAAGCACGCCTGACCGAAGAGGGCCGCCTGCTGGTCGCCCGCCATGCCCGCGACGGGGACACCGTCCGGCAGGCTGCGCATGCCTCGCGTGGTGCCGTACACCTCCGCCGAGCCGCGAATCTGCGGCAGGCACGCCCCCGGTACCGACAGGAGCGAGCGCATCTCATCGCTCCACTGGAGCGTCTTCAAGTCCATCAACATCGTGCGGCTGGCATTGGACACGTCCGTGACGTGCGCCGTGCCACCCGTGAGCTTGTAGACGAGCCACGTGTCGATGGTTCCGAAGCACACGTCCCCCCGCTCGGCGCGCGCGCGGGCACCCTTCAGGTGCTCGAAGAACCAGGTGAGCTTGGTGCCGGAGAAGTATGGGTCCACCACCAGCCCGGTGATGTCCCGCACGCGAGGCTCCACGCCGCGCTCCTTGAGCCGGCGGCACATCTCCGACGTGCGGCGGTCCTGCCAGACGATGGCGCGGTGCAGGGGCTTGCCGCTGTCCCGAGACCACAGGCCCGTCGTCTCGCGCTGGTTGGTGATGCCCACCGCGGAGATGTCCCGGCCGTGCAGCCCGGCGTCCTTCAGCGCGCGGGCGATACACCACTCGCTCGTGCTCCAGATTTCATCCAGGTCGTGCTCCACCCAGGACGGCTTGGGGAAGTGCTGGGTGAACTCCTTGTAGGAGCGGCCCACCACCTTGAGCTTCGAGTCGAGGATGGAGACGTGGGTGCCAGTGGTGCCCTGGTCCAGGGCCAGGACGTACTTCGCCTTCGGCATGGGGTGGGTCCTCCCGAGGATGACGCGCGTTGGGAGGACCCTACTCCACGTCACCGTCCGGTGTAGATGCCGATGGCGCCCGGCCGCGTGATGTTGTTCGAGCCATCCCGCGAGGCCCCGAAGCCCACCAGTACCACCCGCGAGTCTCCCGAGCCCACCACCTGGATGTCCCAGATGGGCTGGCTCGCCAGGCCCTTGAGCACCTTGTTGTGGGTGACGAAGGCGCCGTCCGTGTGCAGCCGCATCAGTCCTCGGCCCCACTGGTGGCCAATCCACACGCTGCCGTCTCGCGAGTCCCTCTCCAGAGAGGAGACGAAGCGCTCCGCGTCCCCTGTCAGCGCATGGTCCAACACCTGCCCCGTGTCGCTCAGCTTCGCCAGTCCCCACGCGAAGCTGGACACCCAGACGGTGCCGTCCGGCATCAAGGCCAGGTCGCTCACGACGTCGTCCTTGCGCTGCTCCCGTGTGGGCGGAATGGGCTCGGCCACGGCATCTGGCCAGATGTCGATGCGGTTGGCCTTGTGCTTCTTCTCCTCCGTCTGCTTGCGCGCCATCTCGAAGTTCCAGGGCGCGCCCGTGCCCACATGGCCCACGGCGTTGGTCATGATGTGGAAAACCGAGCTGCGGATGGCCGTCCCCATCCACACGTCTCCATCCGGGCGCACCGCCACGCCCCACACCGCGCCCGCGAGCCGGCTGTTGTCATCATCCTCCGCCTCCGTGCCCTGCATCTGGATGGCCGGGTGGACGTGCTCCATGACGCCGAACTTGCAGCGCTGCCGAGGCTCGTTGTTCACCTCGTTGCCCTGCGCATCGCGCGTGACGTGGCTCCACGCGTTGGACACGCGGACCTGGGGGTGGGAGCACTCCTCGCCGCCCTGGTAGCTCGCCTCCCCCCAGGCGAGCCCGTGGTTCGCCGCGAACCACAGGCCGTCGGTCGCCTTGTCCCAGACGATGCGGTTCACCGTGCAGAGCTTCTCGCGGTGTCCATACCCAGGCACCGAGTGCGCGGGGGAGTGGATGTCGTAGTGGACCACGGCCAGCGTTCCGTCCGCCTTGAGCTCCACGCGGTCCGCGTCGCCGCTCTTGAAGATGGAGGGGTCCTTGGGCGCTCCAGGCGGCTTGTAGAACTCACCCTCGCAGCCGGGCTTGCCCGCGTAGCCGACGAAGACGACGCCCGAAGGGCCGCCTGTCACCGCCGTCACCTTGAGGTAGCGCTGCTCGGGCAGCGGGTCCTTGCCCTTCCACGCGCCCCACGGGTGCAACCCGTCCGCGAGGGTGAAGCACTGAAAGCTGTTTGCACCCGCGCGCACCAGGCACAGGCCGTCCTCGCCGCCCGCGACCCAGATGTTTCCACCCTCGTCCTGGGTGACGCCCAGCACCTCGCGAGGTCCGCCCTCGGCGGTGCCCAGGAAGCGCCAGCCGCTCGCGTCTGGAGGCAGCGCGGGGCCGGTGGCGGGGCCCGCGTCGGGTGCTCCCGCGTCGGGTTCGCCCGCGTCCGGTGCCTCCTCGGCGGGAGGCACGCCCGCGTCGACAGGCCCCGCATCTTCCGGGGTGGGGAGCCCCGCGTCGGGGACCTCCTCCTCCTGCTCGGCGAGGAGAGGCGGCTGTGTCTTCGCGCTCTCCTTGCAGCCGATGAGAAGCAGGGTGCCCAGCAATCCCAACCACCACCCGCCGCGTCGATGCTCGCGCATGGCCTCACCGCCTCCGACGTCCATGGGCGAACGTCACTCAGGGTTTGTCTGGACTCATAGGCAAGCCAGGTGCCAGGGGCGGGAGACCTGTGAGGGCAGGCGGGACGCTTGTCTGGGTGACGTCTGGGGTTGGGAAGTGTTTCACTCCTCACACCCGGAGTGGATGTTGCGCTAGGGTTTGCCGGGTCGAGAGGGGGAGTCCCGCATGCCCAAGTACGTCGGTGAGCAAGGGGAGAACCGGCTGTTCCAGCGCAAGGACCTGGCTGGCTTCTACTACGTCTCCAGGCTGCTCCTGGAAGAGGCCGAGTCGCTGGGCGGCAAGTTCCTCTACGTGGGCCTGGGGCGCAGTCCCGTGGTGGTGATGGAGTTCCTCCGCCAGGTCTTCGGCATCAAGGCGGTGGACTTCCCGCTCAGCATCGAGACCACCAAGAAAGAGTACGAACAGGGCAAGCGCGACGTCCCCTACGACAAGGCGATGTCGAACTACATCGAGAAGTATCTCCCCAGGGAGCTGCTCGAGGGGCGCAGGCTCATCCTGGTCGACTACGTGGACTCCGGCTACTCGCTCATGAGCGCGCAGGCCTTGATGGAGCATCACCTGAAGACGGTGGGGCTGCACGATGAAGCCAAGCATGTCTACATCGCGCCGCTGACGGAGCTGGAGCAGTTCCTCCAGCACGAGAAGTCCGTCCTCAAGAAGTTCAGCCCCGACATCAGCGCCGCGCACCGGCTGCTCAAGGTGCTCAAGGCCACCATCGACAAGGAGCCCTTCGCGCGGTTCCCCCGGACGTCGGAGGCCTTCATCCGCGCGGGGAACTTCCCCGTCTCCAGTGATGAGGTCGAGAACCGGCTCCGGGCGGTCATGAAGCTGGCCATCGAGCACATGGGGGAGGACAAGGAGGGGGCGCTGGAGAAGCTCGAGAGCGCGTTCAAGGAGTCGAAGTACGCGCTGGAGGAGGACAGCAAGAACTGGTTCCGGAAGCGGAGGAACCCGGGCCGGACGCTCAACCAGTCCTTCTCGTTCATCCCGACGAATCCGAACAGGCGTCGGAGCGATGTGGAGAAGGAGCACCTGAACAACCGCTACAGCCGCCTCTCCTCCGAGGAGTACGGCATCCCCGACGGGGCGCTCTCCTATCGTTTCGGGCAGGCCTCGACGTACGTGGCCAACCATCCCGTCCAGGCAGCCATCGGCGCCATCCTGTCCATCCTGGCGATTGCGTACATCTTCATGCTGTTCAAGGGCTTGTTCTCGGTGGTGCCGGTCGTGGACTCCTCCGACCGCGTCCGGGAGCTCTGAGGAGACACCTCATCCATGACCGCCATCCTCCGCTACCAGTTCTCCAACATCGACACGCTCGTGGACCGGATGTTCGACCCGCAGGTCCGCGAGCCCACGCAGTACATCTCCTCCGCGACGAAGATGGCGGACTCGGATGCGTGCGCCCAGCAGGTCGCCGCGCTCTGGATGATGGACTCGGTGGACCTGGACCTGATGCTGAGCACGCTGCTCGCGGGGTGGATGAGCCCGGAGGACACGCGCGGGAGTTGTCCGGCGTCGGACCGGAAGTTCCTCAAGTTCCTCGCGGACTACGTGCGCGACAACGACATGACGCTGTGGGTGCCCCACATCGTCAAGAAGAGCACCTTCGTCAACGTGGCCAAGGGCGTCACGTACCATGCGCCTCGCTACCGCATCGACGCGTGGCGGCAGCACCGCCTGGTGGGCCCGGACAAGGACACGCCCTGGAACACGGAGAACGTGCGGCGCTTGTTGACGCTGTTCGCGGCGGGCGCCCACTTCGTCGTCCTCCACAACTACGGCGACACGAAGATTGTCACCGAGGACTTCTACGGTGCGTTCGCCAAGAGCTTCGGCTCCTGGACGCCGTGGGGCGGCGCGCAGAACACGGCCATCGGCCACAGCCACTATCGCTATCACGGCTCGAAGGGGCCCATCCCGTCGCTGGGGACGGCGTATGCCTATCCCTATGTCACGGGGGAGCTGGCGCCGACGAAGGACTGTCCCTTCATCTGCTCGCTCGTCGTCGACACGACGGACTGGAAGAGCAAGAGCATCATCGACGGCGACGTCGAGTACCTCGACTACAACACCTTCTTCCAGCTCGAGGGCTGGCCCGGGACGTATGTGAAGGGTGTGCTGGGGCTCAAGGGCCGTCACGGCAAGGACTTCGCGCTGCACCAGGCGACGCTGTGGAACATCTCCACCTACGGCCTGTGTCCCTACAGCGAGAAGCGCAGCACGCCCGTCTTCCTGGCACCCGCGAAGTACCGCTTCCAGGTGGACTCCTACGGGATGCGGATGCCGAAGTTCGCCGGAGGGCGCGAGGTGCAGAGCTGGTGGCGGAAGGAGGCCATCACTCCCGCGAAGCCGGACATCGTCTACGCGCCGTGAGGTGACTCACGGGCGCGACGGTTCGGGCGAGGGGCGGCCTTGGCTCTCCGGGGTCCCTCGGGCGCGGGTGCCCGGTCCTCGCGCGGAGGCGCCCGTGTCCGCGTAGCCCGTCAGCTCCACGTAGCCTCGGCCCTTCACCGGCTGGCCCTGACGAGTTCCGTCCAGGCTCACCGCGCCCTCCCAGTAGCGCACGCTCACCACCAGCTCCTGGTCGGAGACCTTGGGGGTCGCGGTGAGCTCCAGGCCCAGCTTCGCCACGCGCAGCTTCCAGCGGGAGGGATACTCGCCGCCGCGAGGACTCTTCCAGGTGTCCAGCACGGTGAGCTCCACGTCCTCGCGCTTCAGGTGCAGGGGCGCGCTGTCCGCGGCGCTCGCGGGAGGCACCCAGGTGCCCGAGCTGAACGCATCCACCGTCCCGTCCTCGTGACGGAGCTGGTAGTACATCAGCTCGCTTCCGTCCGAGAGCTGGAGCGAGAACCAATCCCAGCCCACCTGCCCCTGGCCCAGCGCGCTGGTGCTCCACTCGCGGTCCATCCAGCTCTCGCCCGTCACCGCGTACGTCTGTCCATCCAGTTGCACCGTGCCTTGTGAGGGCATGCGGGTCATCGAGTAGTAGTAGGACGCGTTGCCCGGCTCCTCGCTCTTCTGGCTCAGTCCCCGGTCGCCTTCGAGCACGGGGGCCTTGCCGGGCTCCAGCAGCAGCTCCAGGGTGACGTCCTTCGTCCGGGCGCGCAGCCGCACGGGCCACATGCCTTCACCGACGCTCGTGGCCTCCCAGTCCTCCAGCCACACCTTGAACGGCTGAGCGGCGGCGCCCGCGAGCCCCAGGGCCTCCCGGCTGTAGCGCTCCGAGGCGTGGAACTTCCCCGCCGAGACATCCGTCACCGTGAAGTGACCCAGATACACCTGCCGCGCTCCCCAGGCCGAGGCGCGCGCGGGGGCGTCCGGGGTCAGCGCGTTGCGGAACAGCGTGAACTGATATCCGAACGCACGCCCGTCGGTGGTCTCGAGGTTTCCGGTCCAGTACCACCACTCGGTGCGGAACTCGGGATGGGGACCGTGGTCCTCGGGGAAGTGGAAGGCGCGGGGCTCGAAGGCGCGCGCGTAGCCCTCCATGCCTTGGGTGCCGCTGCCCATGGCCCGGGCCACCGTGAGGGTGCCTCCCCGGTTGAGCGCGGGGGGCTGGGTCTCACGCGTGACGAACCAGGCCGCCACGGCCAGCGCCGACAGCGCGACCCCGGTTCCGATGACGAGTCCTCGGCCGTTGCTGGTGCTCATGGCGTCACTCCTCCCTCAACGCGAGCGCGGGATTGGCGCGCGCCATCTTCCACGCGGGGTAGAGCCCCGCCAGCGCGGCGGCCACCAACGAGAGCAGCAGGGCCTGCCCCAGTGTCTCGGGCGACACGGCGAGCCGCAGGGTCCAGCCGAAGGAGCGCTGGTTGATGACGTGCACCAGGATGTACGCGAGCCCCACGCCCAGCGGCAGGGAGAACAGCCCCGCGAGCAGCCCCAGGAGTCCTGTCTGGAGCGACACCAGTCCCCAGAGCTGTCCGGGCGTCAGGCCCGTGGCGCGCAGCACCGCGAGCTCTCGGGCCCGCTCCAGTTGCAGGGACATCAGCGCGCTGAGCACCCCGACGAAGGCCACGCAGATGGCGAGCAGCCGGAGCACCTGCGTAATCGTGAAGGTGCGGTCGAACACCTCCATCGACATCTGCCGCAGGGAGCGATTGGAGCGGATGAGCAGGGCCTGCGAGTCTCCCGCGCGCTCGCGCACCGAGGCGAGGAGCGCGTCCAGGTCCTGCCCCGGGGCCGCGTACAGCGCGACGCCGCTCACGCCCCGGTCGTCGAACCACCGGTCATAGGTGGCGCGAGGCATCAGGACGGTGCCCACGTCGGAGCCGTAGTCGAAGTACACGCCGACGACGCGGAAGTCGTGGAGCCCGCGGTCCGTGGCCAGTTGCACCGTGTCGCCGACGTTCACGCCGCGATGGAAGGACAGGGGCTCCGAGACGATGAGCGCATCCGTGGATGACTCCAGCTCGCGCCACACGGATGCGTCGTCGCCTTGCTTGAAGCGATAGGGCCGCGCCGCCGTGCGGCTCAAGTCCACCGCGGACAGGTCCGTGCGCAGCCCATCCACCTGGACCTGCGTCAGCCGCAGGGAGCTGCTGCCGGCGATGCCCGGCGTGGCGCGCAGGTGCTCGGCGAGCCCGGGTGTCAGCGAGGCGGACTCGCGCCGGGCGACCATCGTGGCCGGGGAGATGTACACGTCCGCGAGGAGGGAGGCCTCCAGCCAGGACATCACGGTGCCTCGGAAGCTGGACACCATCAGCCCCACGCCCACCGTCGTCGCGACCGCGACCATCAACGCGGCCAGCGCCACCGCCGTGCGACTCAGGCTGGTCCGCACACCGCGCGCGGCCATGCGCCCCAGCAGTCCGAAGGAGAGGCCCAGCGGCACGGCGGCGATGAGCGACAGCCGCTCCGTCAGCCAGGGCACCAGCAGCGCCGCGCCCAGCAGGACTCCGAAGAGTCCCACGTAGGCGGGGAGCAGCGCGTGCGTGGGCCAGTTCAACATCCCCACGCCCGAGGCCAGCAGCGCCAGCCCCATCAGCGCGAGCTTGGGCGCGCGGGTGCGGGAGACGTCCTCGAGCGTTGAGCGGCGCAGCGTCGTCACCGGCGCCGAGCGCGCGGCCTCCCACGCGGGCACCAGCGCCGCGAGCACCGTGGCGCCCAGGCCCAGGCCCAGGCCCTTCGCCAGCGTGAGGGGCTCCAGCGCCAGCCTGCGCACGCTCACCACGAAGTAGAGGTCATTGAGTGTCTGGGTGATGAGGCCGACGAGCCCTCGCCCCAGGATGATGCCGAGCAGCAGCCCCGCCACCGTGCCCACCAGTCCCAGCACCAGGGCCTCACCCAGGACGAGCGCGAACAGCTCCCGACGGGTGATGCCCACCGCGCGCAGCCGGCCGAGGAGGCCGCGCCGCTGCACCACCGAGAACGTCATCGTGTTGTAGATGAGGAACATCCCCACCACGAGCGCCAGCAGCGAGAGCGCGGTGAGGTTGGTGCGGAACGCCCGCGTCATCTGCTCCAGGGTTCCGGTTCGCGCGGAGGCTCGGACCAGCTCCGTCCCGGGCGGCAGCGCCGCGCGGAGTTGCTCCGCCTGCGCTTCGCCCCCGGGGAGAATCAGGTCCACGCGCGTGAGCCGGCCTTCCTGGCCGAGCAGCTCCTGCGCGGTGGAGAGGTCCATCAGCGCGAGGGACTCCACCGCGCGCGCGGTGTCCTCGTTCGCGGGGGCAATCAGGGACATGACGCGGAGCCGGGCGTCGCGTCCGGCGACCCGCACCGGCAACACGTCGCCGACTCCCACGCCCAGCGCTCGGGCCGCGCGTGCGCTGAGGAGCACGGTGCCCGGCTCGGTGAGCAGCGTGCTCACGTCCCCCGCGGCGCCGCTGGAGAAGTCTCGGAAGGGCGCCTCCGCGAAGGGGTCCATCCCCAGCAGCGTGAGCGTGCGCCGGTCGCCCACGCTCGCCTGCGCGTAGCCCTCCACCACGGGCGCGGACACGGGCGCATCGGGCCGCACGCGCAGGTCGCGATACACGCGCTCCGGCAGCCCCGACGTGCCCCCCAGCAGTTGATGCGTGGCGCGCCCCGCCACCGCATCGGTGGAGCGCTCGAACGCGCGCATCGCGCTGCCGCTCGCCAGGTCGATGGACACGACCACCGCCACACCCAGCGCAATCCCCACGAGGGACAGCGCCGTCAGCCACGGGTGTCGACCCAGGTGGCGAAGGCTTGCGCGGACCAGGAGGCCTTTCATCGGAGCTCCTCGTGAAGCACCGCGTGCGGAGGCTGCGCGGTCAGGACGTTCGACATGGGGGACGTGAGGCTCACCGCGCCAGCGGCCTTCATCGCGGCGTCCTCTTCGGTGCCTCGCGCTCCACCAGCCGCCCGTTCGTCATCTCCAGCACCCGGTCCGCGCGCGCCATCAACCCCGGCTCGTGGGTGACGACGAGCGCGCAGGCATTGCCTTGCCGCGTGAGTCCCTCCAGCAGGTCCAGCACCTGCCGCCCCGTGGCTTCGTCCAGGTTGCCCGTGGGCTCATCCGCCAGCAGCAGGGGCGGCGCATGCGCCAGGGCCCGAGCCACCGCCACGCGCTGCTGCTCTCCGCCCGACAGCCGGTCCGGGAAGCTGCCCGCGCGAGCGGCCAGGCCCACCCGCTCCAGCAACTCCCGCGCGCGAGCTCCCGCCTCCGAGGCCGCGTGGCCGTTGAGCTCCACCGGCAGCCGCACGTTCTCCTCCACCGTCAACGTGGGCAGCAGGTTGAAGGCCTGGAAGATGAACCCCACGCGCTCGCGGCGCAGCAGCGTGCGCTCGCGCTCGCTCATCGTGCCCAGGCTCTTCCCGTCGATGAGCACCTCGCCGCGCGTGGGCAGGTCGATGCCGCTGATGAGGTTGAGCAGCGTGGACTTGCCGGAGCCGCTGCGGCCCAGCAGCACCACGAACTCACCCCGGCGCAGCTCCAGCTTCACCCCGGAGAGGACCTCTCGCGAGGTGTCGCCCTCCGCGTAGGACTTGGTGACATCGCGAATCTCGACGAGCGGGGGCGTGTCGGACGAGGGCATGTGTGAGCCCTTGATAAACGGAGAACGTGTTCTACGCCGCTCCCCTCGGACACCCTCAGGTGCCCGCGGATTGTGGCTCCCATTCTCCAAAGTTACAGACGTGCGTCAAAAAGTCGCAGGCCTCCCTCGCGAGGCGCGGCCCGTCCGTGTCGCGAGGGATGATGTGGAATCCTCGCTGGAGCGAGAGGACGCGCACGCACGGGGACGCCTTGAGCCGCCGCGCCAGCTCCAGCCCTCCTCGTGGGTCCACGACATGGTCCTGCTCCGCCACGGCGATGAGGACAGGGCACCGCACGCGCGCGGCGCTCCGGGCCGCGGCGTCCTGCAAGGTGACGACGTCCCGGAGCCTCGCCACGGGGAACCCGGAGAGGATGGGCGCCATGGCCAGGACCGCCGGGTCCGAGATGTCCGTGCTCGACTTCGCCACCCACGGGTGCACCCACTCGAGCAGCGGCGTGCGCGACAGCTGACGGATGACGCGCATGCGTGCTCCTCGAAAGCGCAGGGCCGGCGCGGCGAGCACCAGTCCGCGCACCCTCGCGGGCGCATCCGCGGCCAGGCCCACCGCGAGCAGCGCGCCCATGGACAGGCCCGCGACGAAGACCTGCCGGTGGCCCCGCAGCAGGTCGAGCGCGCGCCGGGCCTCGTCCCGCCAGTCGCGCCAGGTGACCCCCAGCAGCGCCTGGGGCGTGGCGCCATGTCCGGGCAGGAGCGGGGCCACGACGCGCATTCCTCGCGCGGCCAGGGCCTCGGCCAACGGCCGCACATCCCAGGGACTGCCGGTGAAGCCGTGCAGCACCAGACACGCATCGGGACCGTGCCCCAGCTCGAACGCCCCTGTCTTCTCCTCATCCATGGCCAAGCGCGCGTCCATCATGACGTGACGCTGGCCACGCGAGGGCACAGGCGCTATGCCCCCTGCCTCATGGCGGACACTCCGAAGCCCCCGGACATGCAGTTGCAGATTCAAATCGACGAGGACGTCGCCAATGGTCAGTACGCCAACATGGCCCTCGTGAACCACACGGACACGGAATTCACCCTGGACTTCATCTACGTCCAGCCGCAGCAGCTGCGCGCCAAGGTGCGCTCGCGCATCATCACCAGCCCCAAGCACATGAAGCGGCTGATGATGGCCATGCAGGACAACCTCCAACGGTACGAGGCGAAGTTCGGCCCCATCACCGTGCGCGAGGATGACGGCGGGGTGCACTGAGCGGGTGAGTCACACCCCGGGGTTGGAATCCAACCCGCAGGGGCGCAGACTCGGGGCATCGTGCTCCGACTCCTCGTGCCGCTGTTCGTGCTGTTGTTCGCCCGCGCCGCCTCCGCTCAATGTCTGGGGGACGGGGTGCAGCTGTTCCCCACGCCCGGGGCCATCATCCCCATCAACAGCCGCTTCCTGCTGGAAGGCGTGGGCACCGCTCGCGAGTCCGTGGTGTCGCTGGTGGGCAAGAAGCTGCGGCTGGTGTCCGACAGCCACGAGGTGGAGGTGAAGGCGCAGCGCGGCTGGGAGAGCAGCCTGGGCCGGGCCACCATCGTCCTCAAGGTCTCCGGCAAGCTGGAGCCGGACAAGCGCTACTCGCTGCGCATCGACGAGGTGCTCCCCAACGTCGCCCTGCTCAACGGCAAGGGCGCGGCGCTGCCCGAGTGGTACACGGGCAAGGGCGCGGACACCCAGGCGCCCCGGTGGCAGAAGCGCCCCGCCGTCTCCGAGGGCATCCTGCGCCGCACGCCCCAGGGCACCACGCGCTTCGTGCGCCTCAACCTGTCGCTGCGCGAGGAGAGCCCCGCGTATCTCGTGGTGAAGCTGGAGCCGCGCCGCCCGGGCCCCAGCGTGCAGCAGTACGTGGTGCCGGTGGTCAACAACACGGCCTTCATCGGCCACGAGGCGTGCAGCGGCACGTTCGCCATGGAGGACGGCCGCAGCTACCGCGCCCGCATCGAGGCGTTCGACGCCGCGGGCCACAACGCGCCCGCGGTTCCGCCTGTGGACTTCGAGGCGCCGGCCGACTACTCCGCTCCGTGAGCGGTACTCGCCAGGAGCACGCATGACGAAGGTGGACGTGGAGGGCATGAAGGAGCGGATGGCCGCTTTCACCCAGTCCCTGCAGGACGACATCTGCCAGGCACTGGAGCGGCTGGACGGCTCGTCGCGCTTTCGCGAGGACGCCTGGCAGCGTCCGGGGGGCGGCGGCGGACGCACGCGGGTGCTGGAGGATGGCGCCGTGCTGGAGCGGGCCGGCGTCAACACGTCGGTGGTGTTCGGTGAGCTGGAGGAGCAGTTCGCCAAGAAGCTCCAGGGCGAGGGGCGCTCGTTCTGGGCGGGCGGCATCTCCCTGGTGCTGCACCCGCGCAACCCGCACGTGCCCACCGTCCACGCCAACTACCGCTTCATCCACCAGGGCGGGAAGGCGTGGTTCGGCGGCGGCGCGGACCTGACGCCGTACTACCTCTACGAGGAGGACGCGGCGCACTTCCACCGCGTGCACAAGGCCGCGTGTGACGCGCACGACGCGGCGTACTACCCGCGCTTCAAGGCGGCGTGTGACCAGTACTTCCACGTGCGCCACCGCGAGGAGACGCGCGGCGTGGGCGGCATCTTCTTCGAGAACATGGGGGGCGAATTGGAGCGCGAGTTCGACTTCGTGCGCGACTGCGGCAAGGCCTTCCTGGACGCGTACCTGCCCATCGCCGAGCGCCGCAAGGACACGCCCTTCACGGAGGCCCAGCGCTTCTGGCAGGAGGTGCGGCGCGGGCGCTACGTGGAGTTCAACCTCGTCCATGACCGGGGCACCGTCTTCGGCCTGGAGACGCGCGGGCGCACCGAGTCCATCCTCATGTCGCTGCCGCCCCAGACGCGCTGGCGCTACGACCACCACCCGGAGCCCGGAAGCTGGGAGGCCCGGCTGGTGGAGGTGCTGCGCCAGCCTCGCGACTGGGCGTCGTGGAGCCCTCCTCGAGGCTGAGGTCCCCCCCGCCCATGGCCACGCTCGAGACGAGAGGCGGACCCCGCGCGAAGTGGCCCCTGTTCGTGGGGGCGCTGGTCCTCCTGGGGGGCCTGGCCAGTGTGTCTGTCTTCCGGCGAACACACGCGGCGCCCGAGCGGCCCACGGACGCGGAGGCCCGCCTCAACGTGCTGGCGCTGTGTGACGCGGTGCAGTCGTTCCGGGCCGAGCACGGCCACTATGTGATGGCGGGACCCACGCCTCGGGACGTCCCCAAGGGGGGACAGGCCGTGCCCTTCCCCGAGGACGAGGCCTTCCACCGCCTGGGCTTCGAGCCCGGCGAGCAGGTGCGCTTCCAGTACGAGGTCCTGGTGCAGGAGAGCCCCGTGGGCGAGCCGGAGGTGTCGTGCCTGGCGCGCGGCGACTTCGACGGCGACGGGCTGAACTCCCTCTATCGCGTGCGGCTGGATGCTCACGGCATGACAGGACCCATCGAGGTGGAGCGCGAAGGGGAGTAGGCCGCCGCAACCCGTCCCTCGCTCCGCGCGAGAATCCGGGAGATGGGGCACGTCGGCGACATCCGTGCGCAACGCGATGCACCTCGTCCCGCGGGCCGGGGCGAGGACCTGGTGTCGCGCGTGCGAAACCTCGGCTCCCTGAAGGGAGGCGGGTTAGGCTCGCGTCCCGAACAGTCTCTCTCCAGGTTTGATGAGGGTTCGCCCATGTCCACGACCTCGCGAATCGCCGCGGGCTTTGGCCAGCTGGCCCGGCTCCTTGTCCACTCGGGGAAGGGCTCGCTCCCCCCGACGGGCCCCAAGTCCTCCGAGGGAGGACTCCCCCCGCCGCGCGACGGCTTCCGCACGCAGCCCTCCGTGCCCCAGCAGCACCCGTCCCTGGGCGGACAGGAGCGGGCGCCGGTGCGGAGGGTCGCGGAGCTGATTCCCCCGGGGCTGGAGAAGGTGGCGACGCAGGTGGAGCTGGGCCAGCGCTTCGGCTCCGACGCGGCGCTCCTCTCCGCGCACCTGAAGCCGTCGCAGCTTCCCAGCACCGAGCGCGCCACCCGGCTGTGGACCTTCTTCGCCGCCTACGCCGAGGCCGCCGCGGCCCAGCCACCGCAGAAGGAGACCCAGGCCACCTTCCGCGACGCCCTCAAGGGCCAGGGCTTCGCCGAGCTGCGCGACGCTCGCACCGGGCAGGATGGGGTGACGCAGGGCCTGTGGGTGCTCTCCGCCCGGACTCCGGAGGAGGCCCGCGAGCGCGTGGCCAGCGTCCGGCTGGAGCCGCCCCCGGAGGTGCTCCACTCGGAGGCCGCCCTTCGCAAGGAGGGAGCCACCGAGCAGGCGTCCGCCTCCTCGCAGCGCGGCATGGAGGCGCTCCGCGGAGGGCCTTCCGTGCCCCAGGCGCGCGTCGTCGACGGGCAGACGACCGAGGTCGACGAGGAGCCCTCTCCAGACGGGGCCCGCTCCCGCCGGACGAACCGCCGGCTTGGGCCCATGATGCTGTGGAACGTGCTGCACGGCTTCCGGGAAGGCCCGGAGGACGGGGCGGTGGCGCAGGGGCAGTGGGACAGGGTGGCGTTCGGCGCCATGCTGGCCCTGGCGGCCATCGCCTTGATTGTCGTGGCGCTCGTGAGCCTCTAGGGAGACGGGGCAGGCGGACGGCCCGGTGGCGCGAAAGTGCTTGGCCCGGGCCGGCTTGTGGTACGTTGCCGCACCCATTGGCCACCGACGACCTTACACTCGTCAAGCGCGTCCGGAGCGGCGACCAGCGCGCGTTCAAGCTTCTCGTCGAGCGTTACCAGCGCAAGGTGTACGCGGTCGCGCTCGGCATGCTCAAGGACAAGGAAGAAGCGATGGACGTCTCCCAGGAGGCGTTCGTCAAGGTCTACAAGTACCTGGACCACTTCAAGGGCGACTCGTCCTTCTACACCTGGCTCTACCGAATCACGGTGAACGTCTGCATCGACGTGCTGCGCAAGCGCGGCGGCGGCGGTGAGGTCGTCGAGTTCGACGAGAGCCAGGCCATGGACCTGTCCGAGGCGCGCATCGGCGCGCTGGGCAGCCGGCTGGGCACCAACCCCCAGAAGAGCGCGCTCCGGCGGGAGTTGGCGGAGAAGATTCAGGAGGCCCTGGGCACCGTGCCGGAGAAGCACCGCGCCATCCTCCTGCTCCGGGAGATCGAAGGCATGTCCTACGAGGACCTGGCCCGCACGCTCGATATTCCCAAGGGCACGGTGATGAGCCGCCTCTTCCATGCCCGGGCCAAGGTCCAGAAAATCCTCAGTGAGTACCTGGAGTTGGACGAAGCCAAGAGTGGGGTGGGTGGCGAATGAGGGACCCTCGAATATCTGAGGGAACCCCGCGTCACACGGTTCGCAGCTCCCACCACCAGCAGGGTGAAGGTTATGGCCGGCAATCCCGCATGTGAGCGTTTCGTCCCCATGCTCTCCCCGTACGTCGACGGGGAGGTGACTCCCGCGGAGCGGGTGAACGTGGAGCGTCATCTCGCCGCGTGCCGCGACTGCACCGGGCGCACCGCGGACCTGCGCGCCGAGTCGGGCCTGCTCCGGGTCGGCCTGGACATGGCGGTGGACGATGTCGACTTCAAGGACTTCGCGCAGAAGGTGATGGCGCGGGTGACGCCGGAGAAGCCGCCCCTCTTCGAGCGGCTGAAGCTGGCCGTGTCCGAGATGTTCCTCTACCAGCGCACCGCCATGGTGTCGTCGCTGGCCACGGCCGCCGTGCTGGTGGCGGTGGGCCTGCCGCTGCTGCTGAGCGACCGGGCGCCGGTGGGCTACGGTGCGGACCGGATGACGGTGAAGTCCATCCAGCCCTACCAGGACGCGCGCGTCGCGCCGGTGGTGCTGGAGACCGAGGACAAGAGCACCATCATCTGGCTGGTGGACGAGGAGCCGGAGGACGGCAAGTCGCCCGAAGAGGACGAGGAGCTGGAAGAGGATGTGAGCGGCGGGCTTCGCGATGGCGCCAAGGGCCCCCGGCCCCTGGCCAAGCCGAAGTTCGACACGGAGCGGCCGTCAGGAGGAAGCCTGTGAGAAGACACGTGTCGTCCGGCCGGATGATGCTGGCCGTGCTGGGCCTGGGGGTGCTGGTGCCGCTCGCCGGCCTGGCGCAGGACGAGCAGAAGGTCAGCGTCCAGGTGGAGGTGGTGCTCGCCTCGCGCAAGGGCTCGGAGGTGGACCCTCCGGAGTTGGCGAAGATGAAGGAGCAGTTCCAGAAGCAGAACTTCAACTTCACCTCCTTCAAGCGCCTGTCCAACGACAAGCTGGACGTGGGCTCCAAGAAGTCCACCGAGGTGAAGCTGCCCAACGGAAGCAACGCGTCCCTGACGCTGCTGGGCATGAAGGACGGCACCGCCACCGTGCGCGTGGCCATTCCGCGCCAGCCCACGCTGGACGTGGAGCTGGGCCGCCACGGCGTCGTCTACCAGAAGGCCGGGAAGCACGTGGGCGGAGAGCTCATCCTGGTGCTCTCCCCGCCCTCGAACTAGCGAAGCGGCTGTCACGGCCGCCTTGTTTCAGGCGGCCCGGTCCACGGAGAGCCGCGCGGGAGCCATGCCGGGCTCCGCCTCTTCGTGCTCCTCGTGCTCCTCTGAAGAAGGCCGTGCCAGGGTCGCCTGGCGCGGGGTGGCGTCCTCGGCGCGCTCGTGCTCCAGGTGGAGAATCATCCCCGTGAGCAGGCTCTCGAAGGCGCAGAAGCACCGGTCCACCATGGCCAGCGCGTCCTCGCGGATGTGCGGCTCCAGCTCCATGGCCTCCAGCTCCGCGGCCAGCTGCTGCTCGAAGACGGCGTGCTGGGCCTCCGCCCTCATGTGGTGGTCGGAGAAGTACTTGAGCCGCTCGTCCGCGCCCTGGGAGGCGCAGAGCGTGGCGGTGCGGCCGAAGAACACGTGGCTGGTGGACTCCAGCGCCAGGAGCAGGACGATGCGCACCCGGTCATCCACGGGGCGGTACACCTCGCTGATGATGGTGTACGCGGCCTCGCGCGTCTTCGCGTGCGTCTTGCCGTAGAGCGCGCCGATGCTCAGCGAGCCGCCCGTGAGCGCGGCGATGTCGTCCTCGAACCACTGGTCGTGCCCGGTCTCCTCCGCGTGGTGACGCGTGGCGAGCGCCTTGAGGTGCGGGTCCTGGATGAAGTGCGCGTTGAGCCGCAGCACGTCCTGGAACGACATCACCCAGAACGTGAGCCGAGGCGCGAACGCCATCACCTGGTCCAAGGGACGGTCCTGCCTCAGCTCCAGGAAGAACGGGTGTGCGGCGAACCGCTTCTCACGCGCTTCAATGTGTTGGAGCACGGCCTTCATCGGTGTCCCTCCCTGCTACCCGCGATGGGGGCTACCAGCTGACGGTGTACACGCAGGCGACATCCCCCCTGCGTCGGCAACTCTTGGGGTCATGTTCAATACGCACCCAAAGCGAATCCTTGGGGCGGAACTTGTCAGTGATGGCTTCCAGCAGTCCGTAGTCCAGGTCACACGGATAGGGATTGTCGCAGCGCATCTTCGCGTTGCGCTTGTCGACGGACTCGAAGTGATAACCGCCGATATGGCCCTTGCCCCGGTGATTCATCCGGTACGTCGGGTCCACCGCGCGCAAGACTTTCTCCAGCGAGTCGATGTCCGGAGGAAATTGCGCGTTTTCTGGAATCTTCCGGCCAATCGTTCGCACCGTGCTGGGACCAATCTTCTCGAAAACGAGACTGAAAGATTTCAGCAGCGCGGGCATCGGATACCAGGACTTCGCCTCCAGGGGAGAGATGCCGTTCTCCGCGAGGATGCGCAGCGCCCGGGCCTGGGCCAGCTCCATCCCGTTGACGATGGAGAGGATGGATTGGCCAATGACTTCAACGCCTTGAAAGGACGCGAAGGCAGGGGCGGCGGGGGTGGGGGTCGTCGTCGGCGTCTTCAAAGTCATACCGGTATGTCCTCGCGATTCGCTGTCATGCATTGAAGCGGGTTTCTCCGGTAATTTCAAACATCCTGATTTGTCTAAACTTTTCCGTTGTCGTGGCTCCGTCTGCGATTGGGTGGGGTGGGACCCATGTGTCGGTGTCTCATGTCTGGTTCCAAACACTTGCGTAGGGAGGGCTGGGACGAGGTGGGAGGACTCCTCCGGTGGGGTGTGGACGGGAAGTCCCAGGCGCGGGGGGCGGACTGAAAAAATGGCGGCCCTTCCGGTGCGAGGAGGAGGCGAGGGGGCGGCGACTCCAGTGAGGACAAGGGGTTGGCGCTCGGCACATGGGTTGCTCAAGGACAGGAGGCAGGTGGGCGGCGGCGGTGGCGGGGTGTCTGGGTGTGCTGAATCCATCAACCCTTGGAGAAGAACCCATGGCGAAGACTCGGCGGAGTGGGCAGGGCATCCGGCGGAAGGCTCGGCGGGTGAAGGTGACGACGGCGCGTGCGGTGTCGGGGGCGGGGAGACAAGCACGCCGGGTGCAAGTGACGCTGGGGGACCTCATCGCCGCGGCGTTCGACACGGTGGGGGGTGAGGTGAAGAAGGTGAAGCAGGTGATGTCGTCGAAGGACATGGTGTTGGCCACGGGCAAGCACATCGTCTTCGTGGGCTGAGGACACACGCGCGGGCCGGGAGTCAGGGGAGGCGGCGAGGGGAGCAGGCGGGTGAAGCGCATCATCATTCCCGGACGCAACTGTTGGACGGTGGAGGAGACGAGCGACGCGGGCGTGCTGGTGGATGGGCGCGCGTACTACCGGGAGCTGTACCGGGCCGCGAAGAAGGCGCGGCGCTACGTCGTGATGACGGGCTGGCAGTTCGACAGCGACGTGGCGCTCCTCAGGGGAGAGGACCTGGAGGAGGCGCGGGGCGGCGAGGTGCGGCTGCTGCCCATGCTGGACGCGCTGTGCCGGGCCAACCCGGAGCTGCATGTCTACATCCTGGCGTGGGACTTCAGCTTGCTGCTCGCGATGGAGCGCGAGTGGATGCAGCACCTGCTGTTCAACTGGACGACGAACGAGCGGGTGCGCTTCCGCTTCGATGCCTCCAGTCCGCTCTATGGGGCGCACCACCAGAAGCTGGTGGTCATCGACGGGGTGCAAGCCTTTACGGGCGGGATGGATGTGTGTGATTGCCGCTGGGACGACCGCGAGCATCGCGCCCGCTCGGCGCTGAGATGCGACAGCGGCCGGGAGCCGCATCGGCCCTACCACGACGTGCAGGCGGTGCTCACCGGGCCGGTGGTGGAGCGCCTGACGGAGCTGTTCGAGGCGAGGTGGGCCCACGCGGGTGGGGGCGAGCTGCGGCTGCCGAAGGTGGCTCGGGATGACGTGAGCTTCTCCTCCAGCGTGCCCGCGCCGCCGGGGCCGGTGGCGCTGAGTCGCACGTTCGGCAAGACGCTCCTGCCGCCGCAGGAGGCGGTGCAGGAGGTGCGCGCGCTGTTCCTGGACGCCATCGACGCGGCGGACCGGTTCATCTACATCGAGAACCAGTACTTCTCGTCGCGGGCCATCTATCAGGCGCTGGCGCGGCGCTTCCGCGCGGTGGGGCGCCCACCGCTCCAGGTGGTGCTGGTGTTGCCCCGGCAGCCGGAGGCCCTGCGCGAGCAACTGGCCATGGGCGTGGCTCAGGTCCGGCTGCTGCGCGCGCTGGGGCGGCTGGCGCGGGAGACGGGCCACACGTTCCGGGTGTACTGCTCGGCGGCGCGCGACGGCCTCTCGGGCGAGGATGTCTACACGTACATCCACTCGAAGGTGATGGTGGTGGACGACGCCTTCCTCATGCTGGGCTCGGCGAACACCACCAACCGCAGCCTGGGCCTGGACTCGGAGCTGAACCTGAGCTGGGAGGCGGAGGCGGACGGTGACGCCGTGTCGCGGGCCATCCGTCGCGTGCGGGTGTCCCTGATGGCGGAGCTCGCGGGCCTGTCGGGCGTGGGGCCGGTGCGCTCCCTGGCGCGGGTGGACGCCGCGTGGGTGGAGCGGCTGGACGCGGTGGCGCGAGAAGAGGCGCACCGGCTGCGTCCGCATCCGCTGGAGACGGTGTTCGACCAGAGCCCCCTGCTCAAGTCGCTGGAGCCGGAGGAGCTGAGCATCGACCCGGAGGACTCCGTCCTGGACGAGTCCTTGTTCGAGGCCCTGCGCGGCGGGGAGGACGGCCTCTTCGCCTCCGGCATCCGGCTCCTGTCGCGCTGGTGGGTGGGGACGGCGGAGGAGCGCCCACACCGGGCGATTCTTCCGGCGGGCTCGGACGACGAGCGAGGCCACCGCGACGGAGGATGAGGGACCTTCCGTATCGAACGTGTCTCACCGGGCGCGTGCGTGTGCCGAGGCTCGGCAGTGCCACCCACACGATGTGGGTCGAGGACTTCGCGAGACAGCGGGGCCGGGTAGGATTGGGGGACGATGACCGGCGCCGCCCCCCTATTCGTCCTCTTCGCCCTCGTCTCCAACCAGAGCTCCACCATCTCCGAGGAAGGGCCCGAGTCCACCGGACGCCAGGACACCCCCGTGTCCAAGGCCCGCCTGGATGAGCCCGCGCCTCCGGGAAGCAACGCGGGAGGAGAGGGCTTCGGGTTCACCGCGCAGCTGGAAGTCGGCGGGTTGAGCCTGCCCTCCGGGACTCCCGGTGGAGGACAGGACTTGTTCATCCGGGCGTATCCGGTGCTGGGGCTGACGAAGGGGGACTCCTTCGTGCTCCGGCTGGGCGCCAACCTGCGCATGCGCATGGTGGACGAGGAGCCCAAGCAGACGGAGGGCGACTACGGCGCCCGCCTGCGCCGCGAGGACTGGGATGAGCTGAGCGACGCGGGCCAGGTGGTGCGCATGCTGCGCATCGGCCGGGAAGGCGAGGCGTTCTATCTGCGCGTGGAGCCCCTGGTCGACGAGTCCCTGGGCCGAGGCTACCTGGTGGGCCGCTACAGCAACGTGCTGTCGCCGGACTACCACCCGGCGGGGGGCTCGGTGACGGTGGTGAAGGGGCCGGTGCGCGCGGAGGTGCTGGCCAGCGACGTGCTCGCGGCGCGGCTCTTCGCGGGGGAGCTGCTGCTGGACGTGGGCCGCGCGGCCAGCGACGACGCGAACAAGTTCGACCGCTACCTGGTGCGCCTGTCCGCCGCGCACGACGCGGGCCGCGCGGGGGGCAAGACGCCCAACCTGACGCTGGCGTCGCTGGGCGGGGACGTGGCGCTTTACAAGGGGGAGCGCCTGCGCGCGTGGGCCCTGCTGGGCGGTGGTGCGCGCTTTGCTCAGTCGCACACCCCCGCGGTGGGAGGCCTGCTCGGCGTGGCGATGGAGGGCCAGACGTCGAGCGGCACGCAGATCAGCGTGACGCTCCAGGGACGCCACCAGGGCGGGCGCTTCCGCTTCGGCATGTTCGGTCCCGATTACGAGCTGGGCCGCTTCTCCGGCACGGGCCTGGCCGAGCAGCCCATCTCCGAAGAGGAGCTGCCCAAGGGCTTCGCGGGCTACCTGGAGGCGTCCATCGCGAAGGGCGGCGCGGACTCGACGCTGCTGTTGGGCAGCCTGGCCGCGCAGTACTACGGCTTCGGCCGCACGGACCTGGATGTGTCCGCGGGCTTCGAGCTTCCCGGTGGCCGCACCCGCGCCCTGGCGCGCGCGGTGCTGACGGCGCTGGGCGACCGGCCGCGCTACTCGCTGGGCGTGGAGGTCCGCCAGCGGCTGATGAACCACCTGTATGCGTGGGGCTCCGGCGGCACGGTGCACTTCCCCCAGGCCAACAACCAGTTGGTGCGCGGCGTGACGGTGGGCGCGGGCGTGGGCGTGGACTTCCAGCGCTGACGCCGGCGCTCAGGGCGGCGCAGGCTCCAGCGGCAGGGTGAAGCGGAAGGTGGAGCCACGGCCCACCTCCGTGTCCACGCCGATGTGGCCTCCGTGGCGCTCGACGATGTCGCGGCAGATGTAGAGCCCCAGCCCCAGCCCCCCGAAGCCGGAGATGGGGGCGTTGCGCGCGCGGAAGAAGCGCTGGAAGAGGTGCTCGCGCTGGTCCTCGGGGATGCCGATGCCCGTGTCGCGCACCGACACGTGGGCCGCGTCGCCTTCGCGCTCCACCGTCAGCCGGACGAGGCCCCCGGTGGGGCTGTACTTGAAGGCGTTCTCCAGCAGGTTCATCAGCACCTGCGCCAGCCGCCCCCTGTCCCCCAGGACGATGAGCGGCTCCGCGGTCTCCTCGTACTCGAGCGTGTGCTGCGTGCCCAACGGGCGCGCCTCCGCGAGCACCTCGCGCGCGAGCGACTGGAGCTCCACGGGCTTGCGGTGCAGCTCCAGCCGTCCCGCCTCGATGCGCGTGGCGTCCAGCAGGTCATTCACGAGCACGGACAGCCGCGTCACCTGCGCCAGCGCTTTGTCCACGTGGTGGAGCTTGGGCGCGTGGCCCTCGGCGGCCTGCTGCTTCATCATCTGGAGGTGCAGCTTGAGGGGCGTCAGGGGCGTCTTCAGCTCGTGGGCGGCGATGGACAGGAAGTCGTCGCGGACGCTGATGGCCTCCTGGGCTTCCTTGAGGAGCCGCTCGCGCTCCTCCTGGGCGCGGTGCTCGTGGGTCAGCTCGACGACGACGGCGCCCAGGCCCACGATGCCTCCGCTGAGGGTGCGCACCGGGTAGTAGCTGACGCGCCAGTGGCGCAGCTCGTGGGGCGTGGAGGGGACGTAGCCGGACATCTCCAGGTCGCTCAGGGGCTGGCCCGTCTCCATCACCTGCCGCATCAGCGGCTCGAGCCGAGAGGCCATGAGGGGGTTCATCTCCCGCACCGTGCGCCCCAGCTCCTCGTTGCGCTTGCGTCCATGCAGTGACGCGAGCGCGTCGTTGATGCGCAGGTAGCGCAGCTCCCGGTTGACGAAGGCGAGGCCCACGGGCGCGTGGTTGAGGAACGTGTCCAAAAGCGCGAAGGACTCCTCCAGCCGCTCGCGCGCGTTCTGCTCCGCGACCAGCAGGCGCTCGCGCTCCACCCTCACGCGGCGCTCCTCCGTCACGTCGCGGTAGCTCCACACGCGCCCGATGACGGTGTCCCCCATGCGCTGGGGATGCGAGGTGTCCTCCAGGGTGCGTCCGTCCGTCAGCTCGTGGGTGTCCACGGTGATGTCCTCCGACGGCAAGAACTGGCCCTGGACGCGGGCGATGAATCGCGCCGGCTCCTTCGTCAGGCGCGCCGCGCTCGCCAGGGCCCGCTCCGCGACGCGCGACTCCATCACCTCGTCGCTCAGTCGCCAGATGTCCTGGAAGCGCTTGTTGAAGGCGACGATGCGCTGGTCCTCGTCGACCACGACGATGCCCTCCGCGATGGAGTCGAACGTGGCGCGCAGCACGGAGTGGGTGTGCTCCAGCTTCTCCCTCGCGCGGCGCCGCTCGGTGACATCCACCATCAGCCCGCGCAGCCGCATGGGGTGGCCGTCCTCCGAGATGGCCGTGACGTGCGCGCGCATCCAGACGATGTGCCCGTCCGCCGCGAGCATGCGGTACTCCAGCTCTTGCGGCCGCGACTGCCGCCACGCGCCCAGGCACGCGGAGAGGACCTCCGGCCAGTCATCCGGGTGGACGTGCCGGGCCCAGAAGTCCGGCTGCCGCACCCACTGCTCGGCGGGGACACCCAACAGCCGCTCGGCTTGTCGGCTCACATAGGTGAAGTGGAACTCCGCGTTCGCCTCCCAGACGATGCCGTCGATGCTGCCGATGAAGTCCTCGTAGCGCTCCCGGATGCGAGACAGCTCCGTGCGAGTGGCTCCGCGCGCGGACTCCAGCGGCGCCATGCGCTGGAGCCGGACGCAGGCGCCCAGGAGCACGTGGTCGTCTCCGTACACGGCGAGCGCCACGGCGCGCTGCGGTTGTCCATGCGCGACGCCGTCACCCAGCCCTTGTCCGCTCGTCAGCGCGTCGCGCACCGTGCGGGTGAGCCAGGGCATGCGGGCGAGCACCACGTCCACCGCCTGGCCCCGCACGCTGTCGCGCACACCGCCCGCGGCGAGCACCAGCTCCGGCTCCATCCAGAGGACCTGCCCCTGCGCCTCGACGATGAGCGTGGCGTGCAGGCTCCTGCCCACCTGCAGCAGCCGCTCGTGAGCGGGGGAAGGGCGCGTCCGAGGAGAGGCGCCCCACCCTGCCTGCCCTCGCCGCAATCGCCTGAGCATTCCCGAACATGGGACCTCGTCCCACTCTCGCGAAAGGGTTGCTCCTCTCCTCGCGCCCTCGCCACGTCGTCGCACGCGTCGGCTTGACTACGGCTGTAGTCACGCGTACCTTCCTCCGTGACTACAGCTGTCGTCACGGGGTCGCCATGAAGAAGCCGGTGGGAGAGCAGGAGCTGGCGGTGCTGCGGTACGTGGCCGAGCACGGGCCCGCCACGGTGGGGGAGGTGGTGGAGCGCTTTGGCGAGCCGCAGGGCCTGGCGCGCTCCACCATCCTCACGGTGATGGAGCGGCTGCGGCTGAAGGGCTACCTCACGCGGCGCAAGGTGGAGGGCGTGTTCCAGTACGCCTCGCCGGTGCCGGAGGGGGAGCTGCTGCGGGACGTGGTGGGGGACTTCGTGCAGCGCACGCTCGCGGGTTCGCTGTCGCCCTTCGCGGCGTATCTCTCCGACGCGGATGACGTCTCCGACGCGGAGCTGGCGCAGCTCCAGGATGTCGTGGCGCGGCTTCGCTCGAAGAAGCGGAAGGACTAGCCCATGCGGACCGATTGGCTGACGCAGATGGGGTCGTGGCTCTCGTCCTGGCCGGAGGGACTGTGGCGCGCGTCGTGGCAGGGCGCGCTGTGCGCCGCGCTGGTGTGGGCCGTGACGCGGGGGTGGACGCGGATGCCCGCTTCGCTGCGCGCGGGCCTGTGGTGGCTGGTGGCGCTCAAGTTCGTGGTGACGTTGGTGGCGGTGCGTCCGCTCGCGGTGCCACTGCTGCCCGCGACGCTGGGGACGCTCCTGGCGCGGGTGGAGTCACCCGCGCCCGAGCACGCGCCCCGGGAGGTGGCTCCGTCCTCCTCCTCTCCGAAGATGGGGGAGCTGAGGGTGATGTTGGGGGGGCCCGAGGTGGTGGTGATGGACGCGTCCGTCGCCACGCCCGCGGCCCGGAGCACGGGCGCGCTGGCGGCGGAAGGTGCGGGCGCGCGTGAGTCGGAGCGCTCGATGGGAGCCTTCTTCCAGGACCTGAAGGGCCTGAAGCGGGTGCTGCTCCTGCTGTTGCTCGGCGCCTGGGTCGTGGGCTTGCTGTGGCAGGTGCGTCATCAGGTGCGGAGCTGGGCCTTGATGCGTCAGGTTCGCCGGAGCGCGCGTCCGCTGGTGCACCCCGAGCTGGAGGAGGAGGTCCGCGAGCTGTCCGTCAGCGCGGGACTGAGGCAGGCGCCCGCGCTGCTCGTGTCGGACGCGGTGACGAGCCCGCTGGCCACGGGGCTCTTGTCTCCGGTGGTGGTGCTGCCCGCGAAGGCGGTGCGCCTGATGCCCGTGGAAGGGCTGCGCATGGCGCTGGCGCATGAAGTGGCGCACTTGAAGCGCGGGGACTTGTGGCTGGGCTGGGTGCCCGCGCTCGCGGAGGCGCTGCTGTTCTTCCATCCGCTCGCTCGACGCGCGGCCCGCGAGTATGCGCTGGCTCGTGAAGAGGCTTGTGACGCGGAGGCGCTGCGTCTCACGGGCGCGGAGCCCGCTGACTACGGGGAGCTGCTGCTCGCGTTTGGAGTCGCCCGTTCCCACGGTACCGCCGCCGCGCTGGGCGCGTCGGCTCACGTTGATGCGCTGTACAGGAGGCTGAGCATGCTGGAGCACGTCGAAGTGGATTCCTCTCTTTCTCGTCGTGGATGGAAGTGGGCGTTCTCCCTGTTCGGGCTTCTGGCGCTGGTGCCCTTCCAGGTGGTCGCGCGCCAGGAGTCGAAGCCGGAGACGCGGCCCGACACGGCCGCCGCCGCGCCGGTCGCGACGACGCGTGAGCGCACTCGCATGGTGGGGGCCGTGATGGCGACGAGCCCGGCGACTCCTGTCCCACCCGCGCCTCCCGTCGTGGCGCCCGCGCCTGTCGCGGCGGCACCCGCGCAGGTCCGCGTGGCCCCGCGTGCCCCCGTGGCGCCCGCCACCCCGCGGACTCCGCCGCCCATGGTGGCCGTGGCGAGTGCCGTCCCCGCCACGCCCCCGACGCCGCCGAAGCCTCCTCGCTACATCGCGTCGGAAGACGACTTCGGCTACGTACTGCTCGATGGCGACAGCGCGACGATGAGCGGCAGCACGGTGGACCTGCAGCTCGCGAAGATGTTCCAGGGCAAGAAGGACGGTGAGCTGCTCTACGTCCGTCGCAAGGGTGAGGCGTTCATCGTTCGCGACGAGGCCACGCTCAAGGCGCTGCAAGCGGCGCTGGAGCCCATGCGGGCCCGGGGCGCGTCGCAGGGCGCCTTGGGGGAGAAGATGGGCGCGCTGGGGCATGAGCAGGGCAAGCTGGGCCTGAAGCAGGGCGCCCTGGGCGTGAAGCAGAGCGAGCTGGCGCTGCGGCACGCGGAGCTCGCCCACAAGCGCGCCGGGCTGCACCTGGAATCCAACCGCATCGACTCACTCCCCGAGGCGGAGCGAGACCGTCGCCAGGCGGAGCTGGACAAGCAGGAGGAGGCGCTCGACAAGGAGATGGATGCGCTGGACACCAAGCGCGAGGCCATCGACCAGGAGCAGGAAGCCCTGGGCCGCGAGCAGGCGAAGTTGGGTGAGCAACAGGCGGCCCTGGGTCGTGAGATGGCAAAGGTCAGCGAGCAGACCGAGGACGAGGTCCGCGACGCCGAGAAGGCCATCCGCGCCCTCATCGACGAGGCGCTCCGCAAGGGCCTGGGCAAGCCGCTGCCCACCTGAGGACGCTCGGGCTCGGGATTCATGGCGCGGGGGTGGAGGCTCTCCTAACTTGGGACGGCCCCCCTTCTTCCGGAGGTCTCCTCCCCATGAGTCTCGCCGCCAGTCCTCGCAACACTCCCTCCAGCACGCTGGACACGGTCATCCAGCGGGTGAAGGCGGGCTCCCGGACGTGGGTGAAGCTGGGAGTGCCCCAGCGCCTCGCGCTCCTGGAGGAGCTCAGCCGGGGCTACGCGGCCATCGCCGAGCAGAGCGTGCTCGCGGCCTGTGAGGCGAAGGGAGTCGACCCCAGCAGTCCCATGGCGGGAGAGGAGTGGCTGGCGGGCCCCATGGTGGTGGTGCGCAACCTGCGCCTGCTGGCCACTTCGCTCCGGGACATCCAGCAGCACGGTGTCCCGCGCATCCCCGCCTCGCGGCTGCGCACGCTGGAGGACGGCCGGCTCGCGGCGCGCATCTACCCCATGGACACGCTGGAGGGGATGCTGCTGCCGCGCAACGAGGGCGAGGTCCACTTCCTGCCCGGCGTCACCGCGGACAACCTCCCCGAGCACCAGGCGTCCTTCTACCGCAAGCCGCATGATGGCCGGCTGTGCGCGGTGTTGGGCGCGGGCAACGTCAACTCGATTCCGCCCGCGGATTGTCTCTACAAGCTCTTCGTCGAGGGCACCGCCTGCGTGCTCAAGATGAACCCGGTGAATGCCTACCTGGGGCCCTTCCTGGAGCAGGCCTTCGCCCCGCTGGTGCGGATGGACGTCTTCGCCGTGGTGTATGGCGGAGCGGAGGAGGGCGCCGCGCTGGTGGCGCATCCCGCGGTGGATGAGGTGCACATCACCGGCAGCGACAAGACGCATGACGCGCTGGTGTGGGGACCTCCCGGGACGGAGTCGGAGGCGCGGCGCGCTCGCAACGAGCCGCTGCTGCGCAAGCCCTTCACCAGCGAGCTGGGGAACATCTCCCCGGTGGTGGTGGTGCCCGGGCCGTACTCGGACGGAGAGCTGCGCTTCCAGGCGGACAACATCGCGGGCATGGTGGCCAACAACGCGTCGTTCAACTGCAACTCGGCCAAGCTGCTCGTGCAGCCGAAGGGGTGGGGGACCCGCGCGCGGGTGGTGGACGCGGTGGCGGCGAGTCTGGGCAAGGCCGCCGTGCGGCGCGCGTTCTACCCGGGCGCGGAGCAGCGCTGGCGCCAGTTCACCGAGGGCCGCGCCCACTTGCGCAAGCTGGGCCACGCGCACGAGGGGGAGCTGCCCTACGCGCTGATTTCGGACGTGGACCCGGGGCACGCGGAGGACCGCGTGTTCCGTCATGAGCCGTGGTGCACCGTGTTGTCGGAGACGGGCCTGCCCGGTGGGGATGACCCGGTGTCCTTCCTGGCCGGCGCGGTGGCGTTCCTCAACGAGAAGGTGTGGGGGACGCTGAACGCCACGCTCATCGTGCACCCCAGCTCGTTGAAGGACCCGGCGGTGGCCTCGGCGGTGGAGAAGGCCATCCGGGAGCTGCGCTATGGCACGGTGGCGGTGAACACCTGGCCGGCGGCGGGGTATGCGCTCGTCTCCCTGCCTTGGGGCGGGCATCCGTCCTCGACGGCTCGGGACATCCAGAGCGGGCTGGGCTGGGTCCACAACACGCTCATGCTGGAGCAGGTGGAGAAGTCGGTGCTGCGCGCGCCGCTGACGAACCTGATGGCGCCGCCGTGGGTGCCGGGGCATCGGGGCGCGCGGGACTTGGGGACGCGGCTGGTCGACTTCGAGCGGGCGCCGTCGTGGCTCAAGCTGCCGGGCGTGGCGGCGGCGGCCCTGCGTCGCTGAGTGTCGGGACTCGCGCTCCCAGCGGGGGGCGGGGGCGTGGACTGCCGGGGCCGGGGCCCTCGTGGTAAACCCGGCGCATGTCATCGACGCATGCTCGGGAAGGCGGACGGCTGCTGCAGGTGGGGCAGTCGCAGGAGGCGGTGAAGAGTTTCCAGAAGGGACTCGCCATCGACCCGGACGATGTGGAGTGTTTGATTGGGCTCGTCCGGACGTACCTGAGCGTGGGGGCCGCGCGCGAGGCGGAGACCGCGGCGCTGCGGCTCCTGAGCGTGAAGCCGGACCACGCCGAGGGGCAGGCGCACCTGGCGATGCTGCGCGCGCAGGCGGGCAACGCGGAGGCGCTGGAGGCGCTCAAGGTGCTGGCCGCGGCGCCGACGTCGGGCTACTTCGAGCGCTTCAACCTGGGGGGGCTGTTGTTGGACCGGGGAGACCTGAACGGTGCCCGGGCCGCGTACGAGTCCGCGCTGCAGGTGGCGCCGGACAGCGCGCATGTCCACTTCGAGCTGGGCCGCATCCACCTCCAGCAGGGCATCCTGGGCGCGGCGGTGACGCACTTCCAGAAGGCGGCGGAGCGGGCGCCGCAGGAGGCGATGCCGTTGTTGATGCTGGCGCGCGCGCACTCGGCGGAGGGTGCGCTGGGGTTGGCCATCCAGGCGGGGACGCAGGCGTTGGAGAAGGCGCAGGGGAGCTTGCGCCGCGCGGTGTTGGAGGACCTCTTCAAGCTGTACCTGTCCGCGGGGAGCCCGGAGGGGGCGAAGCGCACCGCGCTGGAGCTGCGGCAGCTGGAGCCGGCCCACGTCAACTATGTCTACATGCACGGGCTGGCGGTGATGAGCGCCGGCTCCTTCGCGGAGGCGAAGGCCCTCTTCGAGGAGGCGCTGCGGATGGCGCCTGGGAGCTGGCAGACGCTGACGGCGCTGGCGCAGATGCACGGCGCGCTGGGAGAGCGGGAGGAGGCGCGCCGGCGGCTGGAAGAGGCGGTGGCGCTGGTGCCCACCGAGCTGGGGCCGGTGAATGACCTGGCGATGCATCTGATGCAGGACGATGAGCACTCGCGCGCGAAGCCGTTGCTGGAGCGGGCCCTGGCCGCGCACCCCGCGGACGCGACGACGAACCTGAACATGGCGGTGGCCACGTTCATGACGGACCGCGCCGCGTCGCTCCACCACGCGGAGCGGGCGAGGACGCTGGGCCAGGGAGAGATTCGCGACCAGGCCGAGCGCATCCTGAAGGCCCTGGGCGCGGCCTGAAGTCAGCACTCCGCGGAACGAGCGGGCGGGGTCGACGGCCTCGCCCGTGAGTGGGCAAGTGGAGGCGGCCCGACGCTCGTGCGCGTGAGTGGGCTCCCCGTGGATTCCCGCTCTTCGGCCTCGCCCGTGAGTGGGCAAGTGGAGGCGGCCCGACGCTCGTGCGCGTGAGTGGGCTCCCCGTGGATTCCCGCTCTTCGGCCTCGCCCGTAAGTGGGCAAGTGGAGGCGGCCCGACGCTCGTGCGTGTGAGCGGGACTCCTCGAGGAAGTCCCGCTCCTGCTCGGCACTACCGCCCGAAGAGGCCCCAGCGCTTGGAGGGCTTGATGCCCTGCACGCGCGACAGGCGCTCGCCGAGGATGCGGCTCATCTCCAGCGCCACACCCGGGTTGGCCATGACGACGCTGCGGAAGTCGTCGCGCCCCACCGCCGCCAGCTCACACGCCGTGCTCGTCACCGCCGTCGCCGTCCGAGGCTCCCCCGTGAGCAGCGCCAGCTCACCGAAGAAGCCCCCTTGCTTCACCATGGCCACCGACTGGCCACCGGTGTCCTTGAGCTGCACCTCGCCCGACAGCACGACGTAGAAGTTCTCCCCCGCATCGCCCTGTCGGAAGAGCTCCGTGCCCGCGGGACGCTGGAGGTGCTCGGCGCCGCGCGCCACCGTCTCCAGTTCCTCCGTGTTCAGCGGCGCCAGGAAGTCCACCTTGCGCAGCGTGGAGGCCAGCATCGCCACCCCCGTGGTGCCCACCGGCTCCCGCGTGAGGAACGTCACCGCCTCCGCCAACTGCGCGCGCCGGGCCACCAAGATGACGGTGTGTCCCGCCTTCAGCAGCGTGCTCCCATCCGGCAGCGTCGCCCGGCCCTGCGGGTCCACCACGCCGATGAAGACACACTCGCGCGGGAAGCCCTCCATGCCGCGCACCTGCGCCACCGTCTGCCCCGCGACCTGCGCTCGCATGGGCAGCGCCAGCTCGAAGAGCACCGTGTCGCCATCCCCCAAGGGCAGCGAGCCCGCCACCTGCGGGAAGTCGATGGCGGTCGTCATCTTCGCCACCACGACCTCGGCCTCGGCGACCAGGTCCTTCACACCCGCGAGCCGATACGCCTCGCGGTAGCTCGTGTCCAACATGCGCACCATGAGGCGCGCCGGGGACATGCTGCGCACCAGCATCGTGAACGCCAGGTTCTCCGAGTCGCGCGCCAGCACACCCGCCACCACGTCCGCGGACGTGACGCCCGCGGCCTCGAGCATCTGCGGGTTCGTCGCGTCGCCACACACCGTCACCACGCCCACCTCCTCGAAGAGGCGCGTGCACGTGGCGGCATCCCGCTCGATGACCGTCACACTGTGCTGTTCGGCCACCAGACGCGCGGCCAGCACACTGCCCACCCGTCCACCTCCCGCGATGACGATTTTCACGACGCCTTCCTCCCGTGCTCCACCGTCTGCTCCTCGCCGTGCAGCACCTTCTCCAGATTCAGCGTCCGCTCATCCAGCTGCGCCAGCATGTGCTCCGCCGTCGCCTCCGGGATGAGTCCGCTGCGGCGCGCGCCTTGAAGCGCCGTGCGCTCCGCGTCGATGAGCCGGCGCCGCATCGCGATGAGGTCTCGCGCCCCCTGCGTGAGGTGGTGCTCGTTGAGCCGCCGCAGCTCGCGCTCCGCACGGGCGATGTTCACCTGGTACTCACTGCGCAGGTGGTCATACGCCGCCCGAGGCACCAGCCCCTGTTCATGCAACACCGCCAGCTCCTGGTGCGCCGCGCGGCTGGCGATGAGCCGGCCCCGCTGCTCGGACATGGCCAGGGCCACCTCGTCCTGCCGGAAGAGGCCCAGCCACTTGAGCGCGCGCGTGAGCATCAAGCCCTGGCCGACCAGGGACACCAGCGTCACGCCGAAGGCGATGGCCACCAGCTTCTCCCGGCCCGGCGTGGCCGCGGGGAGTCCCAGCGCCAGGCCGATGGAGAGCGCGCCCTTGATGTTGCCCACGATGAAGACGTGCTGCCAGCGAGGCGGCACCGCCTCCGCCGGACGGATGAAGCGCAAGAGCAGGAAGGGCCCATAGATGGCCACCGCGCGCCCGGCCAGCACGCACGCCACCGCGATGAGTGTCTCCGGCACGTAGCCGCGCAATGTCTCCGGCTTCGTGGTGAGCCCCACCGCGAGGAAGAGGAAGGTGTTCACCCCGAACGTGGCGTACTCCCAGAAGGAGTGGATGGCCACCTGGCTCTGTGGCGACACGTTCTTGCGCATGCCGACGCCCACGGCCAGGCCCGCGACGACCGCGGAGATGGCGCCGGACAGGTGGAGCTGCTCGGCCACGACGAAGGACGCCAGCGCCACGGCCGTCGTCACCATGATTTCGGCGAGCGGGTCCTCGGTGTGGCGGATGACGAAGCCGCCCAGCATGCCCACCGCCAGGCCCACGACCGCGCCGCCCGCCGACGCGAGCAGCACGCGCGCGGCCAGCATGGGGAGCGAGGGCGCCGCGGCTCCCGCCACCACGCTGGCGATGGCCGCGTACGCCACCAGGGCCGTGCCGTCGTTGAAGAGGCTCTCGCCCTGCATGATGCCGGACAGGCGCGGAGGCACCGGGGCGCGACGGAAGGCGTAGAGGATGGAGACGGTGTCCGTCACGGACAGCAGCGCGCCGAGCAGCAGTGCGGGCCAGATGGCCAGGTCCACCAGGAAGTGCAGCGCGGTGCCCGTGGCGCCAATGGCTAGCACCATGCCCAGCGTGGAGAGGATGAGGATGGGCAAGGCATTGGCGCGGATGCCATTGAGGTCCGCCATGATGCCGCCCTCGAACAGCAGCGCCGGCAGGCAGACGAGGAACACCACCTCCGGGTTGAGGGGCGGCACGCCAGGCAGCAGGTTGCCCACCGAGATGAGCAGGCCTCCCACGACGAGCGCCACGTTGTAGGGCATGTTCGCCCGCTTGGCGGCGATGGCCAGGACGATGGCGGCCACCATCAATCCAATGACGAGAGGCATCTCCAAGTGCACGGCGCGCAGTCTTCCAGAACGGGTGCGCGCGGTCACTCCCCCTTCACGAGAGGCTTTCGAGTCCTAGCGCCTCAAACGGAGGATGAGGTCCTTCCGGGGCCCGCAGTCTCCGCGGCCGTCGCAGTTGCTCGTGGTGACGTAGAGGTGGCCGTCGGGACCCATCGTCACCTCGCGCAGGCGGCCATACGTGTCGCGCAGGTACACCTCGTGTCGAGCGACCCGGGCCGGGTTGTCCGAGGCGAACTCCACGCGGTGCAGGTGTCGCGAGCCGAGCGTGCCCACGAGCAGCGAGCCGCTCCACTCGGGGATGGAGGTGCCCGTGTAGAGGGCCGCGCCCCCGGGCGGCATCGCGTCCGCGAAGGTGAGCGAGGGAGTGACCTGCCCTTCGTGAAGCTCGCACGAGTAGATGCCGGGCCAGCCCAGGTTGGCCCCCGGGCGCGCGAGGCTGATTTCGTCATGGCCTCGGCGCATCGTCTCACCGCTGGGGCCGTGGTCCGTGACGTACAGCGTGGTGGCATCCTTCCAGTCCCAACCCTGGAGGTTCCGCAGGCCGGTGAGGAAGGCGGGGGAGCCGGGAAAGGGATTGTCCTGGGGCACCTGTCCCTCGGGCGTGAGGCGCAGGAGCTTACCCGCGGAGTCACTCACGTCCTGGGAGCGGTCCGGGTCCCGGGCGTCGCCGGTGCCCGCGTAGAGCATGCCGTCCGGGCCGAAGCGCAGGCGTCCTCCGTCGTGGTAGGTCGCGGAGGGGATGCCTCCGAAGATGACCCGGTCGAACGTCGCGGTGGAGTGGTCCTCGGAGAGCGTCCAGCGCTCCACGCGGTTCTCGTCGCGGCCGCTCGCGTCGGTGGTGACGTAGACGTAGACCTGCCGGTTCGTGGCGAAGTCCGGATGCGCGGCGATGCCGAGCAGTCCTCCCTCCGCGGCCTCGGTGATGCGCACGGTGGCCACGGGCTTGGGTTGGAGGACGCCCGCCTTCAGCAGGCGGATGCGACCGGGCCGCTCGGTGACGAGGGCGTCGCCGCCGGGCAGCCAGGCGATGCCCCAGGGGACTTCGAGGCCCTGGGCCACGACATCCACGGTGAAGGGCACGGCGCCGTCCGAGCCCCAGTCATCCGCGACACGCACGCAGTCCCGCGGGGAGGCGGTGCCCTGCGCCTGGCTCTTGCGGCAGGCGGCGGTGGAGACGGCGAGCACCAGGGTGGCGGAGGCGAGCAGGCGAGAGGCGCGCATGGGGCGATTAATGTCCGCGCGTGCGCTCCCACGCCAGCGCCGAGGGCAGGGGAGCGGACGTGAGAGGGGTGGGCTCGTGTCGGCCAGGGGGCGGGCGGGCGGGTTGCTCGGACGAGGCTGTGTCGGCGTCTGGCGCGTGGGCACCTTGCTCGAGCGGGACAACCCGCCCGCGAGGAACAAGGAGACGTTTCATGGCGCGCATCGCGTTCATCCTGGCCGACGACTTCGAGGACGAGGAGTTCCGCGTCCCCTATGACCAGGTGAGGCAGGCAGGCCACGAGGCGGTGGTGATCGGGCTGGAGGCGGGGCAGGCCGTCAGGGGGAGGCAGGGGCGCGAGGTCGTCACGTCGGAGCGGGCGGCGAGGAACGTGAGCTCGCGGGACTTCGACGCGCTGGTGATTCCGGGAGGCTACTCACCGGATGTGCTGCGCCTGGACATCGACATGGTGGGGTTGGTGCGGGACTTCTTCCGCGCGGAGAAGCCGCTGGCGGCCATCTGCCATGCGGCGTGGTTGCTGGTGGAGGCGAACATCGCGGAGGGGCGAATCCTCACGTCGTGGCCATCGCTGAAGACAGACCTCATCAACGCGGGCGCGCGGTGGGTGGACCGGGAGGTGGTGGAGGATGGCAACCTCATCACCTCGCGCCACCCGGGGGATGTCTGGGCTTTCTGCGAGGCGTTGCTGCGACAGGTGGCCCAGGGTGTCTCGCCGCGAGTCGACTCACCGCTCCTGCGAGAAGAGGTCTGGGTCCAGCCGGCCATGGTGCACTGAGCGCGTGTAACCGGAAGGGGGAGGTGTGCGTACCGGACTCCATGCGCTCCCACGACTCCAGCAGGGCGGGCTTGCCGCTCTCCACGGGCGAGCTTCAGGGGATGGGGCTCCTGGCCAGGGCCGCGGGCACACTGGCTCGTCTCCGGTCCCGGTCCCCGGATGTCTCGGTGGCACCCTCGAGGGCGGAGCCTCAGGTGTCGGAGGCCCCGGTCCCCGTGGCCCTCACGGAGGAGGTCGTGCTCGCGCGCTACAGGACGTTGTGTCGAGCCCTTGCCCCGAGAAGGAATCGCGCGCCGGGTGAGCGGGTGGCGGCGGGGGATGACGTCCTCTTGGATGTCCTCGGGTTCGCGAACGGACGGCTGATGGCCTTCTCCGCGCGCTCGGAGTGGTGGACCGAGGTCGCCGCGAACCCGCGGTTCCCAGGGCTCCTCGAGTCCCTCGTGGGCTTGAACGTGGGGAAGACGCACGCGGTGGAGCTCACGCTTCCCGGGGACCATCCGGTGGAGGCGCTCCGGGGCGTGGCGGCTCACTTCGTGGTGAAGCTCACGGCCGCGCGCGAGGTGGCCACGCTCGATGAGCAGTCCTCGGACTTCTTTGCCGTCCTCGCGCGCGGCTCCACGCGCGATGAGGTGATGGCGCAGCTCCGTCGGGAGCTCGCCGCCGAGCGGGAGGCCCAGGCGCAGCGCGAGCGTCAGGGCGAGGCGCTGCGGGAATGGTCGCGTCGCGCGCGTGTCGAGGTGCCCCGGAGCCTGGTCGACGAGGAGCTCCGCCGCTGCTGGTCAGAGGTCGAGCACCCGGTGCTGGTCCGGCTGGGCCTTGCTCCGGAACAGATGCGCGAGGCGCTCGAGGGGTGGCTGGACGATGGGGCCACCCGGCTTGAAGCGGAGCACCGGGTGCGGCTCCAGCAGGGGCTTCGCGCCGTCGCGATGTCCGAACGACTCAAGGGGGTGTGCGCGGAGGCGCAGGTGTTGTCCGAGGGCCTCTCGTCCCGCGCACGCGTGGCCCCCGAGGCGACGGGCCACAGGGGTTCCGAGCCGTGGTTCGAGGGCAGGCTGCTTTACGCGTAGGGGTTGATGGAGGTGGCGGCACGCTGCTTCGTCCGCGCGGCGTGACGGGAGCGTCGCGGCCGCGCGGACTCGGACAGGTCAGTGGTCGCCGTAGCGCTTCTCGCCGGCTTCCACGCGGAGGGCCAGGCGGTTGCCGCGCGGCGGCAGCGGGCAGGTGGCGAAGCGGGTGAAGGCGCAGGGCGGGTTGTAGGCGCGGTTGAAGTCGAGCACCACCTGTCCATCCTTCGGCATGTCCGCGTAGAGGAAGCGGCCCGCGCCGTAGGTGGAGTCGCGGTTCGTCTCATCCGCGAAGATGACGAAGAGCTTGTTGGAGCCGTCCTCCACGGGCGTGAGGCGGTGCTCCTTGCCGTCCACGGTGAAGACGAGGACGCCGGGAGCCTTCATCTCCTCGGTGGTGCCGAGCACGTTGGGGACCTGGAGGGTGCGCGGCGTGGCGGCGGGCTCGAAGCGCGCGGTGACCTTCCACGCGGCGCTGGCGGGGTACGTGGGGATCCCGTGGAACTGCTTGCGCGCGGGGGACTCGGAGTCCTTCACGCGTACGCCCAGCTTGTCGCCGCGCTGGATGACGTGGAAGTTGAGGCTGCCGAGCTGCACGACATCGGGGGAGCCTGTCTCGTCCGACTTCAGCTCGCCGCCGGTGAAGGGCTGGCCGTTGCGGGTGAGCTGCACGCCGGGGGCGGGCTGGAAGGTGGCGGTGTTGCCCTTGCGGGTGAAGGTGCCGAGCTTCGCGGGGGTGTTGTCGGGGAAGTCCAGGGCGCTGTCGGGGGCGGAGCCCGCGGTCTGCTCGCCTTCCTTGAGCCAGAAGAGGCCGACGAGGGAGAGCCAGCCGTCCTCGGCTTGGAGGCGCTGGAGGCGCTGCTCGTGCCAGGTGCGGGTGGAGGTGGCGAGGTCTTCGGTCGTCGAGGGGGCGGTCATGCTCTTGGCGGGGGGCTTCGAGGGCGGGGTGGCCTTGGGAGAGGGCGCGGCATGGAGAGCGACGGACAGGGCCAGGGCAAGGGGCGTCATGTCGGGGGCCTCGGAAGAGAGGGGCTTCCTGCGGTGGCCTTGTCTAACAGGGTAGGGGGCGCGGCGCAGGGTGGGGTTGCAGGCGCGGGGGCGCCGTGCGAAGCGGGAGGGACATCCCGTGAACCTCGACCTGAAGCCGGCGCCGCCGCCGGGAGTCTTCCGCAAGCTCGCCCTGGGGGCCTGGCGCTCGCCGAGGGACCCGAGTGCCTACGCGTCCCTGGACGTGCGGATGGAGAAGGCGCTGGTGTTCCTCGAGGGTTGGCGGGCGCGCACGGGGCAGCGGCTCACGGTGACGCACCTGGTGGCGAAGGCGGCGGCGGATGCGCTGCGGCTCCATCCCGAGGCCAACGTGCTGCTGCGGTGGGGGGCGCCGTCCCAGCGTGTCGACGTGGGGGTGTGCGTGCTCGTGGTGCAGCCGGAGGAGTCGGGGCGGGTGGACCTGACCACGGCGACGGTGCCTCGTGCGGACGGGTTGTCGTTGGAGGCGTTCGGGCGGGAGCTGGAGCGCAGGGTGGGGCGGGTTCGCGCGCGTGCGGACGTGGACATCGAGCGGGGCAAGCGCCGGTCGTATCGAATCCCGGGGATGTTGATGGGGTGGGCGCTGCGGTGGTTGTCCTTCGTCTGGTTCACGTTGAACGTGGATCTCCGCTGGGTGGGGATGCCGAGAGACCCCTTCGGCTCGGTGGTGGTGACGAGCCTGGGCTCACTGGGGCTGGAGCGGGGCTACGTGGCGACGGTGCCGTACACGCGGGTGCCGCTGGTGCTGGCGCCCGGCTCGGTGCGGACCGTGCCGGTGGTGGAGGCGGGTGCGCTGGTGCCGGGCAAGACGATGACGCTCACGTGCACCTGGGACGCGAGGGCCCTGGACGTGGAGGTGATCGCCCGAGTGCTGCGGCACGTCGGCGCGGCGCTGGAGTCACCGGAGTCCTGCTGGGACCCCTCGTCTGGATCAGGAATACCGGCGGTGACAGGTTGAGCGAAATCACGACTGGAATGGGTGGACTGATTCGCGGGGTAAAACCGCGGCGCCCGTCACATTCGAGAATGCTCAGTGATTTCGAGGACTTGGCGTTCCAGTGACGCTGTTTCCGCCAGGTTCCAAGAAGCGAAAAGGTTCTACGCAACTTCCGCAGGTGCGTTGCGATAACTCATTCAAGTTCCACTCCTTTTCAACCTCGCGAGGCCCACATGGGTTTCCCCGACATCAAGAAGACCTTCAACACCGTCCGCGCCAACGTCCAGAAGACCTTCCAGGAGAACAAGGAAGTCATCAAGGGCGGGGCGGCCGTCGTTGCCCAGAGCGCCAAGGCCTTCGCGTTCAGCAAGGACACGTTCCAGCAGATCAAGAACATCAAGAACGGCGCTGAGGGTCTCCTCGGGAAGACGAACTTCGACTTCGTCAAGAACCCCACCTTCAAGGAGGGCTTCAAGGGCCTGTCCAAGCTGGGCGCGAACATGAACGCGGCCCTGCGCTTCGCGGGCATCCCCGCCGCGGGCATGTCCATCGCGACCGCCGCCAAGGACATCCGTCAGGCCATCCGCACCGGCAGCAAGGACGACATCATCACGGCCACCCGCTCCGGCCTGGATGCGACCAAGGCCACCATCACGGCGGCCACCGGCGGCATCCTCGGCGGCAAGGTGATGGGCGGCATCCTCGGCGGCACCCTGATGAAGGGCAAGCTGGACTCCGGCAAGGCGGCCCTGGACGCGTTCAAGAAGGCGCTCCCGAACGCCAGCGACGACGTCCTCAAGGCCGTCAAGAACGCCGCCACCAAGGGCGTGATGGAGGGTGCGTCCCTGAAGAACGTGGGCCGCGCCATCAGCTCCGCCGCCGGCGACGCCGCGAAGGCGGGCAGCAGCTTGGCCAAGGGCATCCTGGGCAGCGGCACCCGCTCGGCCGCCAAGGCCGCGCTGGCCACCGTCGGCCGCGAGGCCGGTGAGGCCGCCCTCAAGCAGGGCGCGAAGGCCGCCGCTGGCACCGCCGCCAAGGCCCTGGGCCGCTTCGCCCCGGGCGTCAACGTCGCCATCGCCGCGGTCGACGTGGCCAACGCCGGCGCGACGCTGATGGACAAGAACGCGGGTGTGGGCAAGAAGGTGACCTCGGTCATCACCGCCGTGGGCTCCATCGCCGCCGCGACCAACATCCCCATCGTCAGCCAGGTCGGCGCCGCGGTCTCCACGGTGTCCAGCATCGTGGGCGCCTTCTTCAAGTAAGCCGTCAATCTTTCGCGGTTTGTCAGAGCGGCTCGGCTGGACTAAGCCTTAGTCCATGCCGAGCCGTCGCTTTGTTCCCCATTGGCGCGGACGCTGGCACGCCTATCTTCCGGGAGCATCCGTGAGCAGCAGCAGCAGCAATCAAGGTTCTGGTCGGGGCGTCGAGCGCCTGCTGAAGATGAGCCCCGTGGTGAGCACCGCCTCCACGGACTCGCTCAAGCTCCCCTCCGTGGAGGCTCCGTCGCTCGACGGGATTTCCGTCCTCGTCCCCACCCCCGAGGACTTGACCGAGGACGACCTCCTGCGCGCCTTCCACGAGAAGCGCCGGAGCGTGGCCACCACGCGCGAGCGTGAGAAGGGCGAGTCCCTGGAGCTGGGAGACAACGTCCAGCTCAACGTCGTGGGCTACTGCGACGGGGTCCTCATCCCCTTCTCCGCGCGCTTCGGCATGTCCACGGAGCTGGCCCCCATCGAGGCCATGCCCGGCTTCAGCGAGACCGTGGCCCAGGGCGGCAAGGTGGGCGAGTCCATGCAGATTGCCCTCGAGCTGCCGGAGGACTACCCGGTGGTGGCGCTCCAGGGGAAGCCCGCGCGGTTCCTCATCGACGTCGTCGGCGCCCAGCAGGTGACGATGCTGTCGGAGAGCTCGCCGGAGTTCTTCGAGAAGCTCGGGATGGGCGGCACGCTGGACGAGGTGCTGAACAACATCCGTGAGGAGCTGGAGGACGAAGTCGCGGGCGAGCTCTGGGTGCAGGCCCAGGACATGGTGCTGGACGAGGTGGCCCGCCGCGCGCCGGTGGAGCTGCCCAAGGCGCTGGTGGAGGAGGAGATTCGCCGCCGCTGGGCCCAGGCCGAAGGCCAGGCGATGGTCGAGTACAACTTCGACGTCGAGGAGCAGCAGGAAGCGCTCCGCGGTTGGCTCACGGACCCCACCACGCGCGCGGACGTCGAGCGCCGGCTGCACATCGGCCTCGCGCTGAAGGCCGTCACCGAGGCGGAGAAGCTTCAGCTGACCCCGGAGAAGCTCGAGGAGCTGATTCGCGACCACATGGAGCCGTTCGGGTTCGGCGCGGAGGAAGTCGCCGCCGCCCTGCGCGAGACGCCGGAGACGACCAAGAAGCTGGTCGAGCTGGGCTGGTACCTGTTCGCCGTCGAGCACGTGATGAACAAGGCGAAGGTCACCTTCGAGGGCGCGGAGCAGGGCTGAGCCTCGACGCGCGCACCCGGTGCTGACGAGGAGCTCGTCCCGATTCAGGGGACGGGCTCCTTGTGTTTTCAGCGGCTCAGCTCTCGCTGAACCACAGCCCCAGGCCGGCGAGCGCGCCCAGGCCCAGGAACAGCGCGGCCAGGCCCCAGGTCTGTCGACGGGACCAGCGCAGCGACTCGCCATAGCGGTAGCCGCACACGAGGATGAGGACGGAGAAGCCCAGGCAGATGGTGACCGGGCCCAGCGCGACGAGGGCCTTGCGCGCCGACCCGCTCACGTCCAGGACGCCCAGCGCGACCAGCGGCCAGAAGCCGATGACCAGCAAGCCCATCATCAGCCCCAGGCCCCGCATGCCCTCGGGGCTGGACAGCTCCATGAAGTCGAGGAACCGATGCCAGCGGGAGCGGGGCGGCTCCTGGGGGTCGCGATGAGATGGGGGGCGGGTGGGCGGCACGCTCGTGGGCTCCAGGCCGCACTTTCTAGTGCAAGCCGGCGCCCATTTGAAGCCGGCCTGGGGTGGTGGGGCTGCGAGCGGCGAGGGGGTGGAGTAGAACGGGGGAGGTCGTCACCGCCGGAGGTCTCGTCATGTCCGTGGATACCAACCGCCGTGTCGCGTCCGCGCGGCCCGTGGGGCGCGCGCTGGGAGGGCAGGACCGCTACGACAAGGAAGCGCTGGAAGGTCCCGCGGAGGGCTCCCTGGCGATGACTCGGCGGCAGCGGTTGTCGAGTGCGCAGGGCCGAGGCGATTCCGAGAGCCCCTTCGCCGCGAAGATGCGCCAGCTCGCGGAGGCCAGCTCCGGCAAGGATGACAAGCGCTGAGCTCGACGCGCCTGAAGGTCTATCTCGACGATGAGCGGCCGACGCCCACGGGCTGGGTCTCCGCGCGTTGGCCCGAGGATGTCATCACGCTGCTCGAAGGTGGGCAGGTGGACGAGCTGAGCCTCGACCACGACCTGGGCGATGACGCGCACGGCACGGGCTACGACGTGCTGCTGTGGCTGGAGGAGGCCGTGGCGACTCGCGGCTTCGTCCCGCCGCGAGTCCGGGTGCACTCGGCGAACAGCTCCGCGCGCCAGAAGATGGAATCGGCCATCACGCGCATCGAGCGCTTCGTTCGAGAGGCGTGAGGGCCGCGTCACTTCCGGCGGGGCGTGGGTGCCACCTGGATGCGGGTCGCGGCGGAGTGGCCGTCTCCGAAGAGGTTGTACGCGGCCTGGACGGAGGTGCCCTCTCGGAGGTTCTGGAGCGCGATGCGCTTGCCTCCGTGGAGGACCTGGGTGTTCTGGCCGACGCGCAGGTTGTAGAGGTCTCCTGTCTCGGAGTCTCGGACCACGATGCGCTGCGCGGAGGTGGAGGTCACCTGTCCGCGCATGACGACGTTGGCGACCACCGTCTTGGAGGGGTCCGCGTTCGGCGTGTTGTCCTCGTTGGAGGCGTCCGCGCCCGAGCCGCCCGTTCCATTGTGCGCGCCCTGCTGCTTCGCGCTCAGGCCGTTGACCTGTCGCTGGAGGCGGAGCACGTCGGAGCGAAGCATCGCGACCTCGCGGGTCAGGTCATCGGGGTCCTGCTTCCGGCCAGAGGCCGCGGCCTCCGCGCTGCCGCCGTGCGCGTTGCCCATCGCGTCGTGAGGCTCGGTGCCTTGTGGGGTGGCGGGAGCCCGCTCACCCTCGTCACCCGAGCCTCCGGTTCCTGCGTCCGTGCTCGACGACGTGTCGCGGGCTCCGGAGCCTCCTGTCCCCGCGTCCGCACCCACGAAGACTCGAGTGCCCGTGTTGCCCGAAGCGGAGGAGTCCGCGCCGCTCCCGCCCGTGCCCGCGTCTTCGGTCGAGCCCGTGCGCCGAGAGGCCTCGTTCCGCTGAGCACCACTTCCGCCCGTGCCCGCGTCGTCACCTGACCTCACGGGTCGCGAAGCCGCGCTCCCCTGCGTCCCGCTTCCGCCCGTCCCGTACGAGCTCCCCGCGCCCGTCGGAGGGCTGCCCGCGCTGTCCTCCGCTCCGGTCGAGCCCTGGGGCGTGGGGGCATAGTCCCCTGGCTCGAAGGCCCCCGGCTCCTGCGGGTAGCGGCCACCCGAGCTCCCTGTCCCTTGCTGTGCATGGGACGGCATTCCGGGCGAACCCGCCCCCGCGGCCTGCGCGAAGGCAAGAGGCGACGCCAGGACGCTGAACGCCAGGGCCGCGGTGGAGAGTGCTCGTCGCATGGCGAAGTCCTTTCCTCGGGCTGAGCCTTCAAGGTTGAGACCCCTCGCGCCGGCGACAAGCGGGCCTCGCGGAAGCTCGCGTGCTCGCTCCCAGGCAAGGGGCCGCGCGAGCGCGCCCGCTCGAATCGTGCTGTGCTGGAAGTCAGCCTCGGGGTGGGTGGCCTGGCAGAAGACCGGGCGCTATGCCGTGGAGGGCGAGGACGCAGCACCGTCGCGAGGAGTCACCTTGAGTGGACGCGAGAGCGCGGTGACCACGGGGAGGAAAGGCGCACGCGCGTCCGCCAGGAACACCCGCGCGCGCAGCCTCCGCCCCTGGCCGCTCACCCTCGCCACCGCCGTCTCACTCGGCCTCCTCGTCTACATCGCGACCACGAGCCTGCCGTACCTCGTCTCGTCCCCCACCACGGACCCGAACTTCGGCGCCCTCAATCACTGTCTCGCCCGCGCGCTCCCAGAGGCCCGCATCGGCTGGGCCGTCTCACCCGATGCCTCGCGCGCCGCGGTCTTCAGCCCTCACGCCGTCGCCGTGTGCGGCCCCGGTGACAGCACCTCGCTGCGAAAGCTCGCCGGGACACTCGCCATTGCGTTCGACGGCGACAACCACCTGTGGCTCTCCGCCGCGGGCCGCTTGCTGCGCGACGACGGCACCACCCTGAGCCCCCTGGGCGACTTCGCTCCCGTGGCCCTGGCCGGAACCGCGCGAGGCATGCTGGCCCTCGATGCCTCCGGACACTTGGTCTCCGTGGACTCCAGCGGCACGGTGCTCGCGCAGACGCTGCTGCCCGGCAACGCGGGCCGCCTCTTCGTGGGCGCCGAAGGACGCCTCGCCGCCGTGCTCCTCGAGGGCCACCTGGGCGTCTACGACACGCACACGCTGGCGCCTCGCGAGCTGGACATCCCCTGTCCCGTCGAGTCGCTCTGGTGGCTGGACGCCCCGGAGCAGTTGTTGATCGGCTGCACGTCCCCCGGCGCACCGGCCTACGTCCTCGATGCCCGCACCGGGACGCGGCGAGAGGTCCCCGCACGTCATCTCGCCCCTGCCCGCAGGCTCCCCGGCCGGCCGCTCTATGTGCAGGGCTGCGATGGATTTCCCTGCACGGCTCCGCCTCCCTGACCTGTTGGACAAGGGCTCCCGGTCCTGCGGGTTTCACCCTCGGTGTCCGGAAGTTGGGGTTCAAAGTTCAGTACGCGACAAACCCTCCCGTGGAGTGGGGACTTGAATCGACAAGTCCGCGAACTCACAGGAGATTCGGTCGGATTTGCCGTCGGGCGCCCTCGGTACATGGCGCTCAAACCGATCAGAAGGGTTCTTCTCGTGGACGACACCAAGGTTTCCAGCCACCCCTCGGCGAATGGACGGAAGCGAGCCACGCCGCGCAAGTCCCGGGGTGAGCAGACACCCAGCACGCGTGCGTCCGGCGCGCCGAGTGAGCCCCCCGCCGCGACCCGCCGTGCCGAGTCCCGGCGTGAGGCGAAGCCAGGGAACGGCTCGGGTGACGGTCCGCGAGGCCCCCGAGCCTCCGCCATCAGCGCTCGCATCCGGGGCGAGGACCCCATGGACACGTTGCTCGCGGCCTTGCGGGCCGTGCAGGGCGGCGACTTCGCGGTGCGCCTGCCGGACTTCCCGTCACTGCCGGTGATGGACGACATCTCGCGGGCCTTCAACGCGGTGGTGTCGCTCAACTCGGTCATGACGCAGGAGACGGTGCGGGTGGCGCGCGTGGTGGGGCGTGAGGGCCGCATGGGCGAGCGCGTGTCGCTGGGGGATGCGCGCGGCGACTGGGCCACGAGCATCAACTCCATCAACGCGCTCATCGGCGACCTGGTGCAGCCGACGACGGAGGTCGCCCGCGTGCTGGTGGCCGTGGCCGAAGGTGACCTCACGCAGAAGATGGCCCTCGAAATCGACGGCCAGCCGGTGAAGGGCGAGTTCCTGCGCATCGGCACCACCGTGAACGCGATGGTGGACCAGCTCAACTCGTTCGCCGCCGAGGTGACGCGCGTCGCGCGCGAGGTGGGCAGCGACGGCAAGCTGGGCGGACAGGCCGACGTGAAGGGCGTGTCCGGCGTGTGGAAGGACCTCACGGACAACGTGAACCTGATGGCCAACAACCTCACGGCCCAGGTGCGCAACATCGCCGAGGTGTCCACCGCCGTCGCGAACGGCGACCTGTCGAAGAAGATCACGGTGGACGCGCGCGGCGAGGTGCTGGAGCTCAAGAGCACCATCAACACGATGGTGGACCAGCTCAACGGCTTCGCGTCGGAGGTGACGCGCGTGGCGCGCGAGGTGGGCACGGAAGGAAAGCTGGGCGGTCAGGCCGCGGTGCCGGGAGTCTCGGGGACGTGGAAGGACCTCACGGACAACGTGAACTTCATGGCCTCCAACCTGACGACGCAGGTGCGAGGCATCGTCAAGGTCGTCACGGCCGTCGCCAACGGAGACCTCACCCAGAAGCTGATGGTGCCGTCGCAGGGTGAAATCGCCGCGCTGGGCGCGACGCTCAACAACATGACGGACACGCTCAACGTCTTCGCGCAGCAGGTGACGAGCGTGGCGCGCACGGTGGGCGTCGAGGGCAAGCTGGGAGCGCAGGCCCAGGTGCCCGGCGCCGCGGGCACGTGGAAGGACCTCACGGACAACGTGAACCTGATGGCCAACAACCTCACGGCCCAGGTGCGCAACATCGCGGACGTGACGACGGCCGTCGCCAAGGGTGACCTGTCGAAGAAGATCACCGTGGACGTCCGCGGCGAGGTGTTGGAGCTCAAGGACACCATCAACACGATGGTGGATCAGCTCCGCGCCTTCGCGTCCGAGGTGACGCGTGTCGCGCGCGAGGTGGGCACCGACGGCAAGCTGGGCGGTCAGGCCGATGTGAAGGGCGTGGCCGGCGTGTGGAAGGACCTCACGGACAACGTGAACAGCATGGCCTCGAATCTCACCACGCAGGTGCGGAACATCGCCCTGGTGACGACGTCGGTGGCCAACGGTGACTTGTCGAAGAAGATCACCGTGGATGCGCGCGGCGAGATTCTCGAGCTGAAGAACACCATCAACACGATGGTGGACCAGCTCAACTCGTTCGCTTCCGAGGTGACGCGCGTCGCGCGCGAGGTCGGCACCCACGGCAAGCTGGGCGGACAGGCCGAGGTGAAGGGGGTCTCCGGGACGTGGAAGGACCTCACGGACAACGTGAACGTGATGGCCTCCAACCTGACGACGCAGGTGCGAGGCATCGCCAAGGTCGTGACGGCCGTCGCGAATGGAGACCTGACGCAGCGCCTGAAGATGGAGGCCAAGGGCGAGGTCGCCGAGCTGGCCGACACCATCAACGCGATGACGCAGACGCTGTCCATCTTCGCGCAGCAGGTGACGGACGTGGCGCGCACGGTGGGCGTGGAAGGGAAGCTGGGCGCCCAGGCCGTGGTGCCGGGCGTCGCGGGCACGTGGAAGGACCTCACGAACAACGTGAACCTGCTCGCGAACAACCTCACCGACCAGGTCCGCAACATCGCCGAGGTGACGACGGCCGTCGCGAACGGAGACCTGTCGAAGAAAATCACGGTCGACGCCAAGGGCGAGGTGCTGGAGCTCAAGAGCACCATCAACACGATGGTGGACCAGCTCCGAGGCTTCGCCGCCGAGGTGACGCGCGTCGCGAAGGAGGTCGGCACCGACGGGAAGCTGGGGGGCCAAGCCGAGGTGCGCGGCGTGTCCGGCGTGTGGAAGGACCTCACGGACAACGTGAACTTCATGGCCTCCAACCTCACCAGCCAGGTGCGCGGCATCGTCCGCGTGGTGACGGCGGTGGCCAACGGCGACCTCACCCAGAAGCTGGTGATGGACGCGAAGGGCGAAATCGCCGCGCTCGCGGAGACCATCAACGCGATGACGCAGACCTTGTCCATCTTCGCGCAGCAGGTGACGGACGTGGCGCGCACGGTGGGCGTGGAAGGAAAGCTGGGCGCCCAGGCGGAGGTGCCGGGTGTCGCGGGCACGTGGAAGGACCTCACGAACAACGTGAACCTGCTCGCGAACAACCTCACCGCGCAGGTGCGTAACATCGCCGAGGTGACGACGGCGGTCGCGAACGGAGACCTGTCGAAGAAGATCACCGTCGACGCCAAGGGCGAGGTGCTGGAGCTCAAGAGCACCATCAACACGATGGTGGACCAGCTCCGAGGCTTCGCGTCGGAAGTGACGCGCGTCGCGAAGGAGGTCGGCACCGAGGGCAAGCTGGGGGGCCAGGCCGAGGTGCGCGGGGTGTCCGGCGTGTGGAAGGACCTCACGGACAACGTGAACGTCCTCGCCGGAAACCTCACGGACCAGGTGCGAAACATCGCCAAGGTGACGACGGCCGTCGCGAACGGAGACCTGTCGCAGAAGATCACCGTCTCCGTGAAGGGCGAGGTGCTGGAGCTCAAGAACACCATCAACACGATGGTGGACCAGCTCCGAGGCTTCGCTTCGGAAGTGACGCGCGTCGCGAAGGAGGTCGGCACCGAGGGCAAGCTGGGTGGCCAGGCCGCGGTGCCCGGTGTCGCGGGCGTGTGGAAGGACCTCACCGACAACGTGAACGTCCTCGCCGACAACCTCACGGACCAGGTGCGCAACATCGCGAAGGTGACGACGGCCGTCGCGAACGGAGACCTGTCGCAGAAGATCTCCGTCGAGGCCCGAGGCGAAATCCTGGAGCTCAAGGACACCATCAACACGATGGTGGACCAGCTCCGCGCCTTCGCCGCCGAGGTGACGCGCGTCGCGAAGGAGGTGGGCACGGATGGAAAGCTGGGCGGTCAGGCCGCGGTGCCGGGAGTGGCCGGCACGTGGAAGGACCTCACGGACAACGTGAACAGCATGGCCTCCAACCTCACCGCGCAGGTGCGCAACATCGCGCTGGTGACCACGGCCGTCGCCAATGGTGACTTGTCGAAGAAGATCACCGTCGACGCCAAGGGCGAAATCCTGGAGCTGAAGGACACCATCAACATCATGGTGGACCAGCTCAACTCGTTCGCCTCCGAGGTGACGCGCGTCGCGCGCGAGGTCGGCACCGAGGGCAAGCTGGGAGGCCAGGCCGAGGTGCGCGGCGTGTCCGGCGTGTGGAAGGACCTCACGGACAACGTGAACTTCATGGCCCGCAACCTGACGACGCAGGTGCGCGGCATCGTCAAGGTCGTGACGGCGGTCGCCAACGGGGACCTGCGACAGAAGCTCGTCGTGGAGGCCAAGGGCGAGGTCGCCGCGCTCGCGGAGACCATCAACAACATGACGGACACGCTGGGCACCTTCGCCGAGCAGGTGTCCACCGTCGCCCGCGAGGTGGGCGTCGAGGGGAAGCTGGGCGGACAGGCCCGCGTGCCCGGGGTGGCGGGCACGTGGAAGGACCTCACGGACAACGTGAACTTCATGGCCTCCAACCTCACCACGCAGGTGCGCGGCATCGTCCGCGTGGTGACGGCGGTGGCCAACGGCGACCTCACCCAGAAGCTCATCGTCGACGCGAAGGGCGAAGTCGCCGCGCTCGCCGACACCATCAACAACATGACGGACACGCTGGGCACCTTCGCCGAGCAGGTGTCCACCGTGGCCCGCGAAGTCGGCATCGAAGGGAAGCTGGGCGGCCAGGCGCGTGTGCCGGGTGCTCGCGGCACGTGGCGGCAGCTCACCGACAACGTGAACCAGCTCGCCGGAACGCTGACGAGCCAGCTGCGCGCCATCTCCGACGTGGCCACCGCGGTGACGAAGGGGGACCTGACCCGCAGCATCACCGTCGTCGCGGAGGGCGAGGTCGCCGCGCTGAAGGACAACATCAACCAGATGATCGTCAACCTGCGTGAGACGACGCAGAAGAACCAGGAGCAGGACTGGCTCAAGACGAACCTGGCGAAGTTCAGCGGGATGATGCAGGGCCAGAAGAGCCTGGACGCCGTCAGCCGCCTCATCATGAGCGAGCTGACGCCGCTGGTCTCCGCGCACCACGGCGCCTTCTTCCTGCTGGACACCGACGGCGGCACGCCGGTGCTCAAGCTGACCAGCACCTACGCGTACCGGGAGCGCAAGCACATCGCCAACCGGTTCCGCATGGGCGAGGGCCTGGTGGGGCAGTGCGCGCTGGAGCGCAAGACCATCCTGCTCACCCACGTGCCCGCGGACTACATCACCATCTCCTCCGGCCTGGGGGAGTCCGCGCCGCTCAACATCATCGTCCTGCCCGTGCTCTTCGAGGGCGAGGTCAAGGCCATCATCGAGCTGGCCTCGTTCCACACCTTCAGCGCCATCCATCAAATCTTCCTGGACCAGCTCACCGAGAGCATCGGCGTGGTCCTGAACATGATTACGGCGAACATGCGCACCGAGCAGCTCCTGCAGCAGTCGCAGGGGCTCACCCAGGAGCTGCAGAGCCAGTCCAAGGAGCTCACCCAGCAGCAGGACGCGCTCAAGCGCAGCAACACCGAGCTGGAGGAGAAGGCCAAGCTCCTGGAGGAGCAGAACCGCCGCGTCGAGGAGAAGAACAACGAGGTGGAGCGCGCCCGCGTCAGCCTGGAGGAGAAGGCCGAGCAGCTCACCGTCATCTCCCGCTACAAGAGCGAGTTCCTGGCCAACATGAGCCACGAGCTGCGCACGCCGCTCAACAGCCTGCTCATCCTCGCCAAGCTCCTGTCGGACAACAAGGACGGCAACCTCAGCACCAAGCAGGTGGAGTACGCGAACACCATCTATGCCTCCGGCGGAGACCTGCTCACCCTCATCAACGAAATCCTGGACCTCTCCAAGGTGGAGGCCGGGAAGATGCAGGTGGAGCCTCGGGACATCGTCCTCACGGAGCTCAACCAGTTCATCGACCGGGGCTTCCGTCCCGTGGCGGAGCAGAAGGGCCTGGCCTTCACCGTGGAGGTGGCGCCGGGCACGCCGTACTCCATCCGCACGGACCCGCAGCGGCTGCAGCAGGTGCTCAAGAACCTCCTGTCCAACGCCTTCAAGTTCACGGACGAGGGCAGCGTGCGGATGACGGTGAAGCTGGCCGACCCGGGCACGAAGCTGGAGCACGAGGTGCTCAAGCGCTCGCGCCACGTCATCGCCTTCTCGGTGGTGGACACGGGCATCGGCATCGCCAAGGACAAGCAGCGCCTCATCTTCGAGGCGTTCCAGCAGGCCGACGGCTCCACCGCGCGCAAGTACGGCGGCACCGGCCTGGGCCTGTCCATCAGCCGGGAGATCGCCAAGCTCCTGGGCGGCGAAATCCACGTCTACAGCGAGCCGCGCAAGGGCAGCGTCTTCACCCTCTACCTGCCGCCCGAGTACGTGGCCCCCGACGACGACGCCCCGGTGCTGCCGTCTCCGCTGCCGCCCCTGTCCTCGTCGCCCTCGGAGACTCCGGCCTCCACGCCGACGCCTCCGCCCGTGCCGATGGGACCGTCGCCGTCGGAGAGCGGCCACGTGCTGGACGCGGCGCTGCCTCCGCCCATGGAGTCACTGCTCCCGCCGCTCGCGGTGGAGGATGACCGCGAGCACATCCGGGAGGGCGACCGCGTCCTGCTCATCATCGAGGACGACCTGAAGTTCGCCCGCATCATGGTGCAGCTCGCGCGCGAGAAGGGCTTCAAGGCCCTGGTCGCCACGCGCGGGGACACCGGCCTGTCCATGGCGAATGAGTTCCAGCCGCACGCGGTGACGCTCGACATCCAGCTGCCCGTGGTGGACGGTTGGAGCGTGCTGGACCGCCTCAAGCGCAACGTGCGCACGCGCCACATCCCGGTGCACATCATCAGCGTGATGGACAAGCACCTGGGCAACGCGCAGGGCGCCTTCGGCTACCTCACCAAGCCCGTGAGCAAGGAGGGCCTGGAGCGCGTCTTCAGCCAGCTGGCGAAGTTCCTGGAGCGCACGGAGCGCCGCCTGCTGCTGGTGGAGGACGACGACGTCCAGCGCTCCAGCCTGGTCAGCCTGCTGGCGGACGGCGGCGACGTGCAGGTGACGGCCGTGGCCACCGGCCAGGAGGTCCTCCAGAAGCTGGAGGAGGGCGAGTACGACTGCCTGGTCATCGACCTGCTGCTGCCGGACATGGACGGCATCAAGCTGGTGGAGGAGGTCAAGACCCAGCAGCGGTTCAGGGACCTCCCCATCGTCATCTACACGGGGAAGGAGCTGACCGCGAAGGACGAGGTGCGCCTCAGGCGCTACACCGGCAGCGTCATCCTCAAGAGCGGAACGAAGAGCCCCGAACAGTTGCTGAGCGACACCGCGCTGTTCCTGCACCGGCTGGACCAGAACCTGCCGCCCCGTGCTCGGGCGGCCCTGGCCCAGCGGAGCGAGCAGGCGGCGGAGCTGGTGGGCAAGAAGGTGCTCGTCGTGGATGACGACATGCGCAACATCTTTGCCCTCACCAGCGTGTTGGAGAATCACGGCATGCAGGTGGTGTTCGCGGAGAACGGGCGGGCGGCCATCGAGACGCTCGAACACCACCGTGACGTGGATGTGGTGTTGATGGACGTGATGATGCCGGAGATGGACGGCTATGAGACCATGCGGGCCATCCGGAAGGACGCCCGGTATGCGAGCCTGCCCATCATCGCCGTGACGGCGAAGGCCCTGAAGGACGACCGGGAGAAGTGCATGGCCGCGGGAGCCAGTGACTACCTGCCGAAGCCCGTGGATACGGACAAGCTTTTGGAACTCATCCGTCTCTGGGTGGCGGCCTGAAGGGGTTGAATGATGGTTAGCGCACGACTCCACCTCGCCGGGCTTGGGACCGGCACGCGCCGCGCCTAGCCTGTCCAGTCAGTGAACGCTCTGGGCATACCGTGCTCCTATTTCAATGACGCCTAGCGAACACAACTCCGCCGAACGCCCCCTGGAAGGGGCCAGCCGTCCTCGGGCCAGCATCCTGATGGTGGACGACCACCCGTCCAACCTGCTGGCGCTGGAGGCCATCCTCGAGCCGCTGGGGCAGGAGCTGGTCAAGGCGACCAGCGGCGAGGAAGCGCTCAAGTTCCTGCTCCAGCGGGACTTTGCCGTCATCCTGATGGACGTGCAGATGCCGGGCCTGGATGGCTTCCAGACGGCCACGCTCATCAAGCAGCGCGAGCGCACGCGCACCATCCCCATCATCTTCCTCACCGCGCTCAGCCGCGACGCGGCCCACATCTTCAAGGGCTATGCGCACGGCGCGGTGGACTACCTGCTCAAGCCGTTCGACCCTGAAATCCTCCGCTCGAAGGTCAGCGTCTTCGTGGATTTGTTCCTCAAGGAACAACAAATCCAGCGGCAGGCGGCGCTCCTGCGGCAGAGGGACAGGGAGGCGCTGGAGCGACAGAGCGAGCTGCGCTACCGGCGGCTCACGGAGTCGCTGCCGGAGATGATGTGGGCGGCGCGCGCGGACGGCTCGTTCACCTACGCGAACCGGGCGGGGCGCGACTACACGGGCATCCACGAGGAGCAGCCGCTGTCGCTGTCCACGTTCCTGGAGTTCGTGCACCCGGTGGACCGGGAGGAGATGCGCGTGGCGTGGGAGCTGGCGGTGCGCTCCAGCCAGCGCGTGGAGCGCGAGTTCCGCCTGCGCCGGTTCGACGGGGTGTATCGCTGGCACCTGGCGCGCGCGGTGCCGGAGCGCGACGAGACGGGCCACGTGGTGGGGTGGATTGCCATCGCCACGGACATCGACGACAAGCGCCGCGCGGAGGAGGCGCTGGGCCGCTTCAAGATGACGCTGGACGCGACGCTGGACTGCGTCCTGATGTTCTCCCCGGACTCGCTCACGCTGACGTACGCCAACGCGGGCGCGGCGAAGCAGCTGGCCAGCAGCACGGATGAGCTGGTGGGGCTGTCGGTGCTGGAGGTGGAGAGCGCCTTCGACGAGGCGGGCTTCCGCAAGCTGCTCGCGCCGCTGGTGAGCGGCACGCTGCCCAGCCAGACGTACTCGACGACGCACCGGCGCCGGGACGGCACCGAGGTGCCCGTGGAGGTGGTGCTCCAGTTCGTGGCGGCGGAGGAGGGACCCGGGCGGTTCATCTCCGTGGCGCGCGACATCACCGAGCGCCAGCGCGCGGAGACGGCGCTGCGGCTGGCCAGCGACGCGAAGGATGCGTTCCTCGCGGCGGCGAGCCACGAGCTGCGCACGCCGCTGGCGGCGGCCAAGGGCCACGCGCACCTGGCGCTCCTGAAGCTGGGCGGCGAGACGGAGGCGGGCCCGGGCAAGTCGCTGAAGATCATCAACCGGCAGATCGACCGGATGGCCAAGCTGGTGGAGGACCTGCTGGACATCAGCCGGCTGCAGGCGGGCCGGCTGTCGCTGGAGCTGGAGACCTTCGACCTGGGCCAGTTGGTGCAGGAGACGCGAGACCGGATGGCGGTGCTGTCACAGGGGCACGAAATCCAGGTGGAGGCACCGGAGCACCTGGAGGGGACGTGGGACCGGGGACGGCTGGACCAGGTGCTGACGAATCTCCTGTCCAACGCCATCCGCTACTCCCCCGAGGGTGGAGCGGTGCTGGTGCGCCTGAGCCGCGAGGGGAAGGAAGGCGTGCACCTGTCCGTGAAGGACAGCGGCGTGGGGATTCCCAAGGACAAGCAGGCCCTCATCTTCGAGCGCTTCGGCCGCGCGCACGGCAGCAAGTACGGCGGGCTGGGCCTGGGGCTCACCATCAGCCAGGGCATCGTCGAGCAGCACGGCGGCCGCATCTGGGTGGAGTCCCCCGGCGTGCCGGGGCAGGGCTCCACGTTCAACGTGTGGCTGCCCCGGGAGACGGAGCCCTCCAGCGTCAGCGTGCACCACGCGCACGGCACCCGCACCGCGAGCTGACCCCCGTCGCGCGGCGCGGGCTTCGTCAGAGGTTGAAGCCCACGTTGCCCACGGAGATGCTCGGTCCGAAGATGAAGGACCAGCGGCTGGACGGGACGACGGAGCCGTCGGAGCGGCGGGTGATGTCGTCGCGGAACTCGCGCGCCACCCACGCCTGCGCGCCCACCGCGGCGCCGGGGCCGATGGGCACTCGCAAGCTCAGGCCCATCACCACCGCGAGCGTCGGAGGGAACTCGATGTCTCCGGACTGCGGGATGAGGCCCATGCCCATCAAGCCCATCTCGATGCCGAGCAGCCGCTCCTGGCCTTCGTTGTTGAGCAGGGCCAGGCGCGACACCACGCCGAAGTTGAGGATGAGCTGTCCGCTGGGCTCCGTCGCGCGGTAGAGGCCCGCGGGAATCGTCGCCGTCGTGTAGAGGCGGAAGCGCCCGCCGCTGACGATGGCCGTCCACTGCGCGGAGGGAAGCCCCGAGCGGTCCGTGGTGCTCAGCGCGTAGCGCGACTCGTCCGCGACCAGGGAGACCTGGACGAGGATGCGGTCGTACTGGCCCAGCTGCCCCGGGACGGGGATGACGCGCGCCTCGCCTTGGGGCCGCAGCAGCATGCGCTGCTCCACGCGGCTCTCGCCCCGCGCCGAGCCATCCGGCTTGGTGACGTCGATGCGCAGCACGATTTCCTGCGTGCCCTGCTCGGGCTTGAGCCGCTCGCGGTGGATGATGACCCGACACGAGTTGCGCATCGCATAGGCGACGCGGTGCGGACGGCTGGGCTCCAGCACCTGGTCCTTGCCCTCCTTGTCCGCGCACACCAGCTCCACCACGTTCTCCACGCGGATGGGCACGCTGGCCTCGCGCACCGAGCGCTGCACCCGCTCGTTGACGATGAAGAGGTCCGCGGTGGCCAGCTCTCCGGGCAGCGTGGGGAGCTGATAGCCGAAGCGCAGGGCCACGAAGCCGCCCGCGGTGGGCTCGCCCTGGATGTACGTCGTGCCGTCGCGCGTGGTGACGCTGTAGGCCCCCGCCACCGGCCGAGGCACGAAGCGGCCCTGCTCTCCGCTGGACGCCACGTGCAGCTCCGCGGGGCGGTTGATGGGGATGAAGTCGATGGCCCCTTCACTCGCCAGCTCCAGCGACGCGCGAGGCACCGGCAGGGGCAGCGTCTTCGTCGTGTCCGACGCGACGACGGAGCCCTCGACGCGGGAGGTCTGCGCGCTCACGGTGACTTGTTGCTCCGAAGTGCCGCCCGTGCGCAGCAGCACGTAGACGCCGTCGGGCGCCTTCACCACGCGCTCCACGCGCGCGCGCTGGTCGTTCATCAACCACAGGAGCTTGCGCGGGTCGTGCTGACAGGAGGAGTCCAGCCGCACCACCATGGCCGCGTTCTCCGCGTCGCGCAGCACCGTGCCGTCCACGGCGAAGAGGGGACAGGCGAGGACGGGGAGCGTCTCCTGGATGACCTGCTCCAGCGCCTCGCCGCGCAGGAAGTAGATGCGCGGCGACAGGCGCAGCTTCAGCGTCACGCTCACGTCCACGCCCGGCACGTTGCGCAGCGACACGGCGCCTTCGTTGACCTCGCAGCGCACGGGGCCGCAGTCCACGGAGGACACCGCCTCCGAGTGGCTCAGCGCGACGGAGCCCGGCCCTCGCGACACGTCCACGCCGCCCGACTGGATGAGGGGCTGGGTGAGGATGGTGCGCCCGGGACGCAGGCGGAACGTCTCCAGCTCCACCACGTTGCCGGAGACGTCGTACGTGGTGACGTCGCGCCCCTGCCGGCCGTGCGGCGGGGTCCAGTAGAGCGCCGCGTCGGTGGGGAGCCCTCTCGCCACGGGCACGGTGCAGCTCGCGGTGCCCTTCTCCGCGGAGGGCGCGAGGCAGACGTCCTGTCCCTCCATGAGCTTCGCATCGGCCTCGTTGCGCGGCGTGCCGCTCCAGTAGATGCCCACGTGGTCCAGGCCCACGCCGCGCAGCTCCACGCGGCCGTCGTCCGGGAAGAAGTTGGTGCCGGACGCGTCCACGCGGGGGAAGGTGCCCGTGGCGATGACGGTGACGCGCTCCTCGGTCGTCTCGCACTGCGCGGCGGTGGCGGCGACCTTCAGCTCCTGGACGCGCGCGTCGTCCTGCTCCACGCGGGGGGGCGGGCGCAGGGTGCGGCCGTCGGAGGCCAGCGTCCAGCCCGGGCGCAGCGGGCCACAGACGATGCCCTTGGTGATGACGGGGACACCGGCGCCGCCCTCGGGCACCTGGATGACCGGGGTGGCGGCCGTGGCGAGCCCCGCCACCAGCAACCACGCGACACAGAGGGCGCGGACGAATTCCATGCCCCCGTTAAACAGCCAGGGTGGGCACCAGCGTCAAGCACCGTCTGCCGCTTCGCCCCCGGGTTGACACGGCACGTGTGGTCCCCGAGGACGGCCTGTCCGCGAATGGCGCCCCTTCGTGTCGGGCCGCCGCGTGTTTCAGCGCTTGCGTGTCAGCAGCACGACGGCGCTGAGAATCGCGGCCATGGCGACCCAGGCCATGGGGCTCATCGTCTCGCCCGCGAAGACGACGCCCAGGAGCACCGCCACCACCGGGTTGACGTACGCGTAGCTGGTGGCCAGCGAGGGGCTGGCGTGCCGCATCAGGTAGGCATACGCGCTGTAGCCCAGGAGCGAGCCGAAGGTGACCAGGTACGCGAAGGCCCCCAGCGCGCGAGGCTCCGGCATGGCGGTGAAGTGCTCGCCGCGCAGCAGGCCGAAGGCCAGCATCAGCACCCCACCGCACAGCATCTGCGCGGCGGGCGCCATCAGCCCCTTGGGCAGAGACATGCGACGGCCCAGCACGGAGCCCAGCGCCCAGCTCATCGGCGCGACGATCAACATCACCATGGGGAGCACCCGGCCCCCCAGCTCGGTGCCGAGGTTGAGCAGGATGATGCCGCCGAAGCCCAGCGCCAGCCCCCAGCGCTCCAGCTTCCCGGGCCACTGGCCGAACAGTCCGCCAAACAACGCGGACCACATGGGCAGGCTGCCCACCACCAGCGCCGCCACGCCCGAGGACACCGTCTGCTGCCCGTACACCACCCCGCCATTGCCCACGCCCAGCAACATCGCCCCCACCACCGCGCACGCACCCCACTGCTTCGCGGTGGGCACCGGTGCGCCCTTGAGCCACAGCGCGCCGAACAACAGCGCGCCCGCCGTCAGGAAGCGCGCGCCCGCGGTGAGGAACGGCGGCATTCCTCCCTGGAGTACGAAGCGGATGCCCAGGTAGGTGGAGCCCCACACGAGGTACAGGGTCACCAGGCACAGGAGGATTCGGCCGCGCTGGGCGCTCGCCTGGAGTGCGTCACTGTCAGGTGGGACGACGGCGGGAGGGGTCGAGGAGATGGTCGAGGCGGACACGGTGCGCGGCTATTAGCGCCCGTCCTCCCCGTGGGCCATGTGCGCATTGCCATACCCCACAGTCGAGGAATCAGCCGAGCGGTACAGTGCGAACGCACGCCTGGTCGGAGATGAGACCGTGTGGATTGAACGCATGGACGCGCTTTCTTAGACTTGGGGTTCGTGGAGCGCGCGCGGCAGCTTGGGGCGCCGCTTGCTCCAGAGTGAGAGCGCCTGGATGTCCGAAGAGCTGGGTGAACGCGAGAAGGAAGTCCTGCGGGCGGTGGTGCAGGAGTACATCTCCACCGGGGGCCCGGTGGGGAGCCAGCAGCTCGCTCGCCGCCCTGGCTTCGACGTCTCCTCGGCCACCATGCGCAACGTGCTGGCGGACCTGGAGGAGCTGGGCTTCCTGGAGAAGCCGCACACCTCCGCGGGCCGGGTTCCCACCGACGCGGGTTACCGCTTCTACGTGGACACCCTCGTGAAGCTGAAGGAGCCGCCGCCGCGAGACCGCGAGCTCATCCACGCGGGCCTCTTCCACGACACGAACCTGGAGGAGGTGCTGGGCGAGGCCAGCCGCATCCTCCACTCGCTGACGCGGCATGCGGGCGTGGTGGTGACGCCTCGGCCGGACTCGGCGGTGTTCCGTCGCATCGAGTTCGTCCGCCTGCGCGAGGACCGGGTGCTGGCCATCCTGGTGGGGCAGAGCGGCCAGGTGCACAACAAGGCCATCACGGTGGACTTCCCCATCACCTCCGACGAGCTGATGCGGGCGAGCAACTACCTGTCGGAGCTGCTCTGCGAAGTCCCGCTGGAGGAGGCGCGCGAGCGCATCCGCGCGGAGATGGACCAGGAGCAGGCGCTCTACAACGCGCTGACGGCGAAGGCGCTCAAGCTGGGCGCGGCGGCCACGGACCTGCCCACCACGGAGCGGGTGCTCATCCAGGGCACGGGCTCGTTCCTGGAGCAGCCGGAGTTCGCGGACGTGGAGCGCATGCGCGCGCTCTTCAAGGCGCTGGACGAGAAGCACCGCCTGCTGACGCTGCTGGACCGGGTGCAGCGCGCGAACGAGATGCAGATCTTCATCGGCGCGGAGAGCAACTTCTGCGCGGGCGGTGAGGTCTCCGTCATCGCCAGCCCCTACGGCAATCAGGAGCAGGTGCTGGGCACGGTGGGCGTCATCGGCCCCACGCGCATGGACTACCGCCGCGTGATTCCGTTGGTGAACTTCACCGCGCAGGTGCTCTCGCGCGTGCTGGAGAAGGTGTAGCGGGTTCCGCTCACGTGGGCGCGGGCGCGTAGACGCGCAGCGCCGCGGGGGCGACCTCGAAGTGCATGGGCGTGCGGCCGATGAGCTCTCCGTCCGCGTTGACCTCTCGCGCGGGTGTGGCCTCCACGTAGAGCCGTGAGGCGTGCAGCGAGGTGACGGAGGGGTTCTCCACGTGGTCGCCGGTGCGCGTCGACAGGGCGACGCGTGCGAGTGTGGCCAGGTCCTGGAGCTGGCCCAGGCCGGTGCCCTCGCGGCCGGAGCTCGAGGAGGGGGCGGCGACGGCGTAGACGTGCAGCCGGCGGTCGTCGAGCCGGGCGTCGGGGTCCACCATGTTGCCGGCGCCGTGGTACAGGCCGTTGCCCACTACGAGCTGGAGCACGTCCAGCTCGAGCTCCTGCGAGTCGGCTTTCACGCGGACGCGGAAGGGGCGCAGCTCGCGGGCCTCGGCGGCGGCGGCCATGGGATAGGCGAGCTTGCCCAGGCGTTGCTTGAGTCCCTTCGTGAGGCGTCGGGCGATTCCCGCGGTGAGGCCCAGGCTGGCGGCGTTGAGGAAGGGGCGTCCGTTGGCGAGTCCCACGTCCACGCGCGCGGTGTGCCCGCGGGCGATGACGTCGCACGCGGCCTCCAGGTCGGGAGGGATGCCGAGTGTGCGCGCGAAGTCATTGCCGGTGCCGAGCGGGAGCACGCCGAGCGTCACGTCCCGGCCCAGGAGGTGGGCCACGGCGCCGCTGAGGGTTCCGTCACCGCCGCCGATGAGGATGCGGCGGGTGCCTCGCTCGAGGAGTTGTTCCAGCACGTGACGCAGCCGTCGGCTTCGTGACAGCGCGTGGCTCTCCGTGAGGGTGACACCTCGGGCGGCGAGGGCGTTTCTCGCGAGGCTGAAGGCTTCCCGGCCCAGGCGGGAATGCGTATTGACCACGAGCGCCGCGGTCCCAGGGGCCACGGCGCGTTCTCGGGGGAGCTCGATGAGCGCGGGTTCCAGGGGGCCTCCTCCTTGTGGCGTGACAGAGAGGGTGAGCATTCGGAGCTCCAAGGACCAGGGGACCTCGGGGCGAGGGACACCGTCACCTCGTGCTCGGAGGGGAGCCTGGGGGGCGAGGGCTCCGCGCATCGTCGGGGGACCGCGGACGTGTGTGTGCGGCCATCGTCGCGGGCGGCGTTCAGCCGGTGCGCAGTCGCCGGCCATGCCGGGCGTCAGTGATATCCACGAGGAGGAAGCGACGCAGGATGCGCGGGTGTCCTGCGGCTCCCCTCGCGTCGCCCACCTTGTGTTGCGCTCGTCGAACGTGCTCGCGGGGCACGTCAGCGGGCCCGCGCATCCGTCACGACGCCCGGTCCGCGCGCGTGCATCGAGGATGGCTCTTGCTCGTGCCGCCTCGGATGCCAGGTATCGCGTTCGAACCACGTGCTCTCGAGCCATCGTCGTGTGGTGCGCGCTCGATGTGCGCACGGTGCGGAGATGCGGAGTGACGCCGCGGTGGACAGAGGTGGCGGCCGCACCCCTTCCCCGCGACAGTGGGGCTGCGCACCTTCCAGGCACGGCCGGCTCCTGGCCGGCGAAGTACAGGACCTGGAGGTGGATGCATGGCGAGAGGAAGCAAGGCGAAATACACGGCGAAGCAGAAGCGGATGGCCCGTCACATCGAGAAGGGTTACGAGAACCGAGGCACGTCCGAGAAGACAGCGGAGGCTCGCGCCTGGGCCACGGTGAACAAGGTCACCGGAGGTGGGTTCAAGAAGAAGCGCCAGGCGAAGTCTGCGCGCCGAAGGCTGAAGGCCCGTGTCGCCGCGAAGAAGACCGCGCGAAAGGCCGGCAGGCGCGTCACCGCGAAGCGTGTCTCCCGGACGCGTCGGCCCACGCGTGCAGGCTCCCGGACCGCCGCGAAGCGTGTCGCGAGGACTCGCCGACCCACGCGGACCGCCGCGAAGCGTGTCTCCCGGACTCGCCGGCCCACGCGGGCCGTGCGCTCCGGCACCAAGACCACCGCGAGGAGCGGAACCGCGGGCCGCAGGGCCACCGCGCGGAAGACCTCCACGAGCGTCCGCTCCCGAGGCACCGCACGCACCCCACGTCGAACCAGCACCGTCAGGCGCGGCGCGGGCTCACGTGGGCGCGCGGGTGTTCGCAGCCGGGGAAGTTCGCGCAGGTAGCAGAAGCGCTCTTCCGCCCCATCCCTTCAAGGGGTGGGGCGAAAGGCGTGTCGCTCAGCGGGGCTCGTCGTCCTTGCTCACGGCGACCGCGCCCGGCCCATTCCACGGCCAGTCCGCGGAGGACTCCTCCTCCAACCGCAACAGCTCCGCGGGGTCCTTCACCAGGGCACGGCATCCGGCCGCGCGCAGGTCCTCGGCGGAGAAGCCTCCCGACAGCACTCCCACCGTGGACAACCCCAGCTTGCTGGCGGCCAACGCGTCGTGCGGCGAGTCGCCCACCACCACCGTCACCGTCGTCTCGGGCTTCCCCAGCCGAGCGAGCGCCGCCTCGAAGATGTCCGGCTGAGGCTTGCTCGCCGCCACGTCCTCCTTGGAGGTCCGCGCCTCGAACAGGCCCTCGATGTTGCACAGGCGCACGTAGTGCTTGAGCTCCTCATCCTGCGCGCTGGAGGCCAGGACCACGCGCCGGCCCTTCTGGCGCAGCCGCTGGAACAGCTCCCTCACACGAGGAAGCGGGCGCACCTTGGGGAGGAACTCCCGCAGGAAGAGGGTGGAGCGGTACTCCTCCAGCTCCTTGCCGAAGCGCTCCAGCTCCTCGTCGTTGAAGAAGATGGGGATGAGCTGGTCGGCGCCCTTGCCTATCTGGCTGCGCACATGCGCGAAGGGGATGTCCCGGCCGAAGTGCAGGAACGCGCGCCGCCAGGCCTCGGCGTGCTCGTCCACCGAGTCCACCAGCGTGCCGTCCACGTCGAAGATGACGTTCTCCACCATCGCGCGCCTCCGGGGCGAAAGTGGGGACGGCTCGGGTGTCGGTCAACCACCCGAGGGTGGGTTCTGGGCGGCCGACTCCACGAGTGTTCGCGTCTGCACATCGTAGCCCTCGGGCGCGACGAGGGTGAAGGCGTCGTTGGGCGGCGGGCTCGCCAGGTCCACACGAGAGAGCACGGTCTCGCCCACCTTGCGGCCCCCCAGCCAACGGGTGAGGCGCTTGGGCACGCACAAGCCCAGGGCTTCGTCGCACTGCTCCTCGTCCATGCGCACCTCCGCCTCCGTTCCATCCGGCGCGCGCGTGCGCTTCTCCAGGAAGTCCAGCCCGGGCCAGCGCAGCACGTACACCAGCGCCACGCCTCCGGCCTCCTCGCCCAGCGTCAGCGACAGCTCCACGGCCTCGGGGGCGCGGGCGTGCCGGGTGCGGCGGAGGGTGGCGCCTCGGGACACCAGCGGCGCGCGGAAGCCCTCCGGCGTGAAGACCCCGAAGGTCTCGGTGAGGAAGCCCGCGAGCTTGGCGGGGGGCAGCTCCGACTTGAAGGTCGTGAAGCGCTTCTCGCCATCGAGTTGCTCGAACAGGTGGGTTCCATCCCACGCGAAGATGCGGGAGGCGGGGGCGCCCAGCGTGCCGCGCATGCGCTGGGGGGCGCGGTACTGGAAGGAGAAGGGGACGGCGTCCAGGCCCTCGTCCTTCACCGTGCCGGCGATGTGGTAGCCGCCCAGCTTCGTGTCGCGCTCCACGAGTCGCTGCTTCACCTTCGCGGACAGCTCCGCGGTGTCATCCGACTTGCGGGTGCAGCCGGACAGGGTGAGCGCGAGACAGGAGACGAAGACGCGAAGGGACATGGGGCGGGAGTGGGGCAGGAGGAGGGCTGAAAAGCAAGGAGGCCCACCTGTCGCCAGGGGGGCCTCCCAAAAGTTGCCGCCGTGTGGGCCGGCAGCTCGACTACTTCACCGCCACGCCGGTGGCCGTGGAGGAGGTCACGCCGATGATGGTGCCGAACAGCGCGTAGATGCCGTGACGGGGCGTGGTGGCCGCGCCCTTCAGGTCGACCTTCGACGCGCCCATGGCCTTGGCCTCGGCGATCAGGAGCTTGTTGACGACGGTGTCCAGGTCGCTCTGGACGATGTCGATGATGTGGAAGATGGCGGTCAGGCCCAGCGCGTTGGTCTGGATGACGGCCACGGCCTCACCGTTGGCGGCGATCTCGTTACCGGAGACAACGGCGCTCTCGACGCTGGTGCAGCCGATGAGGCTGGACGCGGCAACGGCCGACAGGATGAGCTTCTTCATGGTTTTCCCCTCTGGATGTTGCTTGTACGGTGGTCAAGCTCCCCGAAGGGCTCTTGACCGTTCGATTGAGACCTCAAGCGGCGGCGTTCGTACCAGATGTCGACTCCATGTCAAGGTCCGTCCGGACACACTGTGTGTCCGTCGGGACTGCGTGCCCGCGTTGCAATGCCCATCTCGCCTTGCTAGCCCCAGCACGAGGCTCCTGAATGGACATGGTCCCCGCCGCGCGTCCCGCACCCCGGTACTGGCTTCACCTGTTGTTGTTGCTGCTGACGGTGGTGACGACGTTCACGTCGTACCTGCTCTACTTCCACTTCCAGCGGCCCTACTCCCCCGGGGAGATTTCACCGGAGGCGGCCTCGCGGGCGCTGTCGTTCAGCCTGTCGCTGCTGGCCATCCTGGGCTCCCACGAGATGGGCCACTACGTGCTGGCGCGCATCCACCGGGTGGACACCTCGCTGCCCTACTTCATCCCCTTGCCCGTGTTGGGTGTCGGCACGTTGGGCGCGGTCATCCGCATCCGTGACCGCATCCCCAGCCGCAACGCGCTGGTGGACATTGGCGCGGCGGGACCGCTGGCGGGACTGGTGGTGGCGCTGCCCATCCTCTTCTGGGGGCTGTCGCACTCCACGGTGGTGGACGCGCCGACGGTGCCGTCCCAGTTCCCCGGTGAGTCCTCCCTGTGGGTCTACGGCCGGGAGCTCTTCACCTGGGTGATGGCGAAGGTGACACACGCGCCGCCCGCGCCGGAGGAGACCTTCCAGGGGGTCCAGACGGTGTTCGGTGACAGCCTGCTGATGAAGGGGCTGACGTGGCTGGCGCTGGGGCCCGTGCCGGAGGGGAAGGATGTGTTGGTGCATCCCGTGGTCATCGCGGGCTGGTTCGGACTGCTCGTCACGCTGCTCAACCTGATGCCGATAGGGCAGCTGGACGGGGGGCACCTGGCCTTCGCGCTGCTGGGTCGTCACGCGCACTGGGTGGGGCGGGGGATGGCCGCGCTGCTGTTGTTCCTCACGCTGTTCGTCACCGCGTCGTGGGGGCTGTGGCTCCTGGTGACGAGCAAGGTGGTGGGCTTCGGGCACCCGGAGGTGATGGAGCCGGGGGCGCCGCTCAGTCCTTCTCGCAAGCTCATCTGTGCGCTGTGCCTCTTGGCCCTCATCGGCTGCGCGATGCCCGTGCCGCTGCGTCAGGTGGTGTCATGAAGTTCCAGTGCGAAGCCTGTGAGCGGCTCATCCCCCTGGAGTCCTTCCGGGTGGAGGCCGCTGTCCTGGTGGTGACGTGTCAGCGGTGCGGGGCGGAGAGCCGCGCGCGCACGTCGGTGCGGGCCACGGGCGAGAGCGCGAGCCCCGCGCAGACGGCGGTGTCGAGTGGTGTCTCGGGCCCCGCGCAGGTGGCGGTGTCCGGTGGCGCCTCGATTCCCGCCGCGCATGCGGCCGCCAGGGTGTCTGCGTCGGGTGAAGGCACGAGCCCCCCGCGTGCGCCCGTGGACACCCTCACGGCGCCCTCCCCCGAGCGCGCGAGTGTCGCGCCCCTGCGGATGGTGCGGGGGGCCACGCCCCACGCTGCCCCGGACGATGAGGTCCTCTTCACTCCGCCCGCGGGCCACTGCCCCAAGTGTGTCTCGGTGCGGCGGCCGACGGCGGTGTCCTGTTCCCAGTGCGGGTTGGTCTACGCCAACTTCGTGGCCGAGGACCACACGCCCTCGGCGGAGCTGATGGACGCGTGGCGCGCCCTGGCGGCGCGGTGGGAGGAGTGGCCCGAGCATGAGCGCTTCCTGTCGACGGCGATGGGGCGGGGAGAGCTGGCCTCGGCGGGACGCCTGTACCGCGTGAGGTTGGCGCGGGTGCCGGACGACGCGATGGCCCAGCGGGCTCGCGAGGAGGTCGTGCGCCGAGCCACCCTGGTGGTGACGACGGAGGCGGAGCCCCAGGGCCCGTCCTTGCTGAAGCGGCGGCTGCGAGGCGGCGCCATCGCGGTGCTCTCCCTGGTCCTGCTGGTGCTCCTCACGTACGTCATGCAGCGCATGCGGATGTTGTTCTCCGGCAGCGCGCCCTGACCGGCCGGGCGGAGCCTCCCCGTGGGGCGGCCTGCCATGCGCGAAGGTCAGGAGACGGTGGATGGAAACGGGCTCCCAGCGCGGCTGGCTGCTATCGTGTCGGGCCGCTCCCGCGAGACCCACCACTCCCGATGCCGCTTTCCGCCTCTCCGACACTCTCCGTCGACACCTTGCTGGGCCCTGGGGGCGCGCTCCAGGTGGCCCTGCCCGCGTACGAGCACCGCCCGGAGCAACTGCAGATGGCGCGCGCCGTGGAGCGAGCCTTCGCCGAGCGCAGCTACCTGCTGGCCGAGGCGGGCACGGGGACGGGCAAGACGCTCGCCTACCTGGTGCCCGCGCTGCTGGCGGGGCGCCGCGTGGTGGTGTCCACGGCGACGAAGACGCTGCAGGACCAGATCTTCTTCAAGGACCTGCCGCTCTTGCGCGAGAAGATGGGGCTCACCTTCGAGGCCGCGTACCTCAAGGGGCGCAACAACTACCTGTGCCTGCACCGCTATGCCGCCTTCGCGCAGGACCCGCAGTTCGGCTCGCGGGAGGAGTCGCGCTACTGGCCCAAGCTGAAGGCCTGGGCGGAGGACACGCAGACCGGAGACCGCAGCGAGCTGGACCTGCCCGAGTCCTTCAGCGCGTGGCCTCGGCTGTCCACCACGTCCGAGACGTGCGTGGGCACGCGCTGCCCGCTGTACGAGACGTGCTTCGTCACGCGCATGCGCAAGCGCGCGGAGAGCGCGGACCTGCTGGTGGTCAACCACCACCTCTTCTTCGCGGACCTGTCGCTGCGAAGCTCCGGCAAGCGCACCGAGGGCGTGCTGCCCTACTACGAAGCCGTCATCTTCGACGAGGCACACGCGCTCGAGGACGCGGCCAGCGGCCACTTCGGCGTGGGTGTGTCCAACTACCGCCTGGAGGAGCTGGCGCGAGACGCGGTGGCGTCGCTGAAGGAGGACGACTCACGGCACGCGATGTTGCGCGCGCTGTCGGCGCGGCTTCGCACGGGCGCGGACGCCTTCTTCGCGCAGGCGCCTCGCGCGCTGGGCCTGTCGGGACACGAGTCCTCCGTGGCGCTCCAGGCGGAGGCCATGGGCAAGCTGTCCAGCGCGCTGGGCGGTGTGCGCGAGGGCCTGGCCGCGCTGTCCGCGTTCACCGCGGGAGAGCGTGAGCCGGAGCTGGCCGCCATCACGCGCCGCGCGGACGAGCTGGAGGAGCAGCTCTCCTTCCTGGAGAAGGCGGAGTCCTCGGACCACGTGTACTGGGCGGAGCAGCGGGGCAAGGGGTTGTTCCTGCGCGCCAGTCCCATCGACGTGGCGAAGGAGCTGCGCGAGCGGATGTACGGCGCGCTCGACACGGTGGTGTACACGTCCGCCACGCTGGCGGCGGACAGCCGCTTCGACTTCTTCGCGCGGCGCATGGGCTTGTATGGCGAGGATGGTCAGCCGGTGACGCGCGTGCGCACGCTGGCGGTGCCCAGTCCGTTCGACTACCCGAGCCAGGCCGCGCTGTACCTGCCCACGCACCTGCCGGACCCCAGCGCCCCGGGCTTCATCGAAGCGGCGGCGGAGGAAATCATCCGCCTCTGCGAGGTGTCGGGAGGCCGGGCCTTCGTGCTCTTCACGTCGCTGCGCAACATGGTGCGCGCGTACGAGCTGGCGGCGGGGCGGCTTCCCTATCAGGCGCTGCTCCAGGGCGAGCGGCCCAAGGCGCAGCTCCTGGAGGCGTTCCGCGACACGCCCAGCGTGCTCTTCGCGGCGCACAGCTTCTGGGAGGGCGTGGACGTGCCGGGGGATGCGCTGAGCCTGGTCATCATCGACCGGCTCCCCTTCGCGTCACCCGGGGACCCGCTGGTGGCGGCGCGCATCAAGCAGCTCCAGATGCGAGGCGAGGAGCCCTTCGAGCAGTATCAGCTTCCCCAGGCGGCGCTCGCGCTGCGACAGGGCTTCGGGCGGTTGATTCGCACCCAGTCGGACAAGGGCATCGTCGCGATGCTGGACCGGCGGATTCGCACGAAGGCCTATGGCCAGGTCTTCCTGGACAGCCTCCCGGACGCGCGGCGGGTGGATGACCTGGTGGAGCTGAGCCGCTGGTTCAACGGCCCCGTGCGCCCGCTGCGGGCCCTGCGCCCGGTGGACTGAGCGCCCCTTTCGGTGGGAAACAGCCCGAATCGGCTGCTCGTTGCGTATGCCGTTGTACCCCCGGCCCCAGGGTCCACCGTGGATGGTCTCGTGTCCCCTCGTCTGAGTCTGAGCCTGCTCGCCGCCGCGATGGTGGTGGGCGGGTGTGAGCCCATCTCGTTCCCGAAGCAGGAGCTCCCGCTGGAGCTGGAGGATGTCGACGAGCGGATGACGCCCTGGGGGGTGTGCGAGGGCGGCTGGCAGACGCGCACGGTGCTTCCGCTGGGGACCAAGGCGAACCCGGACTTCGGGCTGGACGCGGACGGACATGCGTACTTCCTCGAGTACGGCGATGACCTGGTGCGCGTGGTGACGACGAGGCCCGGGCGGCGCTTCGAGAAGGTCCCCTGGATGGGGATGTACCCCTGGATTGGGGGCGTCCGGGTGGATGCGCAGGGCGAGGTCCACCTCGCGGTCAGTCCCCAGTTCCAGGATGGGTCCGCCTCCGTGCCCACCTACTTCTTCCACTCCTCCCAGGGCGGGTGGTTGTCCGAGCGACTCGTGAGCGGGTGGGTCCACGACTTCGACATGGATGCGCAAGGGGGCCTCCATGCGCTCACCGTGATGCCGGTGGGCAACTACCCGATGCGGCACATCCAGGGTCCGCCCGAGGCGCTGGTGACGGAGGAGCCCTTCGTCGTCCTCCAGAATCGGGACCGGATGCACAGCCTGCGCGTGGACGACAAGGGCCACGCGCATGTCGTGTATCAGTTCACGGGACTGCCGCGGACGAGCTCCATCCAGTACGCCACGAATGCCTCGGGGAGCTGGGTGACGGAGCAGATTGCCCCGGAGGGGAACTTCCCGCTCATCGCGGTGACGCCCTCCGGGACGCCTCATGTCGTGTGGAATGGGGGCGGAGACGTGTGGCTGGGTGTCCGGCGCGCCGAGGGCGGTTGGGATGTCTCCCAGACGGGGCTTTCGGGAGCGTCACCCGGAGCCATGACGGTGTCCGACTCGGGTGAGGTGCATCTGCTCCATGAGTCGGGCAAGAACTTGGACCACTGGGTGCGCTCCGAGCGGGGATGGGAGAAGACGACCCTCAGCGTCGCTGGTGAGGACACGTTCGCGGTGCCGTTCTCCGCCTCGCATCTGGAGTTGGACGCGCGGGGGCGCGTGCATGCCATCTATGGGCTGGTGATGGAGGTGGAGCTGAACGGTGAGAATCGGGTCCTCAAGCGCTTCGACTACACGCGCCAGTGTCCGTGACGGCGTGACTCAGAGCGCGTCGCGCAGCCGCAGGCCCACGCGTGCGAGCAGGGGTGGCCCCAGCGTGTCGACACCGGCGCGGCCCGCGAGGTACTCGCGGTCGAAGAGGTTCTCCACCGCGGCGAAGAGGTCCACCTTCCAGAAGAGTCGCCGACTGAGCGCGGCGTCCACCACGAGCGCGCCGCCCATGCGTCGCTCGTTCAGGTCGTCCTCGAACTGAGGGCCGGTGGCGCGAAGCTGCACGGTGGCGGTGACGAGGGAGGGGTCCTCGAAGGTGAGGCTGACGGCGCCTCGGTGTCTGGGGTCCTGCGCGAGCTGACGGCCCACCAGGTCGGGCTGACCGGGGGCGGCGGTGACGGTGGGGTCGACGAAGGTGTACGCGAGGAGCGTCGTCCACCGACGCGACAGGCGCCAGTCGATGCTGGCTTCCACGCCGCGCACGCGGGCTCGGCCCAGGTTCTGGCGCTGACGCCCCGCTCCTCCGGGAAGCGTCACGTTGGTGATGGGGTCTTCGAGGACGTTCCAGAAGCCGGTGACGCGAGCGGTGAGGGTGCGGAGGGGCTCGACTTCCACGCCGGCCTCGGCGCCCCAGAGTCGCTCCGCGCGGAGGTCCGCGTTGGCGGCGGTGAGCACGGTGCCGACCTGGAAGGGGCGATAGAGCTCGTTGAGGGTGGGGGCTCGGAAGGCGCGGTAGCCGGAGGCTCGGAGGGTGAGGGCGTCCCAGGGGCGCCAGCGCAGGCCGAGGCGGGGGCTGAGCTGGTTCTCGGTGCGGTCGTCGAAGGCGGTGGCGTCCGAGGCGCCGCTGACGCGGTCCACGCGCTGGAGACCTCGGGTGTTGCGCCACACGTCGAGTCGGAGCGCGGCGGACAGCTCCAGGTCCGGGGTGATGGCGTAGAGGTCCTGGAGGAACAGGCCGCTGGCCCACTGGGTGCCGCCGGCCTCGCGAGCGATGACGGTGTCGGGGGCCTGCGAGGGAGGGAAGAGTCGCTCGCGGGAGGTGCCCGCGAGGCGCCGGGTGTCGAGGCCCGCGGAGAGGTGGTGGACTCCGCCGACGCTCCACGTGGGGGCGGTCCAGACAAGGGAGGCGCCCTGGTCATTGGCGGGGACGGCCTGTGAGGCCGCGAGTGATTCGGTGGTGCGGTCCTGCGCGACGCGGGCGCGGTCCTGTTCGAAGCGCAGGGCGCGTCCGAAGAGGTCGAGGGAGAAGGTGCCCAGCGTGTCTGTCTGGAGGCGTGCGTTCGCGCTGAGCTGGGCCAGCTCCACGCGGGCGGTGGTGAAGCGGGTGCCGCCGTTCTGGTTCTCGCGGAAGAGGTTGGCGCGAGCGGTCAGCGAGAGGGCGTCGGAGAGCTGGGCATCGACGCGGCCGTTGAGGACGACGTGGTTGCTGGGCGTATCGCTGTCGATGGCGCCGCGCTGGGCGGGCGTCACGATGGGGTAGCCGTTGCTGGTGAGCAGCTCGGTCTCGAGGGCGGCGGCGACGGGGCCCCAGCGCTGGGCGCCGCGTGCGGCGAGCAGTCCGGTGCCTCGGTTGCCGTAGGTGACGTCCGCGTCGAGAGCGGGGCCTGCGATGGGGCGGGAGATGAGCTGCACGACTCCGCCGAGGGCGGAGCTGCCGTAGAGGGCGGAGCCGCCGCCGGGGACGACCTCGATGCGTTCGAGTCCGAGGCGGGGGAGGGAGCGCCAGAAGACCCAGCCGCCGAGCGGGTCATTGACGGGGACGCCGTCGAGGAGGACGAGCGTGCGTGCGACGCCCGAGGGGGCGAGGCCGCGCACGTTGAGTCCTTGCGCGGTGGGGTCGGCGACGAGGCTCGGCGTGCGGCGGAAGGTGGCGACGGAGGGCAGGGTGCGGACGAGGGAGTCTTGAGTCAGCGTGGGGCTGCGGTCGATCTCCTCGCGAGGCAGCACCACGGTGGTGGACGGGACATCGCGAACCGGTCGCGGCGTCCGTGTGCCCGTGACGACCGTGCGCGCGGGGATGCTCGGCTCATCGAGTGTGGTCGCGGCAGCAGGTGGATTCGGCTCGCCCGGAATGGAGGTCGCGACGGGCGCCTGCGATTCAGCCGGTGCGGACTCGGAGGGTGCATGTCGCGCGCTCGCGGCGGCATCATGAAGTGTCGCCGCCGTGGTGGCGGCCGTGCTCGCATCGGGTGCGCGCACTGTCTCCGTGGCGCCGGGCTGGGCCCACGCCAGCGAGGGAAGCAGGAGCCACGGCAGAAGACGGTTCGCTGACGTGAGGGCGGACGACCTGCGCGGCATGTCTGGAGGTTCCTTCTCGCGGGGAGAGTCGCGGCGTCAGTATGCCCGCATCACGTGGGCCGGCGCCCACCCGGAGCACCATCGTCCACTTCGCAACGGCACGCCGCGGGGCACACGCCCTCGCCGCGTCTCACCCATCCACATCGCGAGTCGCGAGCCCCCGCACGGTGACCACCGCCGTGTCGACCTCCGCGAGGATTCTCCGGGCGTGGTGAAGGAAGACCTCTCCCGCGGGCAGCAGGCGCATGCCCTGCCGCGTGCGCTCGAAGAGTCGCGTGCCCAACTCGTCCTCCAGCGCCAGGATGTGGCGGCTGAGCGGCGGCTGGGTGAGGTGGAGCCGTCGCGCGGCCCGCCCCACATGCCTTTCCTCGGCCACGGCGACGAAGGACTGGAGATGCGTGATGCTCACGGGCACAGCCTACCGCGAGCACCTCCCGCACGCACCCTGTCCCTCGGAGCGATGCCGAAACAGCATTGGACGAGGCGCGAGCCCGACGTCACCTTGCTCCGCCATGGGAACTCCCTTGTTCAAGGGCGCGGAAGTGGAGCGCCTCCGAAGCGCGGGTGCGGCGGCCGCTGGCACGCTCGCCTGGGTCGCGGGAAAGCTGGCTCCGGGCATCTCCACCGAAGACATCAACTCCTGGGTGCGAGAGGACACGGCCCGCCGAGGCGGCACCCCCAGCCAGCTCGGCTACCACGGCTTCCCCGCGACGGTCTGCACCAGCCGCAACAACGTCGTCTGTCACGGCATCCCTCGCCCCGACGAGCGGCTGAAGCCCGGGGACATCATCAACGTCGACGTCACCACGTGCCTCCATGGCTACCACGGCGACACCTCCGCGACCTTCTGCATCGGAGACGTCTCCGCGGATGCGCGCCATGTGGTGGACGTGGCGCGCCGGTGTCGTGACGTGGGCATCTCCGTGGTGCGTCACGGCGTCAAGCTGGGGGACGTGGGCGCGGCCATCCAGGAGCTGGCGGAGCGGGAAGGGTGCAGCATCGTGCGGGACTTCGGTGGGCACGGCATCGGCCGCTCGATGCACGCGCCGCCGCATGTGCCTCACTTCGGCAAGCGCGGCACGGGCCTCACCTTGCGCTCGGGCATGGTCATCACCATCGAGCCCATGGTGAACCTGGGCCGCCCGGAGATTCGCATGCTCCCGGATGGTTGGACGGTGGTGACGGAGGACGGCAGTCTCTCCGCGCAGTTCGAGCACACGCTCCTCGTCACCCGCGAGGGCTGTGAGATTCTCACGCCCTCTCCCCTGTCGCTGCTCACGGACGTGACCGCCGAGTCCCCGCTCACCGAAGCACGGTGAGCCGGAAGCCTCACCCGACGACGTAGAGCCTGTTCGTCTCACCCTCGAGCGAAATCTCGCGCTCGAGCTTCATCCCGAGCCGCTCCACCACGCGAATGGAGGCCGTGTTCTCGGGATGGATGATGGCGACCAGGGGGACCTCGGGGAGGTGCTGTCGCGCCATCTCCAGCGCCATGCGCGCGATCTCCGTCGCGTAGCCGGAGCCATGGACGTGAGGCGAGAGCCGATAGGCGAGGTTCAACACCGTCCGCCCCTCGAGCTGCTTGTGCCGGAAGCCACCGACACCCACCGCGACGCCCGGCTGCTCGCGCCGCTCGACCATCCAGTACCCCACGCCGTGGTCCGCCCAGTCGCTCAGCCACAGCGCCAACAGCTCGCGCGCGGCGTCTTTTGACTTCAGCTGCGCGGAGGGGAGGAACCGGTTGCCCTCCTCGTCGGAATGAAGCGTGAACACCTCATCCACGTCATTCTCGTGAAACGCGCGAAGCAGCAGCCGGTCGGTGGTGAGGTGCTCCAGCCCCTGAATCCTGTGGGTCATCACCCCCGGAGGCTACTTGGATTCACCCGGTGATGCCTTCGAGTGTTTCAGGGTGCCGTGTTTCGCGATGAAAGGCAGGCTCGCCAGGCTGCGCACCGGAAGGGCCGCCACCGTGGCGACGAGGTCTCTGTCCAGCCGATGGAAGGTGTCCAGGAACTTCAACGCGGGATAGCGCGTCGAGGCGTATCGGTCGGAGCTCCACGAACGCAGGGTCTTGTCATGCGTCCCCAGGTCATCCAGGAACGAGAGCACGTCATGCGTGCCCAGCAGCAACCGGAGGTCTCCGCTGCCGTGGAGGACGACGTGCTCCTCGCCATCTCGTCCCAGCTCACGAGACCAGCTCTCGGCACAGGACTGCTTGAGGTAGGTGTTGAAGGATTTCTGCCCGTTGGGGAGCAGGAGCAGCGCGCGAAGGAGCTGGGCCAGCAGCCCGCGCTCGTACATGGCGGACCTGCGCAGGCTCGCGCGCCAGGCCGTGCGCCAGGCCAGCTCGGTGGCCGTCATGAAGTGCTTGTCCCCGCGCAAGTGGGAGAGCGCGTGGCTGCCGATGACTCCCGCCGGGAGGGCGCCCCGCATCAGCCCCACGCGGAGCTCTCGGGGCTGGTCCTGGGTCCGCCACCGAGCCCACCGGATGAACGGGTTGACCTTGTCGGCTTGCCGCCGGTACCAGACCACACCCCGCATATCGGAAGTGGAGTCCTCATCCAGCTCGGCGCAGTCGTCCGCGAGCTCGGGGTCGCGGAGGAGCTGGGCGATTCGAGTCCTGGAGGCGCGGCGAGTGTTGCGGTTCACGACGGTCCGCGCGAAACGCACCTTCTTCCGACGGGTCGACGGCAACAGGCTGCGCGCCATTTCACGTGATTTGGAATCACCGTAGAGCATCGGAGTCTCCGTTCCCCGCGAGCGACGACAGGGGGCCTGGTTCCTGACGCTTGCCGCTCCCCGACTGTGCCCGAGGTGACAGGGTTGCCGCCTTCGGACTCCGGCCTGAACATGAACCTGGCGGGTGAGCCGTGCGGGCCCAGGCACACGTGTGGGGGGCGCAGCCGTGGTCTTCGTCGATTCATTCCTCCGTGGATGGGGGACGCTGTTCCTGGTGTCGCTGCTCGTCTGCGGCTTGCTCCTGGGGCTGAGAAGGCTCTTCCCGAAGGGCGCGGGCCTCTTCCCGCGCCTGGCCGCCGTCCCCTGGCCCTACCTCCCCCTGGGGGTGTTGATGGCGGGCGCCTGGGTGGGGGTGGCGCTGCTGCTGGCGTGGGCCATCGCGATGTTGTGGCGGGAGCAGCTGCTGCTCTGGGAGCGTGGGGTGTCCTCGCTTCCAGGACTGGGGATACTGGGGTGGCTCTGGCCCTCGCTGCCCTTGGTGGTGGGCGTCGTCTCGGTCCTGGCCCTGGCGGCTCGCTTCCTGTCGAGGCGCGTCTTCCACCTGGCTGTGGCGACCGTCGCCCTCAGCACCGCGCTGGGGCTCTCCGCGCAGTGGGAGTGCACGCTCTCCGGGAACCAACCCGCCATGGGGTGGGCGGGCTGCGGCTTCAATCACGTCACGGGGCGCTACTTCACCGACAACGTCATCTCCCCGCTGGTGGAGCAGACCTCCACGCCCGCGAAGCTCGTGACGCTGCTGCTGGTCGGTGGCGGCGTCCTGGTGCTGCTCATGGTCTTCGAGCGGAGCAACCTGCGTCAGTCGCTGCGACCCATCCGGGTGGGCGGCATCTGGGATGTCTCGGGGGTTCGGCATCCCGCGCTGGAGCAGCTGGTCCGCGAGTGCATCCATCGCAACGCGCCGCACGCTCCCACGCCCTTGCCGGGCGGGCCGCTCACCTACTGGCAGGACTTCGTCGAGCAGGACACCGTGAAGGACGACCGCTGGTGGTCCCGGGTCGCCGCGTTCGTGCTGCGGTTGATGAAGCCTCCCAGCGAGCTCGAGGTGTCCGGCAACATCCTGTTCAGCGAGGCCGAAGGGCTGCACGGCATCCGCGTCAACATGGTGGATGTGTATTCCGGCCAGACGTTGATGGCGCGCACCTTCTGGGACGCGGAGAAGGTCGAGCACGCCGTCGAGCGGGCCGCGTACTGCGCCGCCGAGCGCGCCTTGGAGATCTGCACCACGCTGCCGGAGTGGTCCTACTGGCGCGAGGGAGATGGCCTCGCGTTGCGGGAGTACCACGAGGGCGTGCGGGAGATGCGCAAGGGCGCCAAGGGACATGGAGGCCGCGCCGAGGAGTGCTTCCGAGAGGCCGCCACCCAGAGTCCAGGCAGTGCGCCGGCCCGGCTCCAGCTCGCGCAGGCGCTGGAGGCCCAGGGCAACTACGTGGAGGCCATCGGCATCTACCTGGAGCTGGCGGAGCGCTTCCCTCACCTGGGCATTGTCCGGTTTCGTCTGGCCTCCGCGTGCCGCTCGGCCTGCAAGTGGGCGCCTCGGTTGAGCGAGGCCCGGCCCGTGCTGGATGAGCGCTGTCCGGACGCGTGGAAGTGTCTGCGGGACTCGCTGGAGAACCAGCGCATCCTCCCGCTGGACCGCATCCAGGACGTGGACCTGGCGCGGCTGTGGGTGACTCGGGATGCGCTGGGCCTGGAGTACGTCATGCTGTTGCTCGCGCGCGAGAGCCTCCAGCGACTGCTGACGGCGATGCGCTGGCGCATCCTGGGGTGGTGCGTGCGGCAGACCTCCGACCGGCGCTTCTTCTGGAGGACCTTCTTCTGGCCGCCTCGGAAGCGGTGGACCCAGGTCCTCACCGTGGAGACCGCGCTCGCCTGCGTGGAGCTGCGGCTGAGCCAGGTCCGGTTGCTCGATGTCTCCTCCTTCTGGAGCGAGCTCATGCTGCGGCCGTTGTCGCTGCGCCGGCTGACGCGGTGGCAGGACATGCAGCGAGGCATCGAGCGGTTCCAGCCGTCCCTGTCCCGCAAGGAGCGGCGCGAGCTCCGGCTCGGAGTGCTCGGAGAGGAATGGGTGCTGGGGGAGCGCTGGGCCGCGCGGGCCTACCTCCAGGAGCAGGCGCGCTTCACCGACTTGCGTCGACGCATCGGGAGGATCTCGGCCGAGGCCACCGCCGCCTCCCGGGAGACCCAGGCGCAGTGGTGGGGGGGACTCAGCTACACGCTGGCCTGCTTCTACTCCCTCTGCCGCGTGCTCGGCCCGCAGCTCCGGACGGGGGCTCGTCCCTCGAGTGTTCCGCGCGACCTGGTCGAGGACACGACGGAGGAGGATGGGCGCAGGGCGGTCCTCCACCTGTCGCTGTCGCTGCGAGACCCGGAGGGGCTGTTCAGCCGGGGCACGTGGAACTGGCTGTTGAGCTACCCGGACCTCGAGCCGTTGAAGGAGCACGACGGCTTCGAGAACTGGAAGCGCGTCCTCATGGGCGAGAAGGCCCCCATGGCTAGGCCTTCAGCGACTCCGGGAGCACCCAGTCCGGCTTGAGCCGCTGGATGACCTTGGCCAGGTTCTCCTTGTCCTGGGCCTTCTCCAGCGCGGCCTCGGGCGTGACGATGTTGTCCCGCACCATGCGCTCCAGGTGCATGTCGAGCGTCTGCATGCCCTGGCCCTGGCCCGCCTGCATCTTGGAGGCAATCTGGAAGACCTTGCCCTCGCGAATCATCGAGGCGATGGCGGCGCCACCCACCAGGATTTCCAGCGCCGCCACGCGGCCCTTGCCGTCCGCCGTCTTGATGAGCTGCTGCGCGACAATCCCGGCGAGGCTCTCCGCCAGCATGCCGCGCACCTGGGCCTGCTCGTCGGCGGGGAAGGAGTTGATGATGCGGTCGATGGTGGCGGGTGCGCTGTTGGTGTGCACCGTGGCGAACACCAGCACACCGAAGCTGGCCAGCTGGAGCGCCAGCTTCATCGTCTCGTTGGTGCGAAGCTCGCCGATGAGGATGACGTTGGGGTCCTCGCGGCCCGCGGAGCGGATGGCCGTGGCGAAGCTGGACGCGTGGGGCCCCACCTCGCGGTGCGTGACTTGCGACCGGGCGGACTCGTGGACGAACTCCACGGGGTCCTCGATGGTGAGGATGTGCGCCGGACGTGTGTGGTTGATGTGATGGACCATCCCCGCCAGCGTCGTGGACTTGCCGCTGCCCGTGGGGCCCGTCACCAACACCAGGCCACTGCGCCGGTCCGCCAGCTTGCGCACCACCTCCGGCGTCTTCAGGTCCTCGAGCGTCAGCACCTTGCTGGGGATGGTGCGGAACACCGCGCCCAGCCCCGTCTGCTTGTAGAAGTAGTTGGCGCGGAAGCGGGCCTTCGCCCCGTAGCCGTAGGCGAAGTCGAGGTCCAGCTCCTCGACAATCTGCCGCCTCTGCTGGGGGTTGATGAGCTCGAAGAGGAGCCCCTCGACCTCCTGGGGCGTGAGCAGCTCCTCTCGCAGCGCCACCAGCTCGCCTCGGACGCGGGCCATGGGGGGGGAGCCCGTGCTCAGGTGCAGGTCGCTGCCCTTCTGCTCCAGCAGCGTGTCGAAGAACGCGGCGATGCGTGGCGTGGTGCTCATCTCAGCCGCCCTTCCTTCCCATCAGCGAGCCCATCTTGCTGAGCAGCCGCGCGCCGTCCTGCGGCGTCTCCGGCGCGGCCACGGCGGCGCCCGGACGGCGTCCGGTGACCATGGCCTCCAGCTCGTCCGGGTTGTCCACGAAGCCCTTGGCCACCTCGAGCTTCACCTTGCCCGCGCGCACCAGGTCCGTCAGGGAGTCCTCGAAGCGGATGATGCCCAGGCTCTTGCCGCGCTGCTGGAGGGAGGGAATCTGGTACGTCTTGTTGTCTCGGATGAGGTTGCCCAGCGCCACGGAGCCGGGCAGTACCTCCGCCGCGGCCACCATGCTCTTGCCGTCCGCGCCCAGCATCAGCCGCTGGCTGACGATGAGGCGCAGACCGCTGGCCAGGGACAGGCGCACCTGCTGCTGGTCCGCGGGCGGGAAGAGGTCGATGAGCCGGTCGATGGTCTTCGCCGCGCTCGGCGTGTTCATGGTGCTGATGAGCAGGTGGCCCGTCTCCGCGGCCGCCAGCGCCATGCGCACCGTCTCCGTGTCGCGCAGCTCGCCCACGACGATGACGTCCGGGTCCTCGCGAAGGCTGCCCTTGAGCGCGCTGCCGAAGGTCTTCGTGTGCGTGCCCACCTCGCGCTGGCTGATGAGCGCCTTCTTGCGCGGGTGGACGAACTCCACCGGGTCCTCCACGGTGAGCACGTGGTGCGAGGTCTCGCGGTTGATGAGGTCGACCAGCGCGGCCAGGGTGCTCGTCTTGCCGTGGCCGGAAGGGCCGGTGACGACGATGAGGCCCTGGTGGTGGTGCGTCGCCTTCGCGATGTCCGAGGGCAGGCCCAGCGACTCCAGCGTGGGCACCTCGCGGGCAATCACGCGGAAGGTGCCCTTGAGGCCCGTGCGATGACGGGAGACGTTGACGCGGAAGCGCCCCATCGCCGGTGAGTCGAGCGAGAAGTCACAGCTTCCATCGCGCTCCAGCACCGGACGCAGCCGCTCCGGCACCACGGGCATGAGCATGCCCTCCACGCGTGTGCTGTCCAGCGCGCCCCCCTGCGGCACCAGGTCGCCCGCGAGGCGGAAGAGCACCGGCCGCTCGGCGACCACGTGGATGTCGCTGGCACCGCTGGAGCGGCCTTGCTCCAGCACCACGGCGAGGTCGCGTGCTCCGCCCGTCAGGCGTGACAGGGCTTGCACGCGCGCGGCCTCCTGAGCGACCGAAGCCGCGGAGGCCACCTGCGCGGAGGCAGCGGTCTGACTGGCACCGCCCTGCTGCGCGGAAGCGCCGTTCCCAGCGGAGGCGTACCCCGAGGCACTTTGCTGCGCGGAAGCGCTGCTCCCCGGAGTAGCGGAACCCGCACCGCTCCGCCTGACGGCGGTCGTCGCCGAAGCCTGTCCCACACCCGCCTGCGGCGCGGAGGCGCCCGTCTGTCCCGGCGGGGTGGTGCTCGTCCCAGCGGCCGTGGGCGCGGGCACGGCCCCCGATGCCGCCGCCTCCGCCGCGCGCGACAGCCGCAGGTGCATGATGTCGCCGCGTCGCATGGCGGCGATGGACAGCGCCCCCAACCCATTCGCCGTGATGGACCACTGCGAGGGCGCATCCGTGACGGTCGACGCCCGCGCGATACCCACCATGGCCTGCAGCGCTCGCACGACGTCGTCCGTCGTCACATTCGCCGAGTCCAGCGGCTCGTAGGTGCCACCCCCTGCACGAATCATGGGGGGCCGTCCCGTCGCCAGTGTCAGCTCCGTCACTCCGGGCCGCGCCAGATGGCGCAACAGCTCAGCGAGAGGTCTCATGCGGATGTCGGACTCGGTTGGGACAGAGCATGGGGTGCGGGGGTTCCCAGGATAGTCCACAACACGGCGAACGTGCCCCCCTCTGGACGGACGCTCGGCGGCGCGCTCCTCGCGGTGGGCTTCACACCCACCCGTCGAGGGCACCCGTGCTCGTCAGGCTGCGTGGGAGAGAGGTGCTCCGGGACCCGAGGGGCCCGCTCGGAGCGAAGGCTCGGCGGGAGGCGAGCGCCATCCCGCCGGCCACCGCGGCTTACAGCTCGCGGGACATCAGCAGGCGCAGCTTGCCGGACTTCTTGGAGACCACCGTGGCCACCGTGGTGAAGCCCGCCTTGCGGTAGAAGCTCACCGCGGGCGCGTTGGAGGGGTCCACGCGCAGGGCAATCGTCTTGCGGTACATGTCCCGAGCGGCTCGGAGCGCCTGCTCCAACACCACCATGCCCAGGCCCTTCTTGCGCAACTCCTGCTTCACGACGATGTTGCGCAGGTACGCCGCGCCGGGCACCGGACCATCCCGCTCCACCGTGACGTAGCCGACGATCTGGTTCTGCAGCTTCGCCACGTGCACGTTGGGCTTGAGCTGCGAGAGCGCCTTGAGGCTGTCTTCCTGGGTCTCACCCCGGCTCTTCCAGGGCTCGGAGCCGGCGCGCAGGGCCGCCACCGCCGTCATGTCCTCGTCGGTGGGCAGGGTGAACTTCACCGCCGCCGTCAGGTCGTTGGGGAGGCCCACCGCTTCCAGCACCGGGGCTGGGGCCATCTCCACGCCCGGGTCCACCTGCTTCATCGTCATCGCCATCTCCTCCGTCGCGCTGCGATCCTAACCGCACCCCCGCCACCGGTGCACGCGGGGATTCCGCGCACATTGTCTTCTCAAGTGAGGAGATTGTCTCCCCTGGCGATGGGAGGGCCGGATTCCGGTCAACCCAAGCGTTGCCCAGACCATTCCGGCGCCTGACTCCGCCTTCACCCACGGCTGGAGTGCGGCCGGCCTTCCGCGCCGGACGCCTTCCCACTATAAAAACCCTGGTCGTCCACGGAGGGCTGGCCTCCCCTCATCTCGATTCCCGCCTGCCCGAGCATCCCTTGCAACTCAACCACGCCCAGCGCGAGCTGACGCTCAAGATCGTCTACTACGGGCCCGGACTCAGCGGGAAGACGACGAATCTGCGCCATCTCCATGCCCGCGCGTCCCCGGAGGTGCGTGGCCGATTGCTGACGGTGGAGACCCACGACGACCGGACGCTGTTCTTCGATCTGCTGCCTGTCTTCTTCTCCACGTCCGCGGGCTTCAAGGTGAAGGTGAAGCTCTTCACCGTCCCGGGCCAGGTCATCCACAACGCGACCCGGCGCATCGTGCTCCAGGGCGCGGACGCGGTGGTGTTCATCGCGGACAGCCGGCACAGCGCGACCGCGGAGAACAACGCCTACTGGCGAAACCTCCAGGACAACATGAAGGAGAACGGGCTGGACGTGGAGCAGGTGCCCGTCGTCATCCAGTTCAACAAGCGCGACCTGCCGGACGCTCGCACGGAGGCGGAGCTGGAGGAGGCGCGCAAGCGGGGCGGCGAAGAGGTGGTGGGCGCCGTCGCGCTCCGGGGCGAGGGCGTGCTGGAGACCTTCCACGCGGTGGCCAGGGCGGCCTACCGGCGGCTGGATGCCCGCGCGCACCTGGCGCGCAACGTGGCGCTGACGGAGCAGGAGTTCCTCGCGCAGATTTTCGGACGCATGGACCTGTCCGGCACGGCGCTGGCCGGGCGCTACACCGGGGTGGGCCGGGACGACCAGGTGGGGGGCGGGCGATGAGCGGAGGCTTCCAGGGGAACGCCCCTCCGGAGGGCGCCCCCAGCTCCCGCCGGGAGTCGGTCCTCCAGCGGCGCCTGACGCTTGGCGAGATGTTGGATGTGCCCTCGTTCGCGGAGGTGGTGAAGAGCTTCAGCGAGCTGTACCGCGTGGGCATCAAGGTCCTGGACACGCGCGGCACCAAGCTGGCCGACGTGAAGGTGGGCCACGGCGACTTCTGCGCGTATGTCTTCTCCTTCCCGGACGGACGCTCGCGCTGCACCGCGACGGTGTCCCGGGTGAAGGACGGCCCCGTGGCGCCGGGCCACGGCGCGCGGCTGGCGCAGGGCGATGGCGCGGAGGAGGCGGGGCTCATCGCGCTGCCGTGCTTCACCGGCCTGCGCTATCTGGTCATGCCCGTGCGCTGGGAAGGGGACCTGCTGGGGCGGGTCATCCTGGGGCCCTTCACCCCCGAGGAGCTGGGCGACTTTCCGGAGACGCTCACGGACATCTCCGGGCTGGAGCTGTCGCGCGCGCAGGAGCTGGTGTCCAAGGTGCGGCGCGCCCCCGAGCGCACCGCCGCGCAGGTGCTGACGCACTTCGGACAGGTGCTCGCCGCGCTGGTGGCCAGCGGACACCGCACGCACCTGACCACGCAGCTCCACATCGAGGCGATGCTGGAGACCCACCGCGAGCTGGAGTCGCAGAACTCGCGGCTGGCCCAGGTGAACACCCGGCTCAAGGAGCTGGACCGCCTGAAGTCCACCTTCCTGGGCACGGTGAGCCACGAGCTGCGCACGCCGCTGGCGTCCATCATCGGCTACTCGGAGATGCTCGCGGAGGGGCTGGCCGGCGCGCTCAACCCCGAGCAGCTGCTCTACGTGCGCACCATCGTGGAGAAGGGGGAGTCGCTGCTCAACCTCATCTCCTCCATCCTGGACCTGAGCCAGATTGAAGCCGGACGGCTGCGGCTGGCCATGGGCCCGGTGGACCTGGCGGGCGTCATCCAGACGGCCGTGTCCAGCGTGATGCCGCAGGCGCAGCGCAAGGGCGTGGAGCTGGAGGTGCGGCTGCCGCCGTTGCCTCGGCCCAGGCTCGCGGGCGACGCGGACAAGCTGCGGCAGGTGCTGGTGAACCTGCTGGCCAACGCGCTGAAGTTCACCGCGTCCGGAGGCCGCGTCTCGGTGGTGATGTCGGAGGTGGGCCTCCAGGACACGCTGGGCGCGCCGGGCTACCGCGTCTGCGTGGAGGACACGGGCGTGGGCATCCGCGAGGACCAGTTCGAGCGCATCTTCCAGAGCTTCTACCAGGTGGATGGCAGCTCCACGCGCGAGCACGGCGGGGCGGGGCTGGGCCTGGCCATCGTGAAGAGCCTGGTGGAGGGCCACGGCGGCAAGGTGTTCGTGGAGAGTGAGTTCGGGCGCGGCTCGCGCTTCACGGTGGTGCTGCCCATGCAGCCGCCCATCCCGGAGCACGGCGTGCTGACGGCGCCCGCCCCGGTGCCGGAGCCGCCCGCGGGCCCCGACCGCTTCTGACGCGAGGTGTCGCCCACGCGAATTCCCCCCGCCGCCCGTGCGGGGGCGTATTGTCCGCGCTCATGCTGACCGCTGGACGTCCCGCCGCTGCTTCCTACGTGCTCATCGATGCGGAGAACATCGACTGGGCCGTCTCCAATGTCGTGGGCCGCAAGCCCGAGTCCCAGGACCGCGTCCAGTTCGACCGGCTGGTGGCCTTCTGTGAGACCTACTTCCCCGCGCCGGTGCGCTGCGTGGTGGTGCTCAACGCGCGAGGCGAGCAGCTGCCCGACGTGATGATTGGCTTCATCCGCGCCCTGAAGTCCGCGGGCTGCGAGGTGGCGCTGCTCTACGGGCGGCCGGACCAGAAGGTCGTCGACCTGGGCATCCTCAAGCTCCTGGAGACCATCCGCACCCAGCGCCCCAAGGCGGCGGTGGGCCTGGCCAGCCACGACGGTGGCGACTTCGCGGAGGCGCTCAAGCCCATGCTGGAGGAGAAGCGCCAGGTGGCCGTGCTGGGCCTGCGCGAGTACGTCAGCCAGCGCTTCAGGGACCTGGTGCCCGCGGGCCTGAAGATTGTCGACCTGGAGCTCAACGCGAAGGTGTTCCAGCGTCCGCTGCCCCGGCTGCTGCCGGTCAACGTGGACGAGTTCGACGCGTCGCTGTTCCTCTAGGTCGGGCCCCCGGCCATCAGCCGGCGGATGCTCAGGTCCAGCTGGCTCCTCAGCTGGGCCAGCAGGCTGTCCAGCTCCGGCATGCTCACGCCCACGCGTGCCGCGAAGCGCACCCGCGTCTGGTCCAACAGCCACTCGCGGGCGGTGGCCAGCCACCGCTTCACCGAGGAGCGGTCCACGCCGTAGGCCTCCGCGATGCGCGCGGTGCCCATCCCGTCCACCAGATGCATTCGCAACAGCGTCCGCGCGCGGGGCTCCAGCGCGGCCAGCGCGTCGCGGAAGGCGGCGTTGAAGTCCGCGCCGTAGCGGTCCTTGAGGTACTGGAGCTCCACGTCGTCGGGCGCGACGCCCAGCGCCTCCAGCGGCCCGTCGTCGGTGACGAGGGGGCCCTTGCGCTCGTTCATCACCCCCCAGGCCAGCCGCAGCGCCGTCATCCGCAGCCAGGCGGAGAGGGGGCCTCGCCCCGCGTACTCCATGATGCGGGGCGGCATGCTGCCCTCCGCGACGAGGAAGCGCGCCCGCAGCACCTGGAGCGCCTCGTCCGCCGTCGTGTCGTCCACATCCCGGCGCTTCAATGCGGCGCGCACCTGGGGAATGATGCGCTCCTCGAGCGTGGCCAGGGCCGTGGCATCACCGCTCGCGCATGCACGGGCGAGCGCCAGGTCCGCTCCATGGACATCTGTCTCCGGGAACTTGGCCATCCATCCGAAGCCTACAGTGAGGGCGCATGCGGTGTCCCACGACGGAGAATCTCCTCGCCTTCGGGCGAGGTCTGTTGCGCGGTGACGAGGCCACTGCCCTCCAGGGGCATCTGGACGAATGCCCCTCCTGCCGCGTGCTGGTGGCGGAGGCGGTGGCGTCGGTGGATGAGGGGGTGAGCCAGCCCCCGGCCGCGCTCTCCTCCAGCTTCCTGGGGCGCGGCGACGTGCTGGGCCGCTACGTGGTGATGGAGCGAATCGGCGCCGGAGGCATGGGCGTCGTCTACGCGGCAAGAGACCCGGAGCTCCACCGCAAGGTGGCCCTCAAGATTCTGCGCTTCGACACCGTCCAGCCCGCGCGGCTCGCGGAGTCCCAGGCCCGGCTGCTGCGCGAGGCGCAGGCCACCGCGCGCGTCGTCCATCCCAACGTCGTCGCCATCCACGACTTCGGCCGCGTGGACGAGCGCGTCTTCCTGGCCATGGAGTTCGTCGAGGGCACCACCCTGGGCGCTCGCCTGCGCGCGGGGCGCATGCCGTGGCGCGAGGTGCTGGGCCTCTTCCTCCAGGCGGGGCAGGGGCTGGCCGCCGCGCACGCGGCCGGGCTGGTGCACCGCGACTTCAAGCCGGACAACGTCCTCATCGACACCACGGGGCGGGTGCGCATCACCGACTTCGGGCTGGTGCGCATCCTGGACGGCGCGGAGGAGTCACCGCCGTCGGCCGTCGCTGCGGCGCCCGTCGTGGAGGGCGAGTCCAACGACTCCCTCACGCAGACGGGGACGCTCTTGGGCACCCCCGGCTACATGGCCCCCGAGCAGTCGCGCGGCGAGACGCCCGACGCGCGCAGCGACCAGTTCAGCTTCTGCGTCGCGCTGTACGAGGCGCTCTATGGCGCCCGGCCCTTTCCCCGCGCGGCTTCGGCGGAGCTCGCGCTCGAGCAGGGGGCTCGGGCCGCGCGGACACTCCAGCGCGAGGCTCGCGTCCCCGACCGCATCCACCTGGCCGTGCTGAAGGGGCTCTCTCCGGAGCCCGAGGACCGCCACGCCTCCATGGAGGTGCTGCTGCGGGCGCTGGGCCAGGAGCCGCTGCTCTCACCCCACCAGCTCCTCCATGTCGCGGGCATCGCGGCCGCGCTGCTGGCGGTGGGGGTGGTCGCCTTCTTCGCCACGCGGCCCACGCTCTGCGAGGACGACCCGCGCGCGCTGGCGGGCGTCTGGGATGAGAAGACCCGGACCTCCGTGCGGGACGCGCTCCTGAAGACGGGGCTGCCCTACGCGGCGGACACCTGGCGCGGGGTGAGCGGCTCGCTGGATGTCTATGCGCGCGACTGGATGGCCGCGTCGAGGCACGCGTGTGAAGTCACGCGCATCCATGGCCGCCAGACGGAGGGCATGTACGAGCGGCAGCTGCTGTGCCTGGAGCAGCGACGCCGGGAGGTCTCCGCGCTGGTGGGGGTGCTGTCCACCGTGGCGGCGCCCGTGGCGCAGAACGCGGTGCGCGCGGTGTCGGGCCTGGAGGACCTGGGCCGGTGCTCCGACGTTCAGGCGCTGACGTCCTCGCGCCCGCTGCCCAAGGACCCGGGCGTGCGCGAGAAGCTGGAGTCCCTCCAGAAGGACATCGCCACCGTCCGCGCGCGGCTGCACGCGGGGCAGCCCAAGTCCGCGCTGGAGCTGGCCTCCACGCTGCCCGCGCGGATGGAGGGAATGGACTTCCCGCCGGTGCACGTGGAGATGCTCCGCGTGCTCGCCCAGTCGCAGGCGGAGTCGCATGAAAAGGAGGCGGTCCAGACGCTGCACAAGCTCATCCAGACCGCGCAGGCGGCGGGAATGGACTGGCACGTGGCGGACGGCTGGGTGTCGCTGCTGCGCGTCGCCAGCTTCTTGGACAAGGGCGCGGACCCGGAGGACCAGTACGGCAGCCACGCCACCGCGGCGGTGCAGCGGCTGGGCGGCGATGCTCCGATGGAGGTCACCCTGGCCACCAACCTGTCCAGCCTCCTTCAATCGAAGGGCAAGAATCCGGAGGCGCTCGCCGAGGGACTGCATGCGCTGGAGCTGGCGCGAAAGACCTATCCCCCGAAGGACGCGCGCCTCTCCACCCCCCTGCTCAACGCCGGGAGGATGCTGGGCATCGCCGGTCGCTTCGATGAGGCCGTGGCCCTCCTGCGCGAAGCCCATGAGCGCTACGTCGCGAACTACGGGCCCGACCACCCGGATGTCGGGGTCGTCCTCAGCCTGCTCGCCGTGCAGGAGACCTACCTGAACCGCTACGAGGACGCCGTTGCTCACCAGACGCGCGTGCTGGCCATCTACGCGGCCGTGCATGGCGCGGAGTCGCTGAACGTGGCCTCCGCGCTGCACAACATGGGCAACATGCTCAGCCATGTGGCCGGACGGAACGAGGACGCCGCCGAGCACTTCCGCCGCGCGGTGGCCCTTCGCGAGAAGCTCCTGGGCCCCGAGGACGCGCGGGTCGCCAGCTCCCTGTCCGGGTTGGGCCAGGTGCTCCGGGCCCTGGGACGGCCCACCGAGGCCCTCGCCGCCCACGAGCGCGCGCTCGCCATCCGCGAGAAGGCCAAGGGCCCCGACTCCCTGGAGGCCGCGTATGACCGGGGCCTGGTGGGCGAGTCGCTCATGTCCCTGAAGCAGCCGCGCAAGGCCCGCCCCTTCGTCGAGCGCGCGCTGGCCGTCTACGAGAAGAAGTCCTTCGGCACCGACGAGCTCATCCTCGCGGACATCCGCTTCCTGCTCGCACGCACGCTGGAGGGAGAGCCTCACGAGAAGGCGCGCGCGCGAAAGCTGGCCCTGTCCTCGCTGGAAATCTACCGGCGCTTCCCCAAGGCCCGCGAGAAGGAGATTCCCGAAGTCGAGACCTGGCTCGCCGCGAGGTGAGCCCCCGCCGCCAAGGACCCGGCCCAATCCCGGGCTTGCAGATGGTTAACGTGAGCGTTAAATATTGCCCGAAAGGTGAATGAATCACCGCGCATGGGAGGTCACATCATGAAGAAGGTTCCAGAAGGTTGTGCGCGCATCACCCCCGGGCTGTTCTACGTGAATGCTCCGGCGGCCATCGACTGGCTGGAGAAGGCCTTCGGCTTCCAGACGCGGCTGAAGGTGGAGGGGGCGCCGGGGATGGTGGTGCACTCGGAGCTCGTGTATGGCGAGGGCGTCATCATGGTGAGCTCGCTCAGCGCGAAGTACCCCGGGCGCAAGCCGGACGCGGCGGGCGGCACCAGCGCGGCGTACCTGATGCTCTACGTGGATGACGTGGACGCGCACTGCGAGCGGGCGCGGGCGGCGGGCGCGCGCATCACCCGGGAGCCGGAGACCACGAACTACGGCGACGACTACTGGACGGACCGGGGCTACGGCGCGGAGGACCTGGAAGGTCACGCGTGGTGGTTCGCCCAGCGCATGAAGGGCTGACGCCGAGCCCGGAACGGACACACCATGGGAGCCGCTCGACGCCTCGACGACACCTTCGCCGCCCTGGCCGACCCCACCCGTCGTGGGGTCATCGACCTCTTGCGCGACAAGCCTCATCGCGCGGGGGACCTGGCGGCCGCCTTCGACATGTCACCTCCGGCCATGAGCCGGCACCTGCGCGTCCTGCGCAAGACGGGGCTGGTGGAGGAGGAAGCCGTGGAAGAAGACGCCCGCGTGAAGGTGTACCGGCTGCGGCCCGAGCGCTTCTCGGAGCTGCGCGCCTGGCTGGACGAGGTGGAGTCGTACTGGGGCGAGCAGCTCCAGGCGTTCAAGGAGCACGCGGAGCGCACGCGTGCGAAGAAGCGGCCGTGAGCCCGTGGAGACACATCCCATGACGACCGAGCAGCGCGCCCGGGTGACGACCTTCCTCGCGGTGGAGCCGGAGGAGGCCTTCGCCGTCTTCACGGAGGAGACCGACCTCTGGTGGCGCAAGGGGCCTCGCTTCCGAGGCTCCTCCGCGCCCACCAGCGTGGTGCGCTTCGAGGGCGGCTCCGGCGGCCGGTTGGTGGAGGAGGACCCCGCGGGCGTCTTCGAGATTGGCCGCGTGCTGACGTGGGAGCCCGGCGCGCGGCTCTGCTTCGAGTGGCGCGGCCGGAACTTCGCGCCGGGGGAGCTCACCCAGGTGGACGTGCGCTTCGAGCCCGCGGAGGGCGGCACCCGCGTCGTCCTGGAGCACCGGGGCTGGGAGGCCCTGCGTCCCGACCACCCGGTGCGGCATGGCCAGGACGTGGCCGGCTTCCTCGAGATGATGGGCATGTGGTGGGGCGGCCTCGCGTTGTCGCTCCGCACCGTGAGCCTGAAGTCGACGCCTCGCGTCGAATCGCGGCGGGAGTAGCGGGCTGTCGGGTGCTGAACGAGACGACACCGTCGCGGTGACACATCGCGACGGTGTCTTCCTTTGCGCCCCAGCCATCTCCATGCGTGCAAGTGGTACGCATTCTCGCGTGCTCACCGGACGCATCTCACCCTGACACTCAAGACGCCCGTGCGTTGATCCTGAACGCGGCCCCGTGCCGAGGGGACGCAAGCGGGAGTGCAGTCTTGACGCACCCAGGGTCAAATCCTCGCCTGTAGCGGGAATTCCTTATGTGTGTCGACGCGGCGGCTCAGCTGGTATTCACGCTGAGTCCGATTGCGTCTTGTGTTTGTTTGTTGAATGCATCATAAGGGCGCGCGCTGGACAGTCGTGGTGAAACCAGTTGTGTCAATTGAAGAGGGGGAGCACATGGACAAGCGCGTTAGGCGCTCGTGTCTTGCTATTGCATCCATTCTGGCACTGACGGGCTGTGGCACGCGGGACGACGTGCAGGAGATGCCCGAGTCGAAGCAGCCGGCGCGGACCACACCACTCCATTCAGAGCGCGGCGGAATCGGCCTGCTCCGTTCATCGGGCGAGAAGTCGCAGATGAACTCGGTGGTGACGGTGAACACGCACCGCTCGCTGGTCGTGACGGACACGGCCATCGTCAACAACTTCTCCCTGCGCGAGGTGATGGACCAGCTCGCCACGCAGAGTGGTGTGACGGGGCTGACGGGCCTGGCCATCTACCGGCAGCTCTGGGACACGCAGAACGCGCGCCCGGGCATCAACCAGGGGCAGCACTGCAACGACCAGCTCTCGCCGGGCGGGCAGCCCATCTTCAACTCGTTCCCGTACCTGTGCCGTCCGCAGGAGGGCGCGCAGGCGGGGCAGGACCCGTTCACCAACCCGAACTCGCTCAACGCGTACAAGGCCATCGGCCTGTTCAACCGCTTCGACCTGGCGCCCGCGGATGGCGCCAACTGCGGTGAGTACCGCATCGTCTTCTCGCGCCGCTCGGGGGATACCAACTTCGCGCAGCGCAACTTCATGATTTTCGAGGCCGTGCTGAACAACCCCCACCCGGAAGAGGGCCTGGACGGCTGCCTCCCGGTGGCGGAGTTCTGGCACCGGCTGACGAACAACGCGGACCTGGCCTCGCGCACCGCGCTGCTCAAGTCCTTCTACTTCCAGGGCCTGCCGGGCGGCTTCCGTCCCGTCGTGCACATCGACAACTACGGCGCGGACCCGTTCACCGTCGCGGGCCAGATTCGCACCAACCAGTTCATGCAGAGCAACTGGCTCCTGCGTGAGTTCAAGCTGCAGAAGGCTTGCAACAACGGCGTCTGCACCCAGCTCAAGGCCATCCTCTCCACGGACAAGGTGAACCCGTTCGGCGGCCTGTTCAACCCGACGTCCACCCACGCCCGCGCGGCGGACTTCCGCTTCTTCTTCGCCACCCAGGTGGAGACGCTGGCCCGGCAGGACATCAACCTCTTCAACATGGACGTGCAGGACCAGTTCAACGGCGGCCAGAGCGACGCTCAGGGCACGGAGAACAACTACACGTTCCAGTTCGGCAACGGCACGTCCGCGCTGCGCTCGCTGATTGAAGGGGAGCTGACCCGCATCGGCAGCCCGCTGACGGCCAACCACATCGTCGCCCGCGCCAAGGCCCTGTCCTGCGCCGGCTGCCACGAGCTGAGCAACAGCGCGGACCTGGGCGGGGGCATGCAGTGGCCCAACTCGCTGGGCTTCACGCACATCAGCGAGCAGACGGAGAACGGGCCGGAGGGCACGCGCTTCCGCATCTCCCCCGCGCTCCTGAACGTCTTCCTGCCGCACCGCAAGCTCATCCTCGAGGAGTACCTGAGCCGCCCGCGCCCGTGCCACAACGTCTGCAACCCGGGCAATCCCATCGCGACCCACTGCTCGCAGTGCGCGTCCGACGTGTGCGACGGCGACCCGTTCTGCTGCTCGGGGAGCTGGGACGTCATCTGTGTGGAGCAGGCGCAGGACGTCTGCGGCGTGACGTGCAACGCCCTGTAGTCGTCCACGATTCAGGTGTCCCGGCGGGCGGTCGTCGCACCCCCACGTCCGCCGGGGCACCCCGCAGTGCGAGTCATGAAGGGGGCGCGAGGGTTCCCGCGCCCAAGGGGGGGCGGGCCCGCTCCTCGGGTGGAGCGGGCCTGACGCAAGGCAGTCATTGAACGTGTCGTGGTTGTCGCAGCCAAGGCAGTCCACCGCATCAGAGGGGGTTCCATATGAAGCTGTACTCGCGTTTCTCAGTACCTGTCACGGCGGCCCTGCCGCTCGTCGCGCTCGCGACTTCCGCCTGGGCCGGCGCGCTGCGCGCCCCGGACCGGGGGTTGGACCGTGCGACCCTGGTGGAGGATTCGCAGTACATGCGCCGCGTCTTCGAGGCGAAGTCGCGCGGCGCGACGGGTGAGGCCATCGCCATCGACCTGGCCGACCCAGGCCAATACCGCTTCGTGATGAACCGCCTGCGTGGCTCCGGCAAGTCCGCCGCCAACTCGCCCAAGCTGTTCCAGCGGCTGGGCATGGCGCGCGAGAAGGCCCTGGCGCGCAAGGCTGGCGGCGCGGAGGCGAGCCTGACGTCCCTGGTGAACAACTGGGGCTGCGACCACTTCCTCACGCTGACCCGTGGCGTCACCACCGCCAACCTGCGCACCTACACGAGCAACCCCTGGGCCTCGTGCCTCAACGGCGCCAGCTACGTGTACACGGACATCGTCGCGTACAACTCGAACCTGCCGGAGACGGATTCCTCCGTCGTCGACTCGGCGTCGGGCGAGGAGTACGCCGCCGGCCAGAGCTTCGAGGACGTCGTCGTGCGTCCCGCCATCCCCATCAACCAGGACCGGCAGGTCATCCTCGACACGATGATGATCGCCATGAACGAGAACACGGGCGAGGAGGTCGTCACCTTCGCGCGTGGCGCCTCGGCGGCGACGACGGCGGGCGCGGACCTGACGATGCAGCACCCGCGGCTGTCGGTGCCCGGCAGCATGAAGTTCAACACCGAGCTGTGTCAGATGCGCGGCGGCATCGACTGTGACTACGCCGCGGTGAGCAACACGCTGGCGCCGTCGGGCAGCAACCCCGCGACGGGCGTGGCCCTGCGCAACACGGCGGTCACCACGAGCTGGGTGGGCGACGCGGCCAACAACTTCCCGGTCTCCGGGGCGTGGCAGCCGACGCATGTGTACGTGCCCACGCAGTTCACCTTCAACGCCGGCAGCAAGAACGGCGTGCAGTGTGTCATCAAGGAGATCATGCCGGGCTCCAAGGTGCGTCTGGTGAAGCCCGTCACGGGCGGCACCTGCATGAGCCAGATGGACCTGGCCCCCGCGCTGGCGAGCTCCATCAACGCCACCTCCGCCAACGTGAAGATCCTCTCGGACCTGTCGCGCGAGACGTCCATCGCGGGCACCGGCACGGAGAGCTGCGCCACGCAGGCCGTCATCAACCAGGCGGTGGAGTACGTCATCACCGTGAGCACCAAGGTGAACTGCGGCACGGCGGCCAACACGCCGGCCACGGTGACGGTGCGCATGATGAGCGACGAGCGCTACCGCTACGGCCTCATGGTGTGGAACAGCTGCATGGCGGAGGGCACGAAGGTGGTGCTCGCCGACGGCCGCACCGTCCCCGTGGAGCAGGTCAAGCGCGGCGCGCGCATCGTGACGAACGCCAAGGGTGAGACGCTCACCGTGACGGACGTCCAGGTGGGCGGCGAGCTGGAGCCCATGGTGAACCTGGTGGACGACAAGGGCCACAAGGTCAGCCTCACCGACAAGCACCCGGTCATCATGGCGGACGGCAAGGCCGTGGCCGCGGGCAAGCTGAAGGTGAACGACCTGGTCAGCACCCGCGACGGCGTGGCCGCGCTGACCTCCGTCACCCGCGAGAAGTACGCCGGCAAGGTGTACAACTTCAACCTGGGCACGGCGGCGGAGCTGGCGCGCGCGGGCAAGGACGCCAACACGCTGTTCGCCAACGGCTTCCGCGTGGGCGACAACAAGATGCAGGGCGACCTGACGGCGCCCGTCGCGGACTCCCGTGACGTGCTGGAGCGTCTGCCGGCCTCGTGGCACCAGGACTTCGCGCACTCGGCGGCGTTCGTGGCCGGTCAGCGCTAGTCCGTCTCCGCTGTCGAAAGCTGTGTCGGGTGCCCGCTCGGGCACCTGTCTCTCGCGCCCCACCTCCGGTGCTCCCGGTGGTGGGGCGTGTGCATCTTCGGACCCCCCCTGAATCGGTAGGAGCACGGATGCGAAACCCGGTCGTGACGAGTCTGTTGGTGATGTTGAGTCTGGCGGCGTGTGGCTCGGATTCTCCCAGGCCCCCACCTCCCAACTTCTGTCCGGAGCGCCCCGTGTACATGGCGCCCCGAGGCCCCGGTCAGCTCATGACGCGCTCGCGTCCGCTGCCCTCCGCCTTCCTCGCCAGGCGCGCGTCCCTGCCCCTGCTGGCGGCCGCGCGCACGCGAGACACGGCCGAGCCGACGGAGTGGGGTGGCTCGTGGTGGGCCTCGCCGTGCTTGATGGGCACGCCGGGGCTGGAGGTGGCGACGCCTCGGGTGGGCGTGGCGGTGGATGGCCGCGCGCTGTCGGTGTGGATGGAGTGGGACGGAATCGACGAGTGGCTGTGGTTCAGCGAGTTCGTTCCGCAGACGGGGTGGACGCCGTCCGAGCGGATGAAGCTCCAGCGCGACTTCCCGGACGACCCGATTCGGGTGCGTCAGCCCCAGGTCGTGGCGGACGCGGACGGGCGCATGCTCGCGCTGTGGCTGCAGAGCGAGGGCTCTCGCGCCGCGGAGCTGTGGTTCGCCGAGCACCTGCCGGGAGAGGGCTGGCGCCCCCCCGCGCGGGTCCTGACCCAGCCGCTGGGGGATGTGACGTTCCTCCAGGCCGCGCGGGACGGCGCGGGCGTGCTGACGCTGGCGTGGACGCAGTTCGATGGCGACACCCTGAGCGAGAACGTCTGGGCCACGCGAGGCGCTCCCTCCACGGGCTGGGACGCCGCGCGCCGCATCGACACGCCGGTGCCGGGCTTCTCCGTGGAGCCGCAGCTCTCCGTGAGCAGCGACGGGCACGTGCTCGTCGGCTGGTACCGCTTCGACGAGATGGAGGGCTGGAGCGGCGCCTGGTTCAGCCGGTGGTCCTACACGGAAGGGTGGAGCGCGGCGGAGCGGCTCAGCCCGGAGGGGCTGGAGAGCTTCTTCGTGGAGCCGCTCGCGGGGCCGGGAGGCTCGGCGCTGGCGATGTGGAGCGAGGGCGGCGTGGCGAACGTGTCGCTGTGGGCGCGGCGCTACGTGCCTGGCACGGGCTGGGGCGCCGCGGAGAAGGTGGAGGAGGCGCTGGGCTCCTCCGCGATGGCGCAGGCCAGCGCCGAGAAGGACGGGCGCGCGATGGTGGTGTGGCCTCGCGCGAGGAGCGGCATCATCCGCCTGTCCGCGCGTCCGTATGACTTCACCCTCGGGTGGCGCGAGCGCGTGGACGTGGACCCGTCGCCCCTGGGCGGGGTGACGGACCCGCAGGTGGTGTCGTTGAGCAGGACCCAGGCGCTCGTCGTGTGGACGCGGGAGAAGGACGGGCAGTTCCGCGTCGGCTCCAGTCGCTACACGCCGGGGCAGGGGTGGGGCCGCACGGCGTGGCTCGACACGGTGCCGTCCTCGCAGAACGGCTTCCCGCAGCTCTCCGTGAACGCGACGGGCGTGGGCGTGGCCACGTGGCTGCATGGTGGTGAGGTGCCAGGCGTCGGTCTCAGCGTGTTCCAGTAGGTGCGCGTTGCCTGGAGGCGGCGGGTGGTCTTTCCTGCCGGGCGATGCTTGGTGAGTTCGACTTCATCCGCCGCTTCTTGAGCCACTTCCCCAAGGCCCGCGTCCCGGTGGGCCCCGGGGACGACTGCGCGGTGCTCGCGCCTTCGCGCGGGCCGCTGTGTGTCACCACGGACTGCGTGGTGGAGGACGTCCACTTCACCCGCGCCTCGTTCTCTCCCGCGGACATCGGCCACAAGGCCCTGGCGGTGAACCTCTCCGACGTGGCCTCCATGGGCGCCACGCCGCGCTGGTTCCTGTGCTCGCTCGCGCTGCCCCAGGGCTTTCCGCTCGCGCACCTCTCGGGCCTGGCGCGAGGCATGTCCGCGCTCGCGCGGGAGCACCACATCGACCTGGTGGGTGGCAACTTCACCTCCGCGCGCGAGCTGTCCGTCACCATCACCGCCACCGGGGAGCTGACTCGCCCTCCACTCACCCGCGCGGGCGCTCGGCCCGGTGACTGGCTCTATGTCTCCGGCACGCTGGGCGACGCGCGGCTGGGACTTGCCCACTTGCGGGCGGGCGTCACCCGAGGCGCTTCGGTGCGCCGCCAGCGCCGACCCCAGCCCCGCGTGGCCCTGGGCCAGCTCGCCGCGCGCTTCGCATCCGCCGCACTGGATGTTTCCGATGGCCTTGCACAAGACCTGGGGCATCTGTGCACCGCTTCACAGGTGCGGGCCACGGTGGAGCTGGCGCGGCTGCCCATGTCGGCGGTGGTGCGACGGGCGCTGGGGGCGGAGGGCGCGCTCGCGGGCGGGGAGGACTACGAGCTGCTGCTGGCGGTGCCCTCCCGTCGAGGGAAGGCGTTCGAGCAGGCGTGTGCTCGAGGGGGGCACGCCGTCACGCGCGTGGGGGAGGTGAGCCGGGGTTCAGGATGGGTGATCCTCGATGAAGCCGGACGCGTGGTGCGGCGGCCGGGCGGGTTCGACCACTTCGGGTCCGCATCCGGGGTGGATTGACCATGCCCGAGAGCAAGGTTAAACCCAGGACGCGTTCGCACCTCCCCTGAAAGCAACCCTGTGCGCCGTCCCCTACGTGACGACACTGCCTCTGGATTGACTCCCCGCCGCGAGCCCGTGCAGCGGCTGCTGCGCGCGGTGGACGGTCCTCGCGCGACGCGTGAGGTCTCGCTCCACCGGAGGATTCTCAACGGCTACGTGGTGCTGGGGCTCCTGCTCACCGTCTGGATGTTCACCTCGGACGTGCTGTTCCGGGAGCTGAGTCCGGGCCCCGCGGTGTGGAAGGACGTGCTGCGCGTGGGCGTGGCCATCCTCATCACCGGCGTGGCGGCGGCGCTGCTGCCCTCCCTGCTCGCGCGCGTGACGCGCGTGAAGGTGCTCAGCCGCTCCGCCTACGAGATTTCGCAGGGCGACCTGTCCAAGCCCGTGGCCGCCGAGGGCGGCCGGATGCGCGACGAAATCGACGAGCTGACGGGCGCCATCATCCGCATGCAGGAGAACCTGCGCGAGCTGGTGGGCAAGATTCAGGAGACGGCGAAGAGCGTGGCCGACACGGCCATCGACCTGCAGCGCTCGGCGGAGAACGTCAACGGCTCCACGGAGGAAGTGGGCTCGTCGATGAACATCATCGCGAGCGGCGCGGAGTCGCAGTCGCAGCTGGTCTCCAAGGCGTCCAAGGTCATCACGGAGATGGCCAGCAGCATCCAGCGCACGACGGTGAGCGCGGAGGACGCGGCGCGCACCACGGCGGAGACGAGCAGCGCGGCGGAGGACGGCTCCAAGGCGGCGCGGCTGGCCGGCGACAAGGTGAAGAAGGTCTTCAACCGCATCGAGTCCGCCAGCCAGCAGGTGTTCGCCTTCGGGGAGAAGACGCAGGAGATCTCCAAGATTGTCGACGCGATTACGCAGGTCGCGCAGCAGACGAACCTGCTCGCGCTGAACGCCACCATCGAGGCGGCGCGCGCGGGTGAGTACGGCCGCGGGTTCGCGGTGGTCGCCGACGAGGTCCGCAAGCTGGCCGAGAGCGCGGGCCGCTCCGCCGAGCAGATCTCCAAGCTGGCGCGCGACATCTCCGGCCAGTCCACCTCCGTGGTGAGCGCGATGCGCGAGGGCATCGCGGAGCTGGCCGAGGGCCGCGAGGACCTGACCAACATCGTGCGCTCCATGGGCGCCATCACCGACACCATCCGCAAGGGCTCCGAGAAGGTGCACCTCATCTCCGAGAGCGCCCGTGAGCAGCACAAGGGCAGCGAGGAGATGGTGAAGGCCATCGAGGAGATCAAGCTGGTGGCGCGCAACAACGCGGCCTCCACCGAGGCCATCCAGTCCGTCATCCAGGAGCAGACCGCCGCCGTGTCCCGGATGACGTCGCTGGCCAGCGAGCTGACCAACCTGTCCGTCGAGCTGCAGAGTGTGGTGCGCAGCTTCCGCCTGGGACCATGACCGCGACTTCCAATGCCAAGCTGCGCGCCGCCGAGGACCGGCTGCGCGAGGTGATGTTGTCGTTCCCCGACGTCACGGAGGAGTTCCCGTGGGGTCACCGCACCGGCAAGGTGCGGGGGAAGATGTTCGCCCTCCTGGTGCTGGACGAGCGGGGGCTGACTGTCACGACCAAGCTGCCCGAGTCCCACGAGGCGGCGCTGATGCTCCCCTTCGCCTCGCCCACCGGCTACGGCCTGGGCAAGAGCGGCTGGGTGTCCGCGCTCTTCGCCCCGGGTCAGGAAGTGCCCGTGGAGCTCATGGCCCAGTGGATGCGCGAGAGCTTCCACGCCGTGGCGCCCAAGTCCGTGCTCAAGGCGGTCAAGGATGCCCCGGCCCGTTCGCCCCAGGTGAAGAAGTCCACTCCGGCGAAGAAGGCCCCCGCGAAGAAGGCTCCAGCCAAGAAGGCTCCCGCGGCGAAGAAGACCCCCGCGAAGAAGGCCCCGGCGAAGAAAGTGGTGCCTGGGGTGAAGCGGGCCCGCACGCCGCGGCGCGCCAGGGCGTAGTGTGAAGGTGGGTCATCGGCGCTTGGCGCCATTGCAAAGCTGATACAACACGGCCTCTGTGCGGCACGTCATCTTCCGGGTGGAGAAAGAGCGCTACGGGTTGCCGCTATCCGCGGTGCGGGAGGTCGTCGTGCCTCCAGAGCGGTTCACCCGGGTCCCTCGTGCGCCCGCTGCGATTACCGGGGTGATGAACCTGCGGGGACGTGTGGTGACGGTGGTGGAGTTGCGGCAGTTGTTGGGGTTGCCGGACGGTGCCACACCGTCGGCCCGCGTGGTTCTTCTGGACCGAGGCCGCAGGGATCTGGGACTGTTGGTGACGGACGTGGATGGAATCGAGGCGGTGGAGCGGGTGAGTACGGCGCCGGGGAAGCTGACGCCGGCCATCCGAGGCGTTGCCCGGCTGGGTGGGTTGGGAGTGACGGTGCTGGACCCGGAGGGCCTGGACGCCGCGGTGGTTGCCTTGTTCACCCATTCCAAGTGAGTAGCCCCCTGGAAAGCGCGGGTGATAGTGTCCGCGCTCCTCTAGGCAAGGCGATTCGGAGGCGGAGTTCTTCACATGGCTAAGCGGGTCCTGGTCGTCGACGATGCCATCTTCATGCGCAACATGATCAAGGACATCTTCGCGTCTGGAGGGTTCGAGGTCGTCGGTGAAGCGGCCAATGGCCTGGAGGCGGTGGAGAAGTACAAGGAGCTCAAGCCCGACCTCACGACGATGGACATCGTGATGCCCTTCAAGAGCGGCATCGAGGCGACGCGGGAGATCATCAAGCACGACAGCAGCGCGGTGGTCATCATGTGCTCCGCGCTGGGGCAGGAGAGCCTGGTGATGGAGGCCATCGAGGCGGGTGCCTCGGACTTCATCGTCAAGCCGTTCCGCGCCGAGGACGTGTTGGCCGTGGTGAAGAAGGTCCTGGGAGAGGCGTGAGCGTCGTCGCCCTCGGGCGTCGTCGCGCTTCCTGGCGAGGTCGGGCATGACGATGGACATGTCCCGTTACCTGGGCCTCTTCATTTCGGAGGCCACCGAGCACCTGGAGTCGCTCGGACGGGACCTGGTACAGCTGGAGCGGGAAGGCTCCTCGAGTGCGGTCGACTCGATGTTCCGTCACGCCCACTCGGTGAAGGGCATGGCGTCGTCGATGGGCTTCGAGTCCATCGCCATCGTGGCGCACCGGGTGGAGGACCTCGTCGATGCCGTGCGGCAGGACCGCGGTCGGCTGGACCGGGACCTGGTGGACCTGCTGCTGAGTGCCTCGGACACGCTGCTGGCGCAGGTGCGCGCCGTGGCCGAGGGACGCCAGCCGGATGATGCGTCCGCGCTCCTGGCGCAGCTGGGGCAGCGAGTCACCGTGATGACGGGCCACGCGCCCACCGCGACCCGCGTCGCGAAGGTGACGGTGCTCAAGCCGGAGGGCTCCGACGGGGGCGAGGGTTCTGGTTCCGCGGGTGGTGGAGATCCTTCGGGTTCGACGGGCTCGGGCGGTGCGACGGGCTCGGGCGGTGCGGCGGGCGCAGGCGGTACTTCAGGCTCGGGCGGTACTTCAGGCTCGGGCGGTGCGACGGGCGCAGGCGGTACTTCAGGCTCGGGTGGTGCGACGGGCGCAGGCGGTACTTCAGGCTCGGGCGGCACTTCAGGCTCGGGCGGCTCGACGGGCGCAGGCGGTACTGCAGGCTCGGGCGGTGCGACGGGCGCAGGCGGCTCGACGGGCGCAGGTGGCTCGACGGGCGCAGGCGGCGCGACGAGCTCAGGTGGCTCCACGTCCACGGAGACTCCAGGCACATCAGGAGCCGGAGATCCCTCGGGCTCCACGAGCTCATCTCCGCCGAGCGGGAGCACGCCCCCCGGCTCCGAGGGCAACCCCCATGGAAGCACGGGTTCGTCCGCGAGCGCGGCGACGCCCGTGCCCCCCCGGCTGACCACGGAAGACGGCGGCGTGCGAGGCGTGCTGGGCATCGGTGCCCCGCCGGTCTCGCCCGCAAGCGGCAACGTCTCCACGGGCACACCACCCGGACTCACGGAAGCCTCGCCGAATGATCTCGGCACCGCGCTCAAGTCGGCCTCCGGGGGCGCGCTCCCCGGTGAGCGCGCCGAGGAGCCGCGCGGGACCACCCAGCGCTGGGCCGTGCGCCTGCGCATCTCCCCCACGTGCCAGGTGCCCGGCGTGCGCGCCTTCCTGGTGCACAAGCGGCTCACCAACCTGGGCACGTTGGTGGACCTGCGGCCCGCGCTGGAGGAGCTCAAGGCGGGCCGCATCCCGGATGGCTACATCCAGGCGGAGCTGGAGACGAACGTCGGCGACGCGGGCATCAACGCCTCGCTGAAGAACGTGGCGGAGGTGGACGTCGTCTCCGTGAAGCTCGCGGTGGCCACGCCGGTCCCCGCCGTCGTCCCGCCCTCGGCCGGCGAGGGGGGCCGCGCGACGGGCGACTCCTCCTCGCGCACGGTCCGCGTGCGCACGGAGCTGCTGGACTACTTCCTCGACACGGTGGGCGAGCTGATGCTCGCCACGGCGCGCCTGCGTGAAGTGGGCAAGGTGCTGCCGGAGACCGTGCGCCCCGCGCTCGAAGAGGGCGTCTACCGGCTGCACACGCTGGTGAAGGACCTGCACGACAAGGTGATGACCGCGCGCATGACGCCGCTGTCGCTCATCACCGACCGGCTTCCTCGCGCGGCGCGAGACATCGCCCGCCGCAAGGAGCGCGAGGTCGACCTGGTCATCACCGGCGCGGAAATCGAGCTCGACCGCGCCATCCTCGACGAGCTGGCGGACCCGCTGCTGCACCTGCTGCGCAACTGCATCGACCACGGCCTGGAGTCCCCCGACGAGCGCATCGCCGCGAAGAAGGGCCCGCGCGGGCGTGTGCTCGTGGCCGTCAAGCGCGCCCGGGACCGCGTCATCATCGAGCTGGAGGACGACGGCCGGGGCATGAACCCCGCGAAGCTGAAGACCGCGGCCGTGTCGCGGGGCCTGCTGACGCCGGAGCTCGCCGCGCGCATGACGGACCGCGAGGCGTTCTTGCTCGCGTGTCTGCCGGGCGTCTCCACGGCGAAGGACGTGACGGACATCTCCGGCCGGGGCGTGGGCATGGACGCCGTCAAGCGCGTGGTGGAGAGCGTGGGTGGCACGCTCGAAATCGACAGCGAGGCGGGCCGAGGCACCCGCTTCACCCTGCGCCTCCCCCTGACGGTGGCCGTGGTGCACCTGCTGCTGGTGGAGGTGGGCGAGGAGGTCTTCGGCCTGCCCATCGCGAAGGTGGTGGGAGCCACGGAGGCGGACAGCGAGGCGCTCAGCCGCAGCCGCGAGACGGCGCTGTTGCCGCACGGCAACTCGCTGCTCCCCGTGCACGCGCTGGACACGCTCGTGGGCGTGCCGGTGCCAGGGCTGCGGGGCGTGCGTCCCTTCGTGGTGATGGAGGGTGACTCCGGACGGGTGGCGCTGGGCGTGGACCGGCTGCTCGGGCAGGAGGAAGTGGTGCTCAAGCCGCTGTCGCGGCCGCTGGACTTGCTGCCAGGACTCTCTGGCGTGACCATCCTGGGGAGCGGCCGTCCGGTCTTCATCCTGGATGTGCCGAGGTTACTGTCCGCGTGAGCCTGTCTCTTCCCAGCGACGCGCAGCTCGATGCCCTGCGCGAGGTGGCCAACATCGGCTGTGGCCATGCCGCCAACGCGCTCTCCCGCTTGATGGGGGGGCGTCAGGTGGACCTGTCCGTCCCTCGCGTGCTGCTCGCGGGGCCCGAGGACGCTGCGGGGATGCTCGGCGGCGACGCGCCGGCGGTGGCGGCGTGGCTCTCCATCACCGGGGCGCTGCGGGGCGTGATGATGCTCGGGCTGTCCCAGGCGGATGGCCAGTCCCTGGAGACGCTGCTGCTGGGAGGCGAGACGTCCGGGCAGGAGGAGCGCGACAGCGCGGTGTCGGAAGCCGCCAACATCGTCGCGAGCGCCTGTCTGTCCGCCATCGGCAAGCTGACGTCGTGGCGACTGATGCCGTCGGTGCCCACGCTGCGGCGGGGCAGCGCGCGGGTGCTGGTGGAAGCGGCGGTGTCCCAGGTGGAGGGCGACGCGAGCCGCGTGGTGGTGCTGGAGGCGCGCTTCATGGCCTCGTCGACGCCCTCGGTGAGCGGGCAGCTTCTGTTGGTGTTGGAGCGGGAGAGCTCGCGGGCGCTTCTGGCGCGGCTGGGCGTGTAGCCCGTTTCGGGGTACACGGGCCCCCATGGACGAGAAGTCGCTGAAGCAGCTCTTGGGGAGCGTGAAGTCGGGCCGTGTCTCGGTGGATGACGCCGTGGGCAAGCTCAAGGACCTGCCCTTCGCGGAGCTGGGCTATGCGACGCTCGATACGCATCGCAACCTGCGCTTCGGGTTCCCGGAGGTGGTGCTGGGCGGGCCCAAGACGGTGGAGCAGTTGCTGGGCATCGTCGGCGCGCTGGTGGAGCGCAAGCAGACGGTGCTGGTGACGCGCCTGCAGGAGGAGAAGGCGGAGGTGCTGCTGGAGCGCTTCCCCAAGGCGCAGTACCACCCGGTCGCGCGCATCTTCCATCTCAAGCAGGGCAAGGTGCGCGCGGGCCGCGTGGCCGTCGTCACGGCGGGCACCAGCGACATCCCGGTGGCGGAGGAGGCCGCGGTGACGGCCGAGGCGATGGGCGCGGAGGTGCGGCGCGTCTACGACGTGGGCGTTGCGGGCATCCACCGGCTCTTGCGGCGCCGGGAGGAGATCCAGGAGTGCCATGTCGCCGTGGTGGTGGCGGGCATGGAGGGCGCGCTGGCGAGCGCGCTGGGCGGACTGGTGGGCATCCCCGTGGTCGCGGTGCCCACGTCGGTGGGCTACGGCGCCAACTTCCAGGGCCTGTCCGCGCTGCTGGCGATGGTGAACTCCTGCGCCTCCAACGTGGCGACCATGAACATCGACAACGGCTTCGGTGGGGGCTTCTACGCGGCCCTCGTCTCGCGCACGAAGGGACGGCGGTGAGCGCCATGCGACGCATTCTCTACCTGGAGCCGGTGGGAGGCATCGCCGGGGACATGTTCCTGGCGGCGGGCATCGACCTGGGGCTCGCGCCGGAGGCAATTGAAGCGGCGCTGCGAGGCTTGAAGGTGCCGGGCTGGAAGCTGGCGGTGAGCCGCGCGGTGCGCCACGCCATCAGCGGCACGCACCTGGACGTGGTGCTGGACGCGCGCGAGGCGCATCCGCACCGGGCCTACGCGGACATCCGCCGCCTCATCGAGTCCGCGACGACGCTGCCGGACCGCGCGAAGCAGCGCGCGCTGGCGGTGTTCCGCGCCATCGGCGAGGCCGAGGCGAAGGTGCACGGCGTGTCCATCGACGACATCCACTTCCACGAAGTGGGCGCGGTGGACTCCATCGTCGACATCTGCGGCGCGGCGGTGGTGCTGGAGTTGTTGGGAGACCCGGAAGTCCACGCGGCGCCGCCGCCCCTGGGCAGTGGGACGATTCGCGTGGCCCATGGCGCCATGCCCATCCCCGTGCCCGCGACGCTGGAGCTCCTGCGCGACGTGCCCGTGCGCTTCGAGGGCGTGGGCGAGTTGACGACGCCCACCGGCGCGGCGCTGCTCAAGGTGCTCACGAAGATTGGCCACCCACCCGACTTCATCGTGGAGAAGGTGGGCTATGGCGTGGGCACGAAGGACTTCCGCGACAGGCCCAACGTGCTGCGTGCGTCGCTGGGGCGCATGGAGGCGTCGCGCTCCGACGGGCTGTGGGTGGTGGAGGCCAACCTGGACGACGCCACGCCGCAGTTGCTGGGGCACCTGGTGGAGCGGATGCTGGGCGTGGGCGCGCTGGACGCGTGGGTGGCGCCGGTGGTGATGAAGAAGAGCCGCCCCGGCCACCTGTTGAGCGTGCTGACGGAAGCCGGGCTGCGCGACGCGGTGGTGGACACGCTGCTGCGCGAGTCCACGTCGCTGGGTGTGCGCTACCACCGCGTGGAGCGTCAGGCGCTGGAGCGCGACTGGGTGGAGGTGGCGACGCCGTGGGGCAAGGTGCGGGTGAAGCGGGGCCTGCTCAACGGAGCGGTCCTCAACGCGCATCCCGAGTTCGAGGACTGCCGGCGTATCGCGGAGGAGGCGAAGGTTCCGGTGAAGCAGGTGATGGCCGCGGCGCTGGTGGCGCTCGGCCTTCCCGGCTGAATCACCACCACCGCCGTCGCCGAGGCTTGTCCTGGATGGGGATGAGCAGCACGAGGAAGAGTCCCGCGAGGACCAGGCCCGCGATGCGGACTCCTCCCTGTCCTCGGTGCAGCAGCCCGAGCGTCACGCCGAGGTAGGCCGTCACGGCCACTCCTCGCGCGAAGGGTGAGGGCAGCAGGGCCAGGAGGCCCGTGCCCAGTGACGCGTGCTTGCGGAAGAGGTGCCACCCGCTGCCCTTCTGCTCCTGGGCGCGCAGCTGCCCCATGAGGTACTCGTAGCGCTTCGCGTCCTCGCGGCGCTCGTCCTCGAGTCGGGATGACGCGGCCTCCGCTCCGGGGGAGGCGCGCCGGTCGCGCGCTTGCTGTCGCTCTCGGGTGAGCCGGGCCTTGTGCTCCAACTGCTGGGGCGTGTGGAGGTCCGCTTCGCAGCGCTGGCAGGTCTTCGCATAGCGGCCGTTCTCCGCGTCGCAGAGGAGGCAGCGGGGGAAGTCGAGCGCGTCCTCGGACAGGTCGGGCCGGTGCTCGAGGACCAGGGGCGCCTGGGCCTTGAAGCGCTCCAGGTGGGCCTCGGGGACGACGTTGCCCTGAGGGGTGGAGGCGCGCTCGGCGAGGTCCTCGAAGCGACGGCCGCCATCCTGGAGCTGCGCGGGCGCGTCCTGCTTCGCGCGCTCACCCCGGTCGTTCTCCAGATGGAGGAAGCGCGAGAGCTTGAACTTCATGAGGGAGGCCGCTCTCGGGACGAGGCGGGCCGGGTGCGTCCACGCGCCCACTCGCGCAGCCGGCCAATCTCGTCGCGCATCGTCACGGACAGCGGGAAGGTGTCGCGCAGGGTGCGCACCAGGTGCTGCTGCTCCAGCTCGGTGTTCTCCGCGAAGGCTTCATAGAGCCCGGCCACCACCGACTGCTCGATTTCGGCGCCGCTGAAGCCGTCGGCGAGCTCGGCCAGCTCCGGCACGGAGAAGCGGGAGGGCTCACGCTTCCGCTTGCGCAGGTGGATGCGGAAGATGTCCTCGCGCTCGGCTTGAGCGGGCAGGTCGATGAAGAAGATTTCGTCGAAGCGTCCCTTGCGCAGCACCTCGGGAGGCAGCCCGTCGATGCGGTTGGCCGTGGCCACGACGAACACGGGCGCTGTCTTCTCCTGGAGCCACGTCAGCAGGGTGCCGAAGACGCGCGCGGACACGCCGCTGTCCGCGGAGCTGGAGGAGGCCACGCCCGACAGGCCCTTCTCGATTTCATCCACCCAGAGCACCACGGGGGACACGCTCTCCGCCACGCGGATGGCCTTGCGGAGGTTCTCTTCCGAGGAGCCGATCAGCCCGCTGAAGATGCGGCCCATGTCCAGGCGCAGGAGCGGCAGGTTCCAGTGCGCGGAGACGGCCTTCGCGGTGAGGCTCTTGCCGCAGCCCTGGACGCCCAGCAGCAGCAGTCCGCGAGGCTCTGGCAGGCCGAACTGACGGGCGCGCTCACCGAAGGCCGTGGTGCGCTGGCTCAGCCAGCCCTTGAGGTTCTCCAGGCCGCCCACGTTGCCCAGCGTCTCATCGGGTGGGTAGTACTCGAGCAGGCCGCTCTTGCGAATCACCTGCCGCTTCTCGTCCTGGATGCGCTTGATGTCCTCGGGACCCAGCTTGCCGTCGGAGGCGATGGCCTTGGCGAAGGCGTTCTCCGCCTCCGACATCGTCAGTCCGAGCGCGGCCTTGATGAGCTGGTCGGCGTGCTCGCGCGACAGCTCGATGGTCGCCTTGTTCGTGCGGCGCACCACCGCGACAATCTCCTTCAAGAGCCGCATGAGGTCGTTGTACCCGGGCATGGGTACGTCGATGACGGAGACCTCCTTCTCCAGCTCCACCGGGATGAGCAGTGAGGGGGAGAGGAGGATGACGGTGGTGAAGGTGCTCTTGAGGAAGTGCGCCAGCTCGCGCAGGGCGCGCACCACGGTCTTCTCCTCGAGGAAGGCGTGGAAGTCCTTCAGCACCACCAGCGAGGGCTCGCCCAGCTTCTCGATGGCGGCCAGCGCGTCGATGGGGTTGCGAGTGTCCTCGGGAAGCGCGCTCGTGCGAGCGTTGCCCACACCGCGCAGGCCCCGGGTGACGGACCAGGTGAAGACGGCCTTGCCGTGCGCGCGCGCCAGCTCCGCGAGGATGGCGTCCACGCGGTGCTCTTCCCAGGACACCAGGTAGAGCAGCGGGTAGCGGGCGCGAACGAGGAGGTCCAGCTCCTCGAGCCACGGCTCGGTGGGAGAAGCGGCTCGGGCGCTGCCGGGAGTGGAGAGCGACATTCGCCCGCTACCTTAGTGGCCGCTCCCGCGGAACGAAAACCAGGCGCGTGCCCTCTGGGTTCATGACCCAGGTATGCGTGCCAGCTCCAGGGGGCTGCTGCATCGGCTGGGGTCAGCTCAATCGATGTAGTAGCTCTGGTCGATGTTCATGACGCGCCCTTCATGGAAGAAGATCTCCCGCACGTGGTAGCTCGTGCTGTTGGGGGTGCGGCTGTATTTCCATGACCTCGTGTAGACTTCCTTCGAGTGGGGCGAGTTGATTCGTTGCGAGACATCATAGTCGCCCAGCGGAGGACCCAGCAGTTCCCGCACCTCATCGAAGGTCATGCCCAACGTGACCCGCTGAAAGCCTGCCTCGGTGTAGCCGGGTGCGTATTCCGTCTGCGCATCCATCTCCAACAGGCTGAGGAGCCAGTCGGAGTCGCACCTGGCTGTGTTCGTCATGAAGACGCCGGTCATGAGGACCCACAACAAGCGGGTTCGCCATGCCCGCTCGTCTTCGACCCTCGCTTTTTCAGCCTCGAGGTTCAGCATCGGCACCCTCCGTTGTCGAAGCACGCGCTACGCGCCCGACCCCACCACGACCGAGCATCGTACCCCGCCGCTCTGCGCGCAATCCTCGCGTCTGATATAGACGCCCCTCTCCCCACCAGACATTCGAGAGGACAGGACTCACCATGCAGACCGCTGCTCCTCTTTCCGACATGCCCTCCGGTGACGCCGTCACCCCCTTCTTCCCCTCCGTGCGAGGCACGCGCGACGAGGCGAAGGTGCCGCTGATTCTCGTCGGCGTGCTCGCTCCCGTCCTCCTCCTCACGTTCCTCTTCAGCCCGGCGGGTCGGCTCAACTGGGCGCTGGAAGTGGGGCCTGGGCTGGTGGGCATCTGCGTGCTGGCCGCCACCTTCCGCCGCTTCCCCATGTCCCGCTGGGTCTACGTCTGCGTCTTCCTGCATGTGCTCGTGCTGACGTACGGCGGCTACTACACCTATGCGCTCACGCCCCTGGGAGACTGGGCGCGGGACACCTTCGCGCTCTCACGCAATCCCTACGACCGGCTGGGGCACTTCGTGCAGGGCTTCTTCCCCGCGTTCATCATCCGCGAGGTGCTCCTGCGCACCTCTCCGCTGCGGCGAGGCGGCTGGCTGAACTTCCTCACCGGCTCGGTGGCGCTGGCCATCAGCGCCTTCTACGAGCTCCTGGAGTGGTGGGCCGCGCTGGCGCTGGACCCGGAAGGGGGCGACAAGTTCCTGGGCACCCAGGGAGACATCTGGGATGCCCAGTGGGACATGTTCCTCGCGCTCTGTGGCGCCACGCTGGCCATGGCCCTGCTGGGCCGTGCGCACCTCATGAGCATCGAGAAGCTGGTGACGCGCGCGAAGGTCACATCCACTTGAGCGAGTAGCGCCGCAGCCCGTGCCGAGGCGTCATCTTCGCCTCGGTGACAATCTTGCCGAAGCCCATGAGGAAGCCTCGGAAGGTTCCCAGCAGCAGCGGGGCCGGCAGGCGCGAGCCACTCTCCAGCTCCGCCGCCAGCGGCATGAAGGCCACCGTGCGTGCGCTGTCCGCCACGGGCAGGTCGCGCACCAGGCTGCGCAGCACCGCGTCGAAGTCGCCGAAGATCTTCTCCACCGAGTCGAAGCCCCGCGCGCGAGCAATCGGAAGGGTGCGCATGGCCGAGCGCTGGGCGATGGCCTCCACCGCGCGGTCTCCCAGCGCCGCGTGAAGCTCGCCCAGCATGCGGAGATACTCCTCCCAGTCGTACCAGGTCTCGTCCTGCATGCTGTTGATGGTTCGCTGATGCGCCGGAAAGCGCGAGGACGCCGCTGTCATCGAGCCGATGATGGCCTTGAACCAGGCGCCCTGGATTTCGCCGGACATGAAGTGCTCCCCTTGTCGTGGGCGCACTCCATCGCCGCATCTCCCCCCGGGCCAGGGACTTCCTCGCGGCCGTACACGGCCTGACGCTCGCGGCCCGGCTTTCGTCCAACGGTGGATGCTCCCGGCGTGCGCCGGAGGACATCTGGCCGCGAGCGGCTACGCGGGCAGCCGCACCTGCACGCGGGTGTTGCCCGGCTCGGAGAGGACGCGCACGTCGCCGCCGTGCCGCTCGATGATGCGCCGGCTGATGTCCAACCCCAGGCCCGCCGCGTTGGGCTTCGTGCTGAAGAAGGGCTCGAAGATGCGCGGCATCAAGTCCCGAGGAATCCCCGGGCCGTCATCCGCCACCTCCACCACCACCCGCTCCGGCTCCGTCCACGTGCGCAGCCGCAGCGTCCCGCCGCGCTCACCCAGCGCCTCCAGCGCGTTCAACACCAATTGCGTCCACGCCTCGTCGAGCGCGCCCGGCTCACCCTTGAGCTTGGGCGCCGACGGCGCGTACTGCCGCACCACCGCGACGTTGCCTCCCGTCAGCCGATGCGAGAGCACGGCCAGCGTGCCCTCCAGCCCCTCGTGGATATCCACCTCCGCCGAGGGGGCGCGGTCCATGAAGCTGTAGGCCTTCACCGCCTCCACCAGCGCGGAGACCCGGGCGCTGCCTCGCTCCACTTCCGCCAGGAGCACGTCACCACTCACCGCGGCCACCAGCCACGAGAGGGTGTCGCGCAGGAGCGCCTCACCCACGCGGCGCGCCACCGAGTCCAGCCACGCGCCATCCAGGCCGGACGCCACCAGCGCGGGCGCCACGTCCCACGCGTCCGCCATGCCGCGAAGCTCCAGCCACGAGCCCACTTCCTCCTCGCGCAGCGTCCGCGCCAGGGGCTCCAGCGCGGGCGTGGCGCGGGCTCGGTCCGCGGCCTCCCTTGGCAGCGCGAGGAGCGCGCCGCGCTGCGCGGAGGACAGGCCGTGCTGGCCCAGCGCCATGGCTCGCGCGGACACCAGGCGCAGCGTGTCGCGCAGTCGGGTGGCGCTGCGGTTCGCGGACGACGCGGGGTTGCTCAGCTCGGGGGCGAGCCCCGCCACCATCTGCCCGGGAGACAGCGGCCCGGGTTGCTGCGTGGAGACGACCTCCTGCGCCTGCGTGCGCTGGGCGGCCACCTCCATGAGGCCCCGTCCCAGCACGGGCGCTTGTCGGAGCAGCTCCCAGAAGGCCGCGGGCTCCAGCCGCAGCAGGCGCACGTCCGTGCTCGCGTGGCCGGTGGTGGGGTAGGGCGCGTTGAGGAAGAGGATGACCTCTCCGAAGATTTCGCCCGCCTCCAGCGCGCCCGTGGCGGCCTCCTGCTCTCCCACCTTGCGGGTCCACTCCGTGCGGCCCTCGAGGATGATGGAGAGCCCGTCCGCCGGGTCTCCCTGCACGGCGACCCGAGTCCCCGCTGGGAAGTGAAGCTGACGGCCATGGCTGGCCACCCAGTGGAGCTGCTCGTCGCCCAGCCGGGAGAACAGCGGAACCCGGCGCAGCGCTGTGACGATGTCCTCGCTTCCCATGTGTCCGTGGATGCTGCCTGGGTCCCACGAAGGGTGTCCATCTTCTCCTGAGCCCGAGGCACGGAATTGGCCGGTTCGAGGCATGGAGGGCCTCGCCGGACGAGGGCAGGGAGCCGCTGCCTGGTGGCTCGGGGAAGGGGGCCGCACGTCCGGCCGGGTGGCGGACGGTGGAGCGTGGCCGTCGGCAAGGGGCCTGGGTGGGGCGCACTGTTGAGGGAACCCATGTCGGAAGGAGCCCATCGCATGGAGCCTCGAGCCGCTCCGCCGTCGCGCACGGAGTCCCTTGGAGCGCCGAGGGAGCGCCCACGTGACGCCACGGAGTCGTCCCGCTTCCTGGAGGAGCTGCGGACCCTCTCCCTCTTCGCCGAGGTGGAGGCGGAGGAGGCCGAGTGGGTGCGCGGCGAGTCCACGCTCATCGAGCTCCAGCCGCACGAGTGGCTGGGCCGCGAGGGCGAGCCCTCCGCCTTCTATCTCATCCTGGAGGGCTCGCTGCGCATCACGAAGACGGTGGGCGGAGTGGAGACGCTCATCTCCGTCTTCGGGGCCGGGGACTTCTTCGGCGAGGTGCCGCTCCTGCTGGGCCAGTGCTTCCTCTCGAGCAGCCGCGCGCTCACCCACTGCCGGCTGCTGCGCCTGTCGAATCAGGCCTTCTGGCGGATGCTCGCCGAGTGCCCCACGGCGCACCGGGAGATTCTCAAGAAGATGGCCGAGCGCATGAAGTCGCTCCAGTCCATCTCACTCCAGCAGGAGAAGCTGGCGTCACTCGGCACGCTGGCGGCGGGGCTGGCGCATGAGCTGAACAACCCCGTGTCCGCGGTGATGCGAGGCGTGCGCGCGCTGGCCGACCGGCTGCGAGAGCTCCCCGCGCTCGCGCTGTCGCTGGACTGCCGCACCTTGTCCGAGCCCCAGGTGCGCGCGCTGGAGTCGAGGGCCTCCGCGCTGGAGCCCCTGGCGCGCAGTCCGCTGGACCGGGGGGACGACGAGGACGCGCTGGCGCGCTGGCTGGATGCGCGAGGGGTGGAGGACGCGTGGGTGCTGGCGCCGGAGCTGGTGGAGTCGGGGCTGTCGCTCGAGCGACTGGAGCATGAGCTGGCGCCGCTGACGGGCGACGTGTTGAAGGGCACGCTGCGCTGGGTGGCGGCGACGCGGGGAATCTCGGTGCTGCTGGAGGAGGTGGGGCAGGCCGGGGGCCGCATCGCCTCGCTGGTGAACGCGGCCCGCGCGTACACGTACCTGGATGAGGCGCCGTTGCAGCGCGTGGATGTGCACGATGGGTTGGAGAGCACGCTGGCCGTGCTGGCCCACCGGCTGCGTGGCATCGACGTGAGGCGCGAGTACGACCGGAGCATCCCCTCCCTCACCGCGTTCGGCACGGAGCTGAACCAGGTGTGGACCAGCCTCATCGAGAACGCGGCCGATGCCATCAAGGAGAACGGTGGAGGGACGCTGACGGTGCGCACGCAGCGCGATGGAGACCACGTGGTGGTGGAGGTCGAGGACGACGGGCCCGGCATCCCCGAGGAGGTGCTGCCGCGCATCTTCGACCCGTTCTTCACCACGAAGGGCGTGGGGGAAGGGACGGGGTTGGGGCTGAGCATCACCCACCGCGTGGTGTCCATGCTGCATCGGGGCGAGGTGTCCGTCGTGTCGCGGCCGGGGTGGACGCGCTTCCAGGTCCGCCTGCCCTTCGAGCTCGAGGGGGCGTTCATCCCCGAGCCCGCGCGTCCGCGTCCCTCCGTGGCGCGCCAGCACCTCGAGCCCGAGGAGTTGCGCGGCGCCTGAGCGGGGACACCCGTCAGCGGAACGCGGCGACGTTGCGACCGACCCACGCGGAGAACGGGCTCGCGGGTCTCCCCAGCACCCGCTCCACGTCCGGGCTGACGCGCCGCTCGTCGTCCGTCGGCGTGCCCAGGATGTCGAGGGTGCCCTCGGCGACGGGCGCGGGCATGAAGCGCGTCATCATGGTGAGGGCCTCCTCTCGGCTCCACTCCATGAAGCGCAGCGGTGCTCCCACCGCTTCGGAGAGGACGGCGGCTTGCTGGCGCGGAGAGATGGCCACGGGGCCGGTGAGCACGTACACCTTGCCGGCGTGTCCCTCCTCGACGAGGACGCGGGCCGCGACGGCCGCGATGTCCGCCGGGTCCACGACGGGCAGCGCCACGTCGGCGAAGGGCGCGGCGACTCCGCGCGTGGTGCGCACCGGGCCTGCCCAGGCGAACGCGTTCGACGCGAAGCCCGAGGGCCGCAGGAAGGTGCAGCGAAGAGACGAATCCCGGAAGACCGCTTCGATGTCGCGAAGCGGCGCATGCGACGGGGCCGAGGGCCGCGTGCCCACGGCCATGGACGACAGCACCACCAGCCGCTTCACTCCGGCCGCCTCGAACACCGTCCGCAGGGCGCGAGCATCCAGACCCGCGCCTCCGCCGGGGATGAGCAGGAAGACACCCGTCGCGCCTCGCAGATGTGGCGCGAGGGACTCCGGAGCCGACACGTCCGCCTGGACCTGACGGACCTTCGACGAAGACACCGGCGCCGCTGCCTTGCGCGCCACCGCGACCACTTCCTCTCCGGCCTCCGACAACACCTGGACCAGCTCACGTCCCACGTTTCCCGTCGCGCCAATGACCACGAACATTCGACCGCTCCACCGAAAGGGTTCGCGCCATCGATAGCGGCCGAGGTGGCGAAGAGACAGTGGACAACGCGGGGGCGATGGGCTTTCCAATAACCTCACGGTTACCGACATGGCGCTCAAGGTCCGGAAGAATCCAGCAGCACCTCCCCCCGACATCGACCGGCGGCAACGCGGCAAGGGCTCGAGGGTGACGGAAGAATGCCCGCTCAACCGCTCGATGGCGCTGCTCGGCGGTGCCTGGGCCACGCACGTCATCTACTTCCTGAGTGCACGGGCGCGGCGCTTCGGTGAGCTGCGCATCGACATCCCGAATGTCTCCGCGCGAGTGCTCAGCCAGCGGCTCCGCGAGCTCGAAGCGCGGGGCGTCATCGCGCGGACGCTCACGACCATCACGCCGCCCTCGGCCGAGTACACGCTCACCGACCTCGGACGGGAGCTGATTCCCATCGTCCAGGCCATCGCGGATGTCGGCCGCCGACTCGCGACGCGCCCGGTGGCGGGCCGTCGAGGTCGCGGTGGCGTCCGCACGGTCGCGCCCCTCGTGGGCTGAGCGCGCGCAGGTCTCCCCGTCCGTCCGCCGGGCGCGAACATCCCGAGCCTCCGGACATGAATGGTGTCCACCTCCGCCACAAGGCGGCGCGCATCCTTCGGCGCGAGGCAGGAAGACGGAATGCCCGGTGGGCCTAGGTCGCGGCCCCGAATGGCAGCCGCACCTGGAACGACGTGTGGCCCGGGCGTGACTCCACGCGCACGTCGCCGTGGTGACGCTCGACGACGACGCGGCGGATGATGTCCAGCCCCAGGCCCGTGCCGTGGCCCATGGGCTTGGTGGTGAAGAAGGGCTCCCAGATGCGCTCCAGCAACTCCGCTGGAACCCCGGGCCCGTCATCCACCACCTCCACGAGCAGCGAGTCGCCCTCGCGCGCGGTGCGCACGACGAGGTGCCCCTTTCCCCCCATCGCGTCGATGGCGTTGTCGATGAGGTTCGTCCAGACGTGGTTGAGCATCCCTGGCAGGGCCTGGATGCGCGGCAGGCTCCGGTCGTACTCGCGCTTCACCGCGACACCGTGCTTGAGCTTGTAGTTGAGGAGCAGCAGCGTGTTCTCCAGACCCTCGTGGACGTCCACGGGCTCGGGATGCTCCTTGCCCGCGTGGGTGAAGGACTTCACCGCGCCGGCCAGCTCCGACAGTCGCGTGGTGCTCTGCCTCACCTCCGTCAGCAGCGCTCGCGTGCGCACCAGGGACTCCAGCCACGCGAGTGCATCCGGGAGCGCCTCACCCGGGAGTGTCTGTGCGAGCGGCTCCAGCTTCTCCTGTCCGATGGCCGCGTCCAGCAGCGTGGGCGCCAGGTCCCACGCGTTCGCCACGCCTCGGGCATCCATCCACGTGGCCAGCGCGTCCTCGGCGTCGCCTCGGGTGAGCGGGTCCAGGTCCTGGGTGGCGCCTCGGCCCTGGCTCTGCCGGCAGGTGCGCAGCATCAGTTGTCGCTGCTCTGGCGTCAGCTTCCACCGGTCCAGCTCCAGCGAGAGGTCCTCCTGCGCGTCCATGGCCTGGGTGAGCTGCTCGGTGGCGCGGCGGCCCGCGGAGGCGGGGTTGTTCATCTCGTGCGCGAGGCCCGCGGCGTGACGGCCCAACGCGGCCAGCTTCTCCTGCCGCAGCAGCGCGCCCTCCAGACATCTCAGCCGCTCCTGGGGCTCCTTCGCGTCCCCGGCCATGTCACACCTCGCTCAGGTACTGATGGATGAAGGAGATGGCGATGGAGCCCTCGCCCACGCCGGAGGCCACGCGCTTGATGGACGCATGGCGCACGTCGCCCGCGGCGAAGATGCCGGGCACGCTCGTCTCCAGCAGGAATGGCGCGCGCTCGGGCTTCCACCCCTTGGGCCGCTCGCCGCCGGGCATCAGGTCCGGGCCGGTGAGGATGTAGCCGCGTGCGTCGCGTGCCACCAGGTCGTCCAGCCACTCCGTCCTCGGCACCGCGCCAATCATGATGAACAGCGTGCTGGCGGGCACGGTGCGCTCGGGCTGCCCCTTCGTCGCCAGCGTGAGGCGCTCCAGGTGGGCGTTGCCCTCCACGCGCGTCACCTCCGTGTCGAGCAGCACGGTGACGTTGGCCAGCGAGTGCACCTGCTCCACCAGGTAGTGGGACATGCCTCGCTCCAACGAGTCGCCTCGCACCACCAGCGTCACCTGTCGCGCGAACTGCGCGAAGTAGAGCGCGGCCTGTCCGGCGGAGTTGGCGCCGCCGATGATGTAGACCTCCTCGTCCTTGCACGAGAGGGCCTCGGTGCGGGAGGAGCCGTAGTAGACGCCCGCGCCGGTGAAGGACTGGATGCCCGGGGTCTCCAGCTTCTTCCACTGCACGCCCATGGCCAGGAGCAGCGCATGGCAGCTCAGCTCCGTTCCATCCGCGAGCGCGACGATGCGGTAGGGGTCCTCCACGCGCACGCCCTTCACCTCCTGCGGCGTGAGGATCTCCACCCCGAAGCGCGCGGCCTGGGCCACCGCGCGCCGCGCCAGGTCGGAGCCGCTCAGGCCCGCGGGGAACCCCAGGTAGTTCTCGATGCGAGAGCTGGTGCCCGCCTGTCCTCCCGGTGCGCTGCGCTCCACCATGACGGTGCTCAGTCCCTCGGATGCGCCATACACGGCGGCGGCGAGCCCCGCGGGACCACCGCCGATGATGACCAGGTCGTAGAAGGGCTTGGTGGCGCGGACCTTCAGGCCGATGCGCTCGGCCACCTCCAGCGTGGAGGGCCCCATCAACCGGGTGCCATCCGGGAAGAGCACCAGCGGGAGCTTCTCCACCGCCGCGCCTCCCGCCTGCGCGAGCAGCAGCCGCCCCTCCTCGCTGGCCTCCACGTCGAGCCATTGGTAGGGCACCTGATTGCTGCCCAGGAAGTCGCGCAGCGCGTGGGCGCGCGGAGACCAGCGGTTGCCCAGCACGCGGATGCCCTCGAAGGTGGGCGGGTGGTGTGCCCACCACTCCTCGAGCAGGTCCGTCAGCACCGGGTAGAGGCGCTCCTCCGGAGGCTCCCAGGGCTTGAGCAGGTAGTGGTCCAGCCTCACCTCGTTGATGGCGTGGATGGCGGCCTGCGTGTCCGCGTACGCGGTGAGGAGCACGCGCCGGGCCTCGTCGTAGAGGGCCTTGGCCTGCTCCAGGAACTCCACGCCGGACATGCCGGGCATGCGCTGGTCCACCAGGAAGAGCGCCACCGGGTCGCCGCGCAGGCGGAGCTTGCGCACCGTCTCCAGCGCCGAGTCACCTCGGTCCGCGCTCAGCACGCGGTACTCGCGGCCGTACTGGCGCCGCAAGTCGCGCTCCACCGCGCGAAGCACCTCTGTGTCGTCGTCGACCGCGAGGATGACGGGCTTGGCCATGCGGTACGCCCCCCTGGAGAGAACGCACCAACGCGGCGGTGTCCTCCAGGCGGGAGGACAGGCCCTTCAGGGGAGGCTTGGACTTCGAGCGTCCGTGCGCGCCTGTCCGCTGACCTCCGGCGGAGGGTCGCAGATGGCGCCCTCGTGGTTGCTGCGGACATAGCGCTGGTCCAGCGGCCCGGTGTGGACGGCCTCCGCCAACGCGACGACCAGGCAGGCGGGCAGGAACGGATTGAACGTCACCTCGAACCCCTCGCTCACGTTCGTCAGTGCGTCGAGCCGGAACTGGGTGAGTCTCTGGTTCCTGCGGACCGTGAGCGTCTTCAGCGAGGTGATGTGGTGCAGGCCCTCCAGGCTCGTCAGCGCGTTGGCGTACTGCACATCCAGCGTCCTCAGGGACGTCAGCGCCGCGAAGGCCCCCAGGCTCTCGACTTTCTTGTTCATGAGGAGCGTGAGGGTGCCCGAGATGTTCAACGGCGAGCCCAGGCCCTGGATGCGCAAGAGCGCCGGGTTGTCGCTGAGCATGAAGTCGCCAAGCTCCAGCCTTCCGCCGAACGGACCGACTTCCTCGAGCGTCTCGTTGTCTTCGACATGGATTCCCGTCCGGGCGCTGAACAGCGAGGGGAGCGAGAAGGTCCGCAGCCCCTTGTTGCCCTTGACTGAGACGAGGTGGGTGGAGAGGAGCTTCGTCAGCTCCGAGACGGTCGTCAGCGAGTCGTTGTCGTCGACGATGAGGTCTTCGTTGATGCGCTGGAGGGTCCTCAGCCCCACGAGCGTGGCCAGCGCGGGATTGCCGTGGAGGTTCAGGGTGCCGCCGATGTCGCGGAGGTTGGGGAAGAGCGGAGGCGCGGGCAGGAGCTCGTTGAACTCGATGACCAGGTCTCCCTGGAGGCTCTCGACGAAGGAGAACTCCCCAGGCGCCGTCAGGCGGTTGTTCTTCCTCAGCACGAAGTCCCGCCGGGGGACGCTCCGACCGAGTCCACTCATGTCCGTGAGGGCGTTGTTGCGCTCGATTCTCAGGCTGCCACCCACATACAGGGGATAGCCGATGGACTCGGAGGTGCCCAACACCACCTGGGTCAACAGGGGATGGTCGGTGACGGTGAGGTCCGCGCGAACGAAGCTCAGGGAAGGCAGCTCCAAGCGCGTCAGCAGCGAGTTGTCCTGGACCGTCAGCGAGCCTTCCACGGACTCGAGCCCGGGAAGGACGAGCTCCCGAAGCTCGGGCGCGGAGATGATGAGGCTCCCTTGGATGCGTGCCACCGACTGGAGGGCCGCCGCATCCGAGATGTCTCGCAGCTCGTAGTCACCATGGAAGGTGGAGGCGGGCTGGCAGACGTAGGCGGTGTGGCGGACCTCCTCGTCTTGCAATTCATTGTCGCCACTGAGGTCTCCGCCGGCCATCACCGCGACACCCCCGGTGATGCAGTGGGAGCCAGGAGGTTCTTCTCGGTGGCGCCGCAGCAGGGGCACCATCGGGTTGCACATGCGCGTGGTCGCGCGCACCTCGTCGTCGTCGAGCCCTCCGTCCAGGTCCAGGTCGAAGCCCGCCTCCACGGCGTACGCGTTCTGCGTGCCGCAGGGGTCGGGTCGGACGCCCAACAGCACCTGCCTCGAGAGGACAGGCTCGGGCGCGGGCTCCATGCAGCTCAGCGTGTCGCGCGTGGCTTCCGGGACCGACAGGAGCCCGTCCCCGTCGGCGTCGAACCCCGCGTGCGCGAGCTGGCCTCCATGGGGGCACGTCGTTCCTGGGGGGATCTGCTCCGTGCGGACGAGGACCCCCGGATAGGCGGTGGCACAGACGTACTCGGTGGCGAGGCGCTCGCCGTCGTCGAAGACGCCATTCGCATTGAGGTCCAGGCCCGAGTCCACGGCGCGCCCGCCATGCTCGCAGCGGGCACCCTTGGGCTCCTCGCGGAGGCGCGTCAGCATGGCGGGGAGCGGGTCCGCGCAGACATACCGGGCCGTGGTGACCTCGCTCTCGGAGAGGACGCCGTCGTCATTCTCATCCGGGCCCGCGAAGACCACGCTTCCGCCACGCTCACACTGGGCCCCGGGCGGCTCCACCTCGGAGCGCGTGAGCGTCGCGTGGGCGGGGAGGAGGTTCCCCAGGCGGATGTCGTCACAGCCTCCCGACAACAGGACGAACAGGAGGGCGGCCCAGGTCCGCGCGGAGGGGGCGTCTTTCGTGTGCGCGTTCATCGGAAGGTGGTCGCGGACAGCTCCATCCCCAGCATTCCATCCCACCGGTTGGCTCCATCCAGGGTGACCCGGTCCATCGCGCCCGTGGCGGCCAGCCGCCACCTCAGGCCGAACCCCGTCCTCGTCACCCCCAGCGCCGCATGGCTCGTCAGCACCGTCAAATCGCCCATGTACTTGCCGGGCAATGACACCCCCAGCGCGCCCCAGCCGAGCCCCGCTTCGAGGAACAGCGGCGTGTGGAACAGGTCGCGCGCGCCGAACAGGCCCTGCACCGTGGCGCGGTAGGTGCGGAGCCCGTCGGTGGCCCACGGCGTCAGCGTGTAGCTGCCGCGCGCGCCGACGTAGAAGGCGGACAGGACCTCGCGGCGGTAGGAGATGCTGGGCCCCGTGGCGAAGGGCCCCACCCCCAGCGGCGCCTGGTGCCCTTGCAGGCCCAGCTCCCACGGAGAGGGCTCCAGACTCGTCCGCGAGAAGCCCCCCGAAGGCACGGGCCCCAGCGTCCCGGGCGGGAACGCGTGCGTGAAGTCCACCGGCACCAGCCCCGCGGTGACCACGTACTGGTCATAGAAATCCTTGTCGAGCGGCACGGCGAACAGGCCGCGGCTCAGGGCCTCCTCCGCCGGTCCACGCTCTTGCAGCTCGCGCGGCTCGAGCTTCGGCATGCCCTCCGCCAGCGCGGCGCGAGGGATGCGCACCTCGCTGGTGGGCGTGCGCACCCAGTACGCGTCACGCTCCGGCAGGCGGAGCATCACGTACTGGTCCTCGGCGCGGCGCACGTCCGCCAGTCGCCGTCCCTCCGTGTCCTCCACGGAGACGCGCGAGAGGGCCTGCTGGGAGGACAGCATCAGGCTGGGCCCCTCGGGCGCCGGCCCCACCAGCGGGCGTCGCGGCGAGCCCGTGGGCGCGAAGGCGTGGACGCTCAGTCGGGCGGGCAGCCCCTTCACGCCGCGCAGCGACGCGGAGACGAACGCCCCCAGCTCGCTGTACTCCACCTGCCCGTCGCCGTTGATGTCCGCGGCGCCCAGCACTCCGGAGCGCGCCACGTGGCTGAAGACCCCGGCGCGCAGGCGGGACCACTCGTGGGTCTCTCCGTCATCGCTCTCCGCGAAGACCGCGCCCACGGTGGGCCGGGTGGCCAACTGCTCACGCGCGAGCATGCCGCGCAGCTCCGCCACCACCGCCGCGTCCATCTGCCCGCCCCGGCTGCCCACGACGCCCGAGGCTCGGCACGCATCGACGATGAGGTGCACGTAGTCGGCGGCAAGCGGGTCCACCACGTCCGCGTAGAGCGCGGCCTTGTCCAGCCGTCCTCCCGCGAGCGTGAAGTACGCGCGGCCCACGTCATCCGTGTTGCCGTGGCCCACGTAGACGACCATCACGTCCGTCTCGCGGCCCAGCTCGTCGTCGGCGAGGCTCGCGGCGCGCAGCCGGGCCACCTCGCGCTTCACCTCGTCCGGCGTGGGCGGCCGTGCGCCCGCGAGGACGGGGCGGGCCTCGGCGCGAGTCGCCTCGTCCGGGTCCACCAGCAGCGTGGTCTCCACCCCCAGCCGCTGCAGCGTCTCTGCCCACAGGACGCCATCGTCATCCGCGAAGCGCAGCGCGGGGAGGGACGGGTCATCGCTGCCGTTGTGGGCAATCACAAGCGCGCGGCGAATCACCGCGTCCGCCGAGGCGTCGCGCGCGGCCAGGAGCGCGGCGACCCCAAGGAGCACTCCCAACTTGTTCATGGACCTTCCTCTACCCTCAGTGTCTGCTCGAGCACCACCGCCCCCTCCTGCTCCCCATCCCCCCGCAGCGCGGCCAGCGCCGCGGAGGCACTGCTGGCGAAGGCCACCGTGACGTGTGCCTCGCCCGCCGCTTCTGGCAGCGGCACCGTCAACTCCAGCGGCGCTTCCTTGCCAGGAGTCCCCACCAGCGCGAACGGACCCCGGGTGAGCTCCAGGCCCCGTGGGCCGCGCACCCGGACGGCCGCATGGCTGTAGGGCGGCCGGCCTCCCGCGGCGAAGGCCAGCATCGCGTTGGCCGGGCAGGCCTCTGCCGAGTGCAGCTCTCGGAGCGGCTGGCCCGACGTCGCGCAGAAGACGCGCAGGGCCACGCCCGGGGGAGGGGACCCGAAGCCTCGGGCGCGGAACTCGTGCGTCAGCGACGGCGTCAGCAGGACCGCCAGGAGCGCCGCCGCCACCGCGCCGCCCAGGGCCGCCAGCGCGGGCCACTTCGAGGACACCCCCGGTAACGGGGCCGCCGCCGCGAGCGCCGCGTGCAGTCCCGCCTCCGTCAGCACCTGCCGCTCCACGGAAGAGGGCGCGTGGGAGACCCCCTCCAGCGCGCGGTGGGCCTGGGCCCAGCGCTCATAGAGCGGACCGCACCGGTGGCACAGGTGCGCATGGCGCAGCAGGCGGGCGGCCTGCGACGAGGGCAGCTCCCCTTGGGCCCAGCGCGACAGGCTGGCGTCGACGTGGCGCTCGTACCATCTCATGGCGCGACGCTCCCCAGGGTGCACAGCGCGAGGGTGGCCAGGAGGACGCCCAGCTCCAGGTGCCGGGGCTCGGGGGCCGTCTCCAGCCAGCCCGAGGACGTCAGGTAGTCGGTGAACTGCGTGCGCAGCCGGCGCTCCCGCACGCGGACCTCGCCTCGCGTGAGCTGGAGTCGCTCGGCGGCGACCTCCTGGGACAGGCCCTCCACGAAGCGCAGCTGCGCGAGCGCGCGCCCCTCTTCGGACTGCGTGTCCAGGAAGCGGCGCACCAGCGTCCGCACCTCGGTGCCCAGGGCTTCCTCCTCGGGGTTGCGGCCCTCGTTGGGGAGGTGCGTCAGCTCCGGCGCTTCGTCGAGCGACACGGCCTCGCGCGACACCCGCCCCGACGCCCGCAACAGGTCGATGGCCGTGGAGCGCGCCACCGTCAGCAGGAAGCCCAGGTACGGGCGCACCCCGTCGTAGGCCTGCCGCATGTTGGGACGAAACGCGCGCACGAAGGTCTCCTGATGGGCGGCGTCCAGGTCCAGCGCGGACAGCGTCACCGTGCGGGTCCCACCCACGTCGGTGCCCACCGCGAAGCGGCGAGCCAGGTAGCGCAGCACCTCCGGCGAGTAGGCGCGATACACCTGGGTGAGGACAGCCGCGTCCCCACGCCGGAAGGCCTCCAAGACGGAGCGGTCATTTCCAGGCAGCACGGTGATTCCGACCCCACGCGAGCCGGGCCGGGCACCATGCCCGTCCCACCCCTTCAACCGATACGGAGCGAGCCCTCGAATCGGGTCGTTCGGGTCGTCAGTGAATGGTGAATCCGGCCGCTTCCCCCTGGAGCCCGAGGGTGTCCGGGGCCGGGGGGGCGAGGTTCGGCGGGTCCACCTGCCCCAGGTCATAGCGGCTGATGATGGGGTAGTGGTCGGAGGTGCTCTTGCCGTAGTTGGTGACCGTCGGGCGCAGCGAGGCGGCCGAGCCCGGGACGTAGTGCGCCTGCATCTCGTTGCTGGCGAGCTGGTGGTCGATGAAGTTGCGGTAGCTCACCGTGGAGGTCTCGCCCGCCATCGTCAGCGAGTGGGTGATGAAGCCGTAGCGGGCCGGGTCGTTCAGGAAGTTGCGGTAGGGCGTGTCGTAGCCAGACACGATGGACGTATCCAGGTCATCGTTCCAGTCGCCCACCACCATCACCCGCTGCGTGGGGAGGTTGGTGTCCAGGTAGGCCTTGAGCTGCTGCCCCGCGTCCCTTCGCCGGGTGTAGTCCGCCGAGGTGGCCATCGCCTTCATGTGCAGCACCACCAGGGTCATGTCCACGGTGGCGGTGCCCCGCTTGATGCGCAGGTCCACGCGCAGGGGAGGGCGGGTCCCGAACTCGTAGTTGTACTGGGTCAGGATGAGCCGGGCCTGGAGCACCTCCACCACGCCCGACTTGTAGAGCACGCCCACCTTCTGCTCGTCCGTGTCGTAATAGCCCGTGCCCGACGTGACGCGGGCGTCGTTCGCCAGGAAGCCGTCGTAGCCGGGGAGCTGGGACTTCAGCGTGTTGAACTCCGTGGTGCTCACCACCTCCGCCAGACCCCAGAGGTCGACGTCCGTGCTGTTGATGACCGTCGCCACGTTGTTGCGCTGGAGCGTGTCGTCCGTGGGCCCCGCGCCCGGGTCTCCGAAGAACTCGATGTTCCAGTTGCCCACGGACAGGGGGAAGCTTCCCGACGGGTTGGGGCCGGAGTCCGGAGTCCCCGTGCCCTGCTTCACCTCCATGGAGAAGCGGGCCGTCACCTTCACGCCGCTGGCGTCCTGCGCGCTCACGGTGAAGATGCTGGTGCCCGTCTGGCGCGCGACGCCCGACAGCTCCCCTTCCTGCGACAGCGTCAGGCCCGCGGGCAGCGCACCCTCCGCCACGGAGAACACCAGGGGCGGCCGCCCGCCGGTGATGGAGAACAGGTGCGAGTAGTTGCCGCCCGTCTGGGCGTTGGGCGGTACGACGGAGGAGAGCACCGGCGCGGGCCACACCTTCAGGTTGTACGTCCGCGTGTCCTGCGTCTTCTCCGCGTCGCGCACCGTCACCTTGACGGCGTACTGCCCGGAGGCGCTGGCGGGCCCGGTGAGCTTCCCGTCGGCCGAGTAGAACGAGAAGCCCGGAGGGGGGTCCTCGTTCATGCTGTAGAAGTAGGGCGCGGTGCCGCCCGTGGCCGTCAGGACCACCTCGTAGGTGGCGCCCACGGTGGTGTCGACCAGCTCCGCGGTGGGGAGCTTGGGACCCCCGGAAGGGTCTTCGTGGTTGCTGCCCGAGCATGCGCTCAGAAGGGACAGGACCACGAATGTCGCGGCCACGCGGATGATGGACATGGATGGGGGCTCCCGCGGGGCGGGGGCTCCGTGCCGCCCGCACCGTATTCAGAACCCGACATTCTAGCGGATTCCCCGGGGGACTGCCCGCGCCCGCCGCCCCCCACGGGATGGGCAATCAACCCCGCCTCCGTCCGTGACATATTCGAGTGCCGCGGAACCATGGGGGGCGCTGCCGCCCGACGAGAGGACCTGCGCAATGGCCGAGAAGTGGGACAAGCAGTTGATGGACTTCCTCAAGCGCACGGGCGACGAGCTCAAGCGCACCACCGACGACCTCCGCGGCGAGGCCCAGCGCCTCCTCAAGGAGGTGAAGGACCCCGAGAAGCAGGCGAAGGTGAAGGAAGGCCTGGAGCAGCTGCGGACCTGGGCGGCCACCACCACGAAGGTCGCGGCCGAGAAGATCGAGACCGCCGTGCGCCAGGTGGAGGGCGCCGTGGAGCGCGCCTTCACCCCGGAGGAAGGCGCCGCCAAGGCCGCCCCCTCGGCCCCCCCGAAGAAGCAGGCCACCCCACCGCCCGCCGAGGCGCCTGCCAGGCCGGAGCCCCGCGCCGCGAAGAAGCCGGGCTCCAAGTCCATTGGCCGCAAGGCCGGAGGGGCTCGCGCCGCCAAGAAGGCCCCCGCCGCTTCCAAGAAGACGATGGGCCGCGCCAAGAAGCCGCCCACCGCCTGAGCGGGAAGTTCCGTTCCGCTTGAATCCCCCGAGTCCACCTCGGGTCTGGGTTCCGCCAGTCGTTCCCGGCAGTTGGAACGATGTGCGACGCGTGAGATAGTGCGCGGCGTGGCCGGCACCAGTGAAAAGGACAGCATCCAGGCGGAAATCGGGCAGGACGTCATCGACGCGGCGGTCCGCAGCGTCGAGCGTCACATGGAGGACGGGGCGGTGACCGTCGAGGTGGAGGCCCCCGCGGCCGCCGCCGACGAGGTCTCCCTCGTCTCCCCCGAGGCTTCCGAGACTTCCACCCCCTCCGAGACGGCGCCCGTGACGGCCGAGGAGGTCGCGGCCTTGCGCCAGGAAGTGGAGGCGCTCAAGGCCCAGCTCGAGTTCAGCCAGGCCAAGGGCCGCGAGACGATGGAGCGCCTGCGCGAGGCCCATGAGCGGGCCAAGGAAGCGCAGGAGCGCACCGTGCGCGCCGCCGCGGACCTGGAGAACTACCGCAAGCGCGCGCAGAAGGAGAAGGAGGAGGTCCAGCGCTTCGGCTCGGAGAAGCTGCTCAAGGACCTGCTCCCGGTGATGGACAACATGGACCGCGCGCTCGAGGCTGCGTCCAAGTCCCCCGACATCGACAGCTTCCAGAAGGGCGTGGCCATGACGCGCAAGTCCTTCGAGGACGCGCTGGGCCGCCACGGCGTGAAGTCCTTCAGCGCGAAGGGCCAGCCGTTCGATCCGCGCCTGCACGAGGCCATCCAACAGGTGGAGACGAATGAAGTCCCGCCCGGCCACGTGACGTACGAGGTGGTGCGCGGCTTCTTCCTCAACGAGCGGTTGGTGCGTCCGGCGATGGTGGTCGTCGCGCGAGCCCCCGCCGAAGTCGCGGCCGAGTCCGCGCAGGCCCCGTCGCCGGCTCCGGAGCCGACGCCGGACGCCGCCGTGCAGCCGTCCGACAGCAATTCCGGGGGGAGTCAGTAAGCAATCATGGGCAAGGTGATTGGAATCGACCTTGGGACGACCAACTCGTGCGTCGCCGTCATGGAGGGCGGCGAGCCAGTGGTCATCCCCAATAGCGAGGGCAGCCGCACCACGCCTTCCATGGTGGGCTTCACCGACTCCGGTGAGCGGCTGGTGGGCCAGATTGCCAAGCGGCAGGCCATCACCAACCCAGAGAACACCGTCTTCGCCGTGAAGCGGCTGATTGGCCGGAAGTTCGACTCGCCCGAGGCGAAGAAGGCCATTGGCATCAGCGCGTTCAAGGTCTCCTCCAGCCCCAACGGCGACGCGTGGGTGGAGATTCGCGGCAAGGGCCACAGCCCGCCGGAGATCTCCGCCATCGTGTTGATGAAGATGAAGCAGACGGCGGAGGACTACCTCGGCGAGCCCGTCACCGAGGCGGTCATCACCGTCCCCGCGTACTTCAACGACAGCCAGCGCCAGGCGACGAAGGACGCGGGCCGCATCGCGGGCCTCAACGTCCTGCGCATCATCAACGAGCCCACCGCGGCGGCGCTCGCCTACGGCCTGGACAAGGTGAAGGACGGTGGCACGGAGCGCGTGGCCGTCTACGACCTGGGCGGCGGCACGTTCGATATCTCCATCCTGGAGCTGACCGCCGGCGTCTTCGAGGTGAAGAGCACCAACGGCGACACGTTCCTGGGCGGCGAGGACTTCGACCAGCGGCTCATCGACTACCTGGCCAAGCGCTTCGCCGAGCAGAACAACGGGCTGGATTTGCGCCGCGACCGCATGGCGCTCCAGCGCCTGAAGGAGGCCGCCGAGCGCGCCAAGCACGAGCTGTCCAGCGCGCCGGAGACGGAGGTGAACCTGCCGTTCATCACCGCGGATGCGTCCGGCCCCAAGCACCTGACGGAGACGGTGGACCGCGCCACGTTCGAGGCGCTGGTGGGCGACCTGGTCGACCGCACCATCGAGCCCTGCAAGATTGCCCTGAAGGACGCGGGGCTGACGGCGCAGGCCATCAACCAGGTGCTGCTGGTGGGCGGCATGACGCGCATGCCGCGCGTGCAGCAGAAGGTGCGCGAGTTCTTCGGCAAGGAGCCGCACAAGGGCATCAACCCGGACGAGGTCGTCGCCGTGGGCGCGGCCATCCAGGGCGGCGTGCTCAAGGGCGAGGTGAAGGACGTCCTCCTCCTGGACGTCACGCCGCTGTCCCTGGGCGTGGAGACGGCCGGCGGCGTCTTCACCAAAATCATCGACAAGAACACCACCATCCCCTGCAAGAAGAGCCAGGTGTTCTCCACCGCGGTGGACAACCAGCCGCTGGTGAGCGTGCACGTGCTCCAGGGTGAGCGCGAGATGGCGGCGGACAACAAGACGCTGGCCCGCTTCGAGCTCGTGGGCATCCCCCCGGCGCCGCGCGGCGTGCCGCAGATTGAGGTGTCGTTCGACATCGACGCCAACGGCATCGTGCACGTCAGCGCCAAGGATTTGGGCACCGGCAAGGTCCAGCAGGTGCGCGTGGTGGGCAACTCCGGCCTGTCGGAGCAGGAGATCCAGGCCATGATCTCCGACGCCCAGTCGCACGCGTCCGACGACAAGAAGAAGAAGGAATTGGCGGAGCTGCGCAACAACGCCGACGGGCTCATCTACACCACGGAGAAGAGCCTGGAGGAGTACGCCAGCCTCCTGTCGGAGAAGGACCGCGAGGAGATCAAGGCGGACCTGGAGCGGCTCAAGGGCCTGCTCAACACCACCGACGCCAACGCCCTCAAGGAGGCGTTCCAGCGCCTGGAGGGCAGCGCCTACCGCATCGCCGACGCCATCTACACGGGGCAGGCCAGCTAGTCGGGCGCACGTGTTTCCAGGGGGAGGCAATCACCCGCGGGATTCCCGCGTAGAGTGGGTGTCCCCCCTGTCTGTTCTCGAGGTCGTCAGTCATGGATCCAGTCGAAGCCACGGTCGCGGTGCTCATCACGGCGATGGTGTTGGGCATCCCCCTGTTCGGCCTCACCATCCGCTTCTCCCTCAAGCCGGTGATGGAGGCCTTCATCCGGCTCCGTGAGGCCCAGATGGGGAGCAACTCCGCGGAGACGGCCCGCCTGGCCGCCCGCGTGGCCCGCCTGGAGGGCATCCTGGACTCCCACGGCATCACCGAGGAGGTCCGCTCCTCCCTGTCCCTGTCCTCGGGCGCCCCGGAGCGCGTGCTCGGCTCGCCCGTGAAGGACCGGGAGCGCGTCTAGTCGCGAAGCCCAGACTTTCGGGAGAAGCGCCAACGGGTGTGTAATGCGCCCGTGGAATTCCCATCCCTGGAGACAGAGGTCGCGTTCCTGCGCGGGCTGGTGGCCGTGCAGCGGATGTCGGACGACATCCTGGAAGACTGCCTTCAGCGCGGGCTGACGCTGGACGCGGGGTTGGACGTCTTCCTCACGCAATGCGCGCGCATGGTGCACGCGCCCGCGGGGTTCGTGTCCCTGCGGGGCACGCGGGGCCCGGTGCTGACGCGGGTGCTGGGCGACTTGGGCGTGGACGTCTTCGAGGCCGCGTCCTGGCGAGGCCCTCGCCGGCTGCCCAACGGGCGGATGTTGTTCTGCACGCGGCTGACGCTGGGGAGCCTGGACATGGGCGGCCTGGGCCTGGCCGTGGGCGGCGCCTTCGAGGATGGTGGCAAGCTGGTGATGAAGCTGGTGGAGGCCATCGGCGAGCAGCTGGACACGGCGGTGCTGGCCTTCCTGGCGCTGATGGATGGGCAGGGCCCGCTGGAGCGGCTGGACGAGCTGTCGGTGGACGACACGCCCGTGCCCAAGGGCCGCATCGGCAAGTACGAGGTGCTCACGCCGCTGGGCACCGGCGGCATGGCGCAGGTGCTGGTGGCGCGGGCGCAGGGGCCGGAGGGCCTGGGGCGCCTGGTGGCCCTCAAGCGCATCCTCCCGCACCTGACGGCGGACCCCGCCATCGTCGGGCAGTTCCTGGACGAGGCGCGCATCGGCCTGCGGCTGTCGCACCCCAACCTGGTGCACGTCTACGACTTCGGCGAGGCGCAGGGGGCGTACTTCATCGCCATGGAGCTGGTGCGGGGCGTGGACCTGGACCGCCTCCTGCGCGCGCAGCAGGGGCCGCTGACGCCCGCGCAGGCGGTGGCGGTGGTGGTGCAGGGGCTGGGCGGCCTCCACGCGGCGCACCAGCTGCGGGGCGAGGACGGCAAGCCGCTGCACCTGGTGCACCGGGACTTGTCGCCGCACAACCTGATGGTCGGCTTCGACGGGCGCGTGAAGGTGTTGGACTTCGGCGTGGCGAAGGCGCGCGCGCAGCGCACGGTGACGCTGCCGGGCATCGTGAAGGGCAAGCCGCTCTACATGTCCCCGGAGCAGGCCCGAGGCCAGCGGCTGGATGCGCGCAGCGACTTGTTCGCCATGGGCCTCTTGCTCTACGAGGCCCTGACGTGGACGCGCGCGTTCGACCGGGGCGACGAGCTCAGCTCCATGAAGGCCATCTGCGACGAGCCGCTGCCCCGCCCGGAGTCCATCCCCCGGCCGCTGTGGGAGGTGATGGAGGTCGCGCTCGCCAAGTCGCCGGCCGCGCGCTTCGCCAACGCGCAGGAGATGGCGGACCGGCTGACGGAGGTCGTCACGCCGGTGAAGGACGCGGAGCTGGCGCGGCTGACGGCGCGCTACTTCCCGGACCGGCTGCGGGAGCTCCAGTCGCTGGACCTGACGCGCGCGGCGGGCCGGGCCCAGGTGGCGCCCGGCCTGGCGCACGACCCCCAGGAGGACATCGACACGGAGCCTCGGGCCCCGCCGCCGCCTCGGAAGAACGTGGCGCGCTGACGCTCAGGAGCGGGTCAGCGCCGGGTCGTCCGACGTGGCGTTGAGCGTGCGCGGCGCGTCCACGTCGCCCTCGGTGCGAATCTCCACGTTCTCGTGGCGCACCATCTCCGCGATGCGGCGCTCCTCCTCGACGACGTCGCGGTGGATGACGACCTCTTCATCCAGGACGGAGCGCTTGGTGACCTCCACTTCCTCGGCGTGCAGGGGGACGACGATGGTCTCTTCCTTGAACGCGGCGCTCATCGCGGGCCGGTCCGACGTCACCGCCCGGCGCTCCACGCGGACGCGCTCGTGGCGGACGGGGACCCGCACCACCTCTTCCTCCTCGACGACGTCCTTGCGTACGCGCAGCTCGCCCGCCTTCGTGTCGTGCTTCTCCACGTTCAGCCGCTCCCGGTGGACCGGGATGGAGATGTCGCCGCTGTCGGCCCGGAACGGCTCGGTGTCCAGCTCCGCCCGGTAGCTTGCGTCCCGGCGGGCGCCAGGCTCTCCCGTCAGGGGCGTGACGGAGGCGGTGGGCGCTTCGATATCCGCCTCGCGGATGCGCGTGGTGGTGGTCTCCGTCACGGTGCGCCCCTCGCTGGCGCGAGTGGCCTGGGCCTCGGAGACCTGCTGGAGCGACTCCTTGCCTCGGGTGAGGACGACCTCGCCGTCGCGCAGCTCGCTCACGTCCGTGAAGGCGACGCGGTAGTCCTTGGGGAAGAACAGCCCCCGCTCGATGTGGAACGCGTCGTCGCCCATGGCGAATACCTTGCCGAGCTTCTCGCCGTCGATGCTGCGGACGACCATTCCTTCCTTGATGTCGCTGCGCTGGAACATGGCTGGCTCCTCCGGTTGACTTCCTGCGGGGTCTCTCCTTCGGAAGTTGGGAGCGCGTCTGGGGATGAACAGTGCCCTGTCAACGGCGGTGCGAGGGGCTCGCTCCCGTGGTTGCTCCAGGAAACTGTCGAGGCCTGTGGGAACCCCTTGCTCGGGAGCGAGGACGGGACGCGGGGATGGGGCCGGGTGCGTCGTGACGCGCCGCGCGGGGGGTACATGAGGGAAGGGCCTGTCTGGCAGCGCGCTTGACCCATGGAGAGGGCTCCCCTAGAAAACCGGGGCTTTGTCTCGCAGCACCCCCTGTTGAGGAGGATTGCTCCGCATGCGACGCCTTGCCCCGATGCTGCTCGCCGCGCTCGCCGTCATGGCGGCGGCCTGCGAGAAGAAGACGCAGCCCACTCCCTCTGGTGAGGCGGGCACGCAAGCCGCGCAGGGACAGCCCGCGGGCACGGGAGGCACTCCCGCGAACGCGGACACCATCCTCCTGGGCCAGGTGGGCGCGCTCACCGGTGGCCAGGCGACCTTCGGCATCTCCACGCGCAACGGCATCGAGCTGGCGCTCAAGGAGGCCAACGCCGCGGGCGGCGTGAAGGGCAAGAAGCTGGCGGTGAAGGTCTACGACAATCAGAGCAAGCCGGAGGAGGCCGCGCAGGCCACCACGCGCCTGATCACGCAGGACAAGGTGGTGCTCATCCTGGGCGACGTGGCCTCGTCCAACTCGCTGGCCATGGCGGAGAAGGCGCAGGCGGCGGGCGTGCCCATGATTACGCCGTCGTCCACCAACACCACGGTGACGCAGAAGGGCGACTACATCTTCCGCGTGTGCTTCATCGACCCGTTCCAGGGCTTCGTGATGGCGAAGTTCGCCCGCGACGAGCTGAAGCTGGGCAAGGTCGCCGTGCTCCAGGACAACAAGAGCGCCTACTCCATCGACCTGTCGGACGTCTTCACGCGCAAGTTCAAGGAGATGGGCGGCATGGTGGCCACCACGGAGAGCTACAGCCAGGGTGACACGGACTACCGCGCGCAGCTCACCGCCATCAAGAAGACGCAGCCGGACGGCATCTACGTGCCGGGCTACTACAGCGAGGTGGGCGTCATCGCCCGCCAGGCGCGCGAGGTGGGCCTGAAGGTCCCGCTGATGGGCGGCGACGGCTGGGACTCCGAGAAGCTCTTCGAGCTGGGGGGGAGCGCCATCACCGGCAGCTACTTCTCCAACCACTACTCGCCGGACAACCCGGACGCGCGCGTGCAGAAGTTCATCGCCGACTACAAGGCGACGTACGGCGGCGTGCCGGATGCCCTGGCGGCGCTGGGCTACGACGCGGCCCGCGTGGCCATCGAGGCGCTCCAGCGCGCCAAGGACCTGAGCGGTCCGGCCGTGCGCGACGCGATTGCCCAGACCAAGGACTTCCCGGGGGTGGCGGGCACCGTCACGCTCGATGAGAAGCGCAACGCCGTGAAGTCCGCCGTCGTCCTCAAGGTCGGGGACGGCAAGACGCAGTACGTGACGACCATCTCTCCCTAAATGGCGCAGCTCCTCCAGCACCTCATCAATGGTCTGGCCGCCGGAACCATCTACGCGCTCGTCGCGCTCGGCTACACGATGGTCTACGGCGTCCTCAAGCTCATCAACTTCGCGCATGGCGACGTCATGATGGTCGGCGTCTACATGGGCTATGCCACCGCCTTCGCACTGGGACGCGAGGCGCGCGGCTCGCTCGTGGGTGTCGCCGCCATCTTCGCGGTGGCGATGCTGGGCTGCGCGCTCCTGGGGTTCCTCTTCGAGCGCTTCGCCTACCGGCCCCTGCGCGAGAAGCCCCGCCTCACGGCGCTCATCACCGCCATCGGCATCTCCTTCGCGCTCTCCTACGGCTTCCAGCTGGACATCGGCTTCCTGCCCGGCGCCAGCCCCCGCGCGTTCCCTGAAATCATCGAGCCCACCGAGTGGCTCATCATCGGGGACCGCGACGTGGTGGTGTGGAACTGGCAGGTCATCAGCTTCCTCATCGCGGTGGGGTTGATGGTGGGCCTGCAGTACCTGGTGTTCAGCACGCGCTTCGGGCAGGCCATGCGCGCGGTCTCCTGGGACCACCGGGTGGCGGCGCTGATGGGCATCCCCACCGACCGCGTGATTGCGCTGACCTTCATGCTCAGCAGCGGCCTGGCCGCGGGCGCCGGTCTGCTCTACGCCATCAAGGACACGTCCGTCAGTCCGCTGATGGGCCTGTACGTGGGCCTCAAGGCCTTCGTCGCGGCGGTGATTGGCGGCATCGGCCACGTGCCGGGCGCGGTGATTGGCGCGCTGGTGCTGGGCCTGGTGGAGGAGTTCGTCGTGGGGTACGCGGCCAGCTCCTGGCGCGACGCGGTGGCGTTCGGCTTCCTCATCCTGGTGCTGCTGGTGAAGCCGGGAGGCCTGTTCGGCCGGGTCGCCGCGGAGAAGGTGTGACGATGCAAACCCCCGCGCTTCCCCTCCCCGAGTCCCGTCCGTTGGTGCCTCCCGCGCTGCGCGGCGTGCTGCCGGTGCTGCTGGCGGTGCCCGCGCTCGTGCTGTTCCAGTGGGCCCTCAGCGGCTCCGAGTTCGCCTCCTATCTGCTGAACGTGATGGGGGTGAACATCATCCTGGCGGTGAGCCTCAACATCGTGAACGGGATGACGGGCCAGTTCTCCATCGGCCATGCGGGCTTCATGGCCGTGGGGGCGTACATCGCCGGCTACGCGTCGCTCCAGCTCAAGGAGGTGGCGCTGTCCTTCCTCCCCGTGGCGGCCAGCGACCAGGTGCTCTTCACCGTGGCGCTGCTGCTCGGCGGCCTCGCCGCGGCGGCGTGTGGTTTCCTCGTGGGCCTGCCCTCGCTGCGGCTGCGCGGGGACTACCTGGCCATCGTCACGCTGGGCTTCGGCGAAATCATCCGCGTCGTGGTGCAGAACACGGACGCCTTCGGCCGCGCGCTGGGCCTGTCCGGCATCCCCCAGTACGCCAGCCCGTCCATGGTGTTCTTCTGGGTGTTCCTCGTCGTGCTCGCGGCGCGGCGCCTGGCGGCGTCCAGCCACGGCCGCAGCCTGTGGTCCATCCGCGAGGATGAAGTCGCCGCGGAGGCCATGGGCGTGGACACCACGGGCTACAAGGTCCGCGCGTTCGTCTTCTCGTCCTTCTTCGCGGGCATCGCGGGCGGCCTGTTCGCCCACTTCGTGCCCATCATCAACCCGGGCTCCTTCACCTTCGTGCGGTCGATGGAGATCGTCGTCATGGTGGTGCTGGGCGGCTTGGGCTCCACGACGGGGGCCGTCATCGCGGCCATCTTCTTGACGCTGCTGCCGGAGGGCATGCGCTCGCTGTTCGGCGCGCTCGGCACGGAAGGCAGCCTGGCGCAGCGGGTGGACCAGATTCGCATGCCCATCTACGGCCTGCTGCTGGTGGTGCTGATGCTGTCGCGTCCCCAGGGGTTGTTCGGCACGCGGGAGATCTGGGACGTGCTGCCCAAGTGGCTGTCTCGCAAGGGTGGGGGGCGGGCGTGAGCGCGAGCGTGACGGTTCTTCCCACGGCGAACGCGCCGCTGCTTCGGGCGGACGGGGTGAGCATCCAGTTCGGGGGCCTCAAGGCCCTGACGGACTTCCACCTCTCCATCCAGCAGGGCGACCTCCAAGGTCTCATCGGTCCCAATGGCGCGGGGAAGTCCACCGCGTTCAACGTGCTGACCGGCGTGTACCAGCCCAGCCAGGGCGACGTGCGGGTGTGCGACACGAAGGTGAACGGGCGCAAGCCGCATCAAATCAACCTGCTGGGCGTGGCGCGCACCTTCCAGAACATCCGCCTGTTCCGCGCGCTCACCGCGCTGGACAACGTGAAGGTGGCCTGCCGCGCGCAGACGGCGCTGCACCAGTTCGACACGGGGCTGGTGGCGAAGCTGAAGAACGCGAGCCACAACTACGCGGACTGGTGGCGGGCGCTCCTGCTCACCCCGGGCTTCCAGCGCGAGGAGCGCCGGCTGACGGAGCAGGCCGAGCACCTGCTCTCCGTCATGGGCCTGTCGCACCGCCGCGACGAGGAGGCGCGCAACCTGCCTTACGGTGAGCAGCGCCGGCTGGAGATCGCACGGGCGCTGGGCACCCAGCCTCGCGTGCTGCTCCTGGACGAGCCCGCGGCGGGCATGAACACCCGCGAGAAGGCGGACCTCATGGTCCTCATCCGGAAGCTGCGCGATGACTTCAAGCTGGGCGTGCTGGTGATTGAGCACGACATGAAGCTCGTGATGGGCATCTGCGAGCAGATCACCGTGCTGGACCACGGTGAGACGATTGCTCGCGGCGCGCCCGCCCAGGTGCGCAGCGACCGGAAGGTCATCGAGGCCTACCTGGGCGACAGCTACCTGGAGAGTCACGGAGGCGCGGCGTGAGCGAGGCGCAGGTGAAGACGCTGGGAGAGCGTCAGGCATTCACTCCGCTGCTGGCGGTGGACGGCATCAAGGTCCACTACGGCGCCATCCAGGCCCTCAAGGGCGTGTCGCTGACGGTGGGCATGGGCGAGATGGTGGCCCTCATCGGCGCCAACGGCGCGGGCAAGACGAGCACCCTGCGCGCGGTGAGCGGCATGCTCAAGGCCAGCGCGGGGCGCATCCAGTTCGGCGGGCAGGACACCACGTCGCTCAAGGCGCACCAGCTGGTGCCTCGGGGCATGGCCCACGCTCCGGAAGGCCGCGGCATCTTCCCCAACCTCACCGTGATGGAGAACCTGGAGCTGGGGGCGTACCTGCGCCGGGACACGGCGGAGATTCGCGCGGACATGGAGAAGAACTTCACGCTCTTCCCCGTGCTCAAGGAGCGGCGCAACCAGATGGCCGGGACGCTGTCGGGCGGAGAGCAGCAGATGCTCGCCATCGCCCGGGCCCTGCTCAGCCGCCCCCAGTTGCTGCTGCTGGACGAGCCTTCGCTGGGACTTGCGCCCCAGGTGACGGAGACCATCTTCCGCACGCTGCGCGACGTGAACAAGGCCGGGGTCAGCGTGCTGCTCGTGGAGCAGAACGCGCACCTGGCGCTCAACTCCGCCCACTACGGCTATGTGCTGGAGACGGGCGAGGTGGTGATGGCGGGGCCGGGCAAGGCGCTGCTGGAGAGCGCCGAGGTTCGCCGCGCGTACCTGGGCGAGTAGGCAGCGGGATGCCGGGGATGCTCCGGCTTCCGGAACATTGTGGTTGTCACACCGCGAAAGCTTCCGGGGTCTTCATGACACCGGAAACTGGCGGGCTTGAGAATCTCGGGTAGTCAGAAGCGAAGTAGTTCGTCTAGCGTCGTCCGACGCACTGCGTTCATCCCCCAAACTCCTACCAGGAAGCGCGCCCATGTCTTTGTCGTCCCGCCTGCTTGCCTCGATTGCGGCTCTCTCTCTGTTGGCCAGCGCGTGCGCTCACCAGCAGAAGACCGATGATTCCTCCGGCTCGAACCAGAGCGCCTCTTCGACGGTGGAGGAGCTCCCCAACGAAGGCGGCGGCGAGGGGGGCGAGGCGGCCCAGCCCGCGGCTCCCCAGCTCACCCAGGTGAGCGAGGACGGCTTCATCGTCAAGATGCCGGGCCAGCCCCAGGTGCAGCGCCAGAAGGTGACCATCCCCGCGGGCGAGGTGTCCACGGCGGCGTACTCGCTGCAGACGGCCGAGGGCGTCATCTACTCCATCAGCACGGCGGACTACCCGGAGAAGATTGTCGCCAGCCGCCCCCCGGAGGCCTTCCTGAACGAGGGCCGCGACGGCCTGGCCAACCAGCTCAAGGGCACCGTCAGCAACGAGCAGGCCATCACGCTGGATGGCTACCCGGGCAAGTCCTACTCGGTGTCCTCGCAGAACGGCGAGCTGCGCGCGCGCAACTACCTGGTGGGCCCGCGCCTCTACACGATGATTGTCCTCTTCAACCCGAGCATCGGCGCGCCGGGCGCGGAGGACTTCCTGGGCTCGCTGCAGCTGGTGAACCCGCCTCCGGCGATTCCGCGCGCGGGCTCCACGCCTCCCGCGGGTGCCGCTCCGGCGACGCCTCCCGCGGGTGACGCGGCAGCGGCTCCCGCGGCTCCGGCCGCTGAGACGGTGGCCCCGGCGGCTCCGGCCGCTGAGACGGCTCCGGCCGCCCCGGCCGCCCCCGCGCGTCGCAAGAAGAAGTAGTCCGTCTGCTGTGTCGGGATGCATGCCCCCTCGAGTCGGGCATGCACCCGAGGACAGGCGCCCCGTTCAATTGAGACGGATGGGGCGCTGTCGGCGTGTGCGGCGGCTTCCCTTCCGTCGCCGTGGCCCCCAGCTTCCCCTCAGGCCGTAGGGGGGATTCATGACGGGGCTGGTTGGGGCCTTGCTCGCCACGGTGTTGGCGACAGGGGGCTCGGTGCTGGTTCCGGTGAGCGGGGGCAATGCCCTCACGCTCCCGGCGCAGCGCCACATTGTTCGCATCGACAGAGGTGGAGGACGTCCTCCCAGCTTGCTCGTCGCCATCCAGCACGGAGGCGTGGAGGGCAAGGGGCTGGTGCTGTACCGCTCCGAGGACGGGCTGCGCACGGTGCGCCGGGTCGGGGACGTGCAGCCGGACTTCACGCACACGGACCGCGCGGAGCTCCTCGCGGTGGGCCGGGACGTGGCGCTCGTCTATTCCTACGAGGGGCCGCAGTGGGCGCCCTCGCGCAGGCACGACGTCTGGTTCCAGTGGTGGCGCTATCAGGCGGGCTCGGACACGTGGGCGCCGGGGCCCGCGGTGCGCGTGCTGGACGCGGAGAGTGACGCCACGGGGTACTCACGGGCGCTGCTGGTCCAGGACTCGGTGGGCCGCTTGTGGGTGCAGGCGTTTCGCTGGGAGTCGGATGGGGGCTCCAGCGCGGTGGTGGTGGCGTCCACGGATGGAGGGCAGGGCTTCGGGGCGCCGCAGGTGTTGGACCGGCTGCGGCGGCGGGGCGGTGGTCGGCTGTTGAGCGTGGGGACGAAGCTCGTCTTCGTCTACGCGATGCATGACGGCTTCGTGCCCACGCGCATGCGCTTGCACGATGACGCGGACGCGGTGGGCGCGTGGGGCCCCGTGCGCGAGGCGTTTCCCGACGGCATCTACCATGGCGCGGCGCTGAGCGCGGTGGCCGACGGCCGAGGCGGCATGCACCTGGTCTACAAGGACGAGCGCGAGCGGCTGTATCACCGGCGCTTCGATGGGACGGCCTTCGGGCCTCGCACGCTGGTGGAGGGCACTTCGGACTGGGCGCTCCAGGCGGCCGTCACGCGCATGGGGGACACGCTGTTCATCTTCTACAACCGCATGCGCGTGCTGAACCGGCACTACGAGCTGCGGGTGCGGACATTGTCGGCGGATGGGCAGCTGGGGGCGTCGGTGCTGCTGGATGGGGATGCGACGTTCAAGGGCTATCCGAACGCGGTGGATGTGCTGCCCGTGGGCAGCAGCGAGGTGTCGTGTCTGTATGGGGAGACTCCGGACGCGAGCTCCCGAGGCACCGTGTCACGGGTGACGCTGGCGCTCGACGAGGAGCCTCCTGGGGAGCCCTTCGCGCTGGAGCTGGTGAGCTCCAATGCGAGTCAGGAGCTGCTCGCGGTGGATGGGGCGGGCACGCTGTATGGGGTCGCGGCGGGAGGGGACCGCTCGCGGTTGATGGCGAGCACGGATGGCGGGCGCACCTTCTCTCCTCGCGGAGAAGGGCAGGGGAGTCTGTGGACGGTGGCGGCGATGCCCGGCGGCACGCTGATGGGGGTGGTGAGCTCCATGGGGGAGTACTTCCTCCAGCGCTCCACGGATGGGGGGAGGACGTGGAAGGACAGGGTGTCGCTCGGGGGCTACCGGGCGATGGGGCCTCGCAACTTCGCGTGGTGGCGGGACACGTGGTTCTTCCTCGAGTACCAGACGTTCACCTCGTCCTCCGTCCCGCTGCGGCTGTGGGTGAGCACGGATGGAGGGGCGCGCTGGACGGTCCGCTCCACGCTGACGGCGCATCGGCATGCGTATGCGTTGGTGGTGGACCCGGCGTCGGGTGCGCTGTGGGCGCTGATGGGCAGCAACATGGTTCAGGCGGCGGTGCTGCGCTCCACGGATGAGGGGCGGACGTGGGTGTCCGTGCTCCAGGGGTATCGCGCGAATGCGATGGCGGCGGTGGTGAGGGGCGATGGCTCGCTGCTGTTGGGGCAGTCGACGCTGTATGAGCCCGAGCATCCGAAGCTGCTGCGAGTGACTCCCACGGGGCAGGTGAGCACGGTGAGGGACTTGCCGGGGCCTGCGACCTCGCTGGTGGCGGTCCCCGGGTGGGGCTGGGTGTTGGGGACGGCCTGGTCCAGCACGGGAGATGTGCACGCCCCGGGGGACGTCTCCGCTCGGCTCTTCACGAGCGGGGATGCGGAGTCGTGGTGGGACGCGCGTCGCTATGAGCGGCAGGAGGGGGAGTCGGGGCTGGCGCGCGCGGATGTGTGGGGAGTGCTGCCCACGGGGGAGCTGGTGGTGCGGGTGGAGAACCTGAGCGGCTTCGGGAGTGAGGGGAAGGGGTTCCAGGTGCTGCGCATCCAGCGCTGAGCGAGGGGCTGGGTTACACCTGGGTGTGCGCGGTGTGAGCACGCCGCCGGGAGGCTGGCATGTGGGATCCGACGCAGTACACGCGCTTTCGAGATGAGCGGAAGCGGCCCTTCTTCGAGCTGCTGTCTCGCGTGGAGGTGGACGCGCCCACGCAGGTCGCGGACCTGGGCTGTGGGACGGGGGATTTGACGCGCGTGCTGGCCGAGCGCTGGCCGGGCGCGGTGGTGTGCGGGGTGGATTCGTCGGTGGAGATGGTGGAGGAGGCGCGCCGTCGTCCCTCGCCGGAAGGCGTGCGGTTCGAGGTGGGGGACCTGGCGGGCTGGGAGCCACCGGCGCCGCTGGAGGTGTTGGTGTCGAACGCGGCGCTGCACTGGGTGCCGGACCATGCGGCGCTGATGGGGAGGTTGGTGGCGAAGCTGGCGCCGAGCGCGGTGCTGGCGTTCCAGGTGCCGGCCAACTTCGAGGCGGCGTCACACCGGCTGGTGGATGAGGTGCGGAGGTTGCCGCGCTTCGCGCCGAAGCTGGGCGCGGGGCGGGCGAGGCCCGTGGAGACGCTGGAGCGATACGAGTCGCTGCTGGCGGGGCTGGGGATGACGGTGGATGCGTGGGAGACCACGTATCTGCACCTGCTGCCCGGTGAGGACGCGGTGCTCCAGTGGCTCCTGGGGACGACGCTGCGGCCCGTGCTGGCGGCGCTGGGGGCGGAGGAGGGGCGCGCGTTCGTGGAGGAGCTGGGGCCTCGGTTGAGGCAGGCGTACCCCGCTCATGCGCGGGGTACGCCGTTCCTGTTCACCCGCCGCTTCGTGGTGGCGCGGCGGGGGAACTGAGGAAGGGGTTACGGCCAGGCGGGCCAGCGGAGAATGCGCCCGCCATTGCCCACGACCCAGAGATCATCCGGGCCCGTACCGGTGATGTCGTTGAGCCGGTTGCTGCCGCTGTAGACCCGTGTCCAATTCGTTCCATCGAATCGATAGATGTGTCCATTGGAGCAGGTGGTGTAGGCGGAGTTCGCGCCGAAGGCGATGACCGAGGTGAGGCTGTGGTTGTCGGGAGTTCTGGCCACGGGTTGCCATTGTGTCCCATCGGTCTTCCTCACCACATGGCCCGCGTCGCCCACCGCAAAGGCGACCTTGTCATTGACGACCCAGACACCCCGGAGCCTTTCCGGACTTTGCACCGTCTCCGGATTCCACAGGCCGGTAGCCGGAGCGAGCCGATAGATACGAGCGCGAGGACTGTTGTTGACGCCTCCCACCACCAAGACATGTTCGGGGCTGTGTGCGTGGGCATCGAACACCTCGCTGAGGGTGTTGTTGGGGCCGTTGAATGTAGGTGTTCCCGTGCCACTCCATCTGAAGGCTGTACCCTCATTCGCCGCGGCGTTCTCCGATGCTCCGTAGAGGGAGAGAACGTTGTTCGTCCTCAGTCCCGTCAATCCAAGGACCTGCAGATCCTGATCGTGGACGATGACGCAGCTCGTGGAGCTCTGGGTCTGGTAGCCATAGATGCCGCCTTTGCTTCCGAGCCATGCACGACCATCGGAGGGGTCGCTCCAGACGCTCAACCACTCGGTGGATCCGCTGAGTGTGCTGCCGCAATCGGTGCTCGAAATGACGGTGAATGTCGTCGCGGGGAAGGTCAGCCGTGCTCGGCGATTGTTCGTGCCGGTTACCCAGATTCCCCCTGTGGTCTTCGTTCCCCATGAAGAGGCTGAGATCCAGTTGCTTCCACTCTCCACGGTTTGAGAGACCCATTCCGCATCGGAATTGCTAGGGCACTGAGCGGCGGTCTCCTTGTTGCCGTCACACGTATTGTCCAATCCGTCGCAAATCTCGGTGGCCCCGGGATTCGTGTAGGGATTCCCGTCGTCACAGTCGCCACCTTGAGCGACATAGGCCCCAGCGGGCTTCGTGCAGGACTCGACGACCGTGCTCCCGCCATACCCGTCACCATCCTCATCCAGGTACCACTTGGGCGGAGGAGGCGTCACACAGTCGAGGCTCTCCTTGTCGCCGCTGCACGTCAGCGTGCCATCGCAGTGACTCGTGACGTTCGTGCAGCTCTGGCCTCGGGTGGGGAACCGTTCATCGAGAGCCCCGTCGCAGTTGGTGTCCTCGCCATCGCAGAGGTCTCGCGTCCCCGGGTTGATGCTGAACACGTCGTCGCGGCAGTCCGTCGGGGGCCCCTCGGTGAACTTGTCAGGGATGTCGCCGCAGACGATGCGAGGGGGCGCACCCTTCAAGCCGTACTGGTCCCCATCGGCATCCGGGTACACCGTCTTCGCGGCCGGGGTGTCGCAGTACAGAGCCTGTGTCGTCTGGTCGCAGCGGGAGATGCCCCTGCAGTCGGCGGATACTTCGCAAGCCTGGTTCAGCTTGAAGTGAACCTCATCGGAGACACCGTCACAGTTGTCGTCGGTGTCATTGCAGAGCTCGTCCACGCCCGGATTGATCTTCTCGTTGTCATCCTTGCAGTCCGTGCCACCGCTGATGACGTCGACAAATCCATCCTTGTCCGAGTCCGTGGCCTGCAGACTCACCGTGACAACCTGCACGGTGTTGAGCGCCACCGTCACCTCCCCCGAGTTCGTGACGACCTCCCTGCCGTCACACGACTTCTCGAAGGCTCCAACCCTCACCTTCAAGGACGTGCCCCAGTCCGAGGGAGGAACCATGCCAATCTGCATGGTTCCGCCGACCCCCGCCTCTCCTTTGATTTCCGACGTGAAGCTGTTCTTCGCGGACTTCCCGCTGGCTACATCCGAGATTTCAACGCGCAAGCAGCCCGGCTTGAACCCGGAGTATTTCACCGCAACATTCACCGCACCCTGGGTCTCCGCCTTCTTGCAACCAGCGAAGACAAAGAGGGGGAGCACGAACAAGAGTCGTCGCATGCCGCGACTCTACTCGGGCTCCCGTTACAAGCTCACCTCCCGAGAGTCGGGGTTGGATACACCCCCGGAATATTCACGACGCGGCGTGTAGCTAGCACCCTTCCGGGAAATCCGAGTGAATCACCATGAGCCGGTCATCCCGGGCCAGGCTGGCGGGCGTCACCAGCTCCAGGTCCAGAGGGACCTGGGTGCCGTAGCGCTCGCGCATCTGCTGCTGGATTCCCGCGACATCGAGCGAGCCCAGCCGCTCCATCTTCCCGTACTCCACGCCCGCGCCCTCGATGTACGCCTTGCGCACCAGCTCCGAGCAGTACATCGCCTCATCGCCCCAACCGAACCTCCAGTCGTAGGGCTTGCCCAGGTGCTTCTTCGCCGCGTCCAAGACGCGCTGCCGGGTTGCGACATCCAGATTCTCAGGACGCAGCACCATGATGTGGCCCTTCACCCCTCGCGCCTTCCACTTCGCGAAGGGGACGCGCTGCACGGGCTGCACGGCCTCCACCACGAACACTCCCTTGGGGGTGACTTCCACCAATCCCACATGGGAGAGCGAGCTGTGCGTGGCCGCCTGGATGGCCTTGGACTGCCGAGAGCGCGAGGTGTGCAGCACCACGTCTCCCGTCTGCAGCTTCGACTCGAGTGTCTCCCGTGGCGCCGCGACCGCACCGAGTCCCCACAACCACAGCCCCAGCACCAGCAACCCTCGCATGTGCCTCGTCCTTTCCAGCGTTTACCGCGCTGGCTGGCGCTCACTGCAGTCGGAGTGCCAGCGCCTTCAGCCCGCGCGGGTCAAGGGCACCTCGGCCACGGTGAGGTACCGAGGCCCCTGGCTCTCGAAGAGGATGAGCCGGTCCACTCGCCCCTGGCCCAGCTGCTGGTTCTTCAGCGCCTCCACGCACGGGAGGAACGCTGGCTCGCCGCGCGACTCCTTGCTCCGCGCCAGCGTCAGGTGCGGCGCGTACTCGTGGAAGTCGGGCTCGAAGCCCAGGGGGCGCAGTTGCGCGGCCGTATCGGCTTGCAGCGCCTCGAGCGCCGCTGTGTCGCCCTGGACGTCGGCCCAGAGCACTCGAGGGTGCGTGGGTGAGCCGAAGGTGCCGCCGCCCCCCACCGACAACGTGAACGGCGCATGCCGAGGCCCCACGCTCGCGAGGGCCTCACGGATGGCGGGCAGCCGCGCGGACTCCACCTCGCCCAGGAACACCAGCGTGAGGTGCAGGCCCTCCACGCGGACGAAGCGGGCGTGGCTCGCGAGCGCGCGCAGCGGCTTCATCGCGGTGGTGACTCGGGCCTCGATGTCGGCGCCCAGCGTGACGGCGGTGAACAGTCTCATGGGGGTTCAGCGCCTCGTCGCGGACTTGCGGGGCCAGAGCGCATAGGCCCAGAAGGGAATGAAGGCGAGCAGCTCCACGCCAACGACATACATCCCGCGCGGCGACAGCATGCCCGCGCCGATGGGAGACACCGGCAGCGGCTGGACGGGAGCGAACAGCCGGGCATTCGAGAACGGCCACAGCAGCGCCGCGCCCAGGCCGCCATCGGTGAGCGAGTCGAGCAGCCCGTGGCTCGCCACCGCGAGGAACGCGAGCACCCCCCAGCGCAGCGGCGGCGCGGAGGCCCACTTCGCCCCCAGCGCGACGACGAGCGCCACGCCCGCCGCGAAGACGAACGAGTGCGACGCACCCCGATGTCCCCACGGCGCCGCGTACGGGATGCGGAACACGAAGGCCACCACGTCCGCGTCGGGAAGCAGGGCCAGGGCCGCGAAGAACACCATGGAGGCAAGTCGCCGGCGGGTCGACCCGTCGCCTGCCTCGTACCGCCCCAACGCCAGACCCACCGCCGCATGACCGATGCTTGCCATCTCTTCTCCGGCGCGGAGGATACCGCAGCCCTCCGGCGCCTTGGAGAGACGAGGCGTTACTTCGACGGAGTATCCGTCCCCGTGGTCAGCCGGTGCGCGGGCACGGGCGTAGCCGTCGCCACGTTCCAGCTGTCCGGCCGGCCCGCCACGTCCCCGGTGGGCCGCACGCCGTTGCCCAGCACGCCCGTCTTGTTGCGGCCCCACGAGTAGAGGGTGCCGTCCGTCGCGGTGGCGTACGCGTAGAACGACTGCGCGGTGTTGTGCAGCGCGGAGAAGGTGACGCCCGGGGCCACCTGCACGGGGCGGAAGACCATCTTCTGGTACTTCCCCCAGTCCCAGTTGTAAGGCGTGGGGTAGGTGGCGAAGTCGAGCATCACGCCATTGCCCACCTCACCCAAGGCGCTGTCGCCCCAGCCCCACAGCGTCCCGTTGTCCAGGATGACGTGGGTGACGTGGCCCGTCGCGGAGACGTGGACGACCTTGCGCGCGCCGAACTCCGGGAACGTCAACTTCAGCGGCGTGGACACCGGATACCAACCGCCCTGCGGCGGGCCGAGCCCCAGGTAGGTCCCATTGAGTCCCCACCCCCACAGGCCCCCGTTCTCGTCGAGCGCGACGACCCAGTGCGAGCCTCCCGGCGCAATCTCCAGCACGCGCGCGGGGATGTTCACCGGGTTCGGCCGCGCATACTCACTGAACCTGCCCGTGCCCAAGGTCTCGTTGGCGGAGCCGCCGCCCCAGGCCCACACCTTGCCGGTGTCATCGAGCGCGAAGATGCTGGTGTCGTTCGTCGTGAAGCTCTTGATGACGACACCTTGCGGCAGCGGCACGCGCGTGGGGCGGGTGATGTTGCGCGGCGCCGTGTTGCCATCCCCCGCGATGCCCAGGGTGTTTCCAATGGCCGTGCCGCTCATGCCCCAGACCCACACGGAGCCATCCGCCTTCAGCGCCATGTTGAAGAGCAGCGCGCTGCGCACCGCGACGACGTTGTCGAACGTCGCGCCCGTGGAGTCCGTGAGGATGAGGTACGGCTGTCCGTTGTTCGGCGTCGTGGTGCGGTTGGGATGGTCGTTCGTGGTGCCGTCGCCCCGCTGGCCGTAGAGGTTCTGCCCGAAGGTCCACACGCGCCCCTGGACGTCGAGCGCGAGGCTCTGGAAGCCGCCGCCCGCGACGTCCTTGAAGCGCAGGCCCGCGGGCAGGGCGATGTCCACCGGAGGCACCTGGTTGTAGGGGTTGGAGTGGCCGACGCCGAGCTGCCCGGCCCGGTTCGAGCCGATGCCCAGCACCCGCCCGTCGACCAGGTAGAACAGCTGGTACTCGGCGGGCGCGATGCGGGACAGCACCGCGCTGCCCGAGTCCGCAGCCCCCGCATCCGGAGTCCCCGCGTCCGAGGAGCCCCCGTCATTCGTGGTCTCTCCCGGGTTGACGTGGCCGCCAGGAAGGCCGCCCCCGGGCCTGGGCCCCGGCTCATCGGGCGACCCGGAGCACCCCATCAGGACCACGGCGAGCGAGACGAAGAGGGAAGAGCGGAGTGACATGTGGTTATTGTCACTCAGTGGCGCATTCGAGGGCAAACAGACGGCCAGGCGGTGTCGCACGCCGATTGACCGGGTGCCGCCGAAGCGGACTAGCGTGGCCCGCTCATGCGAATGCTCCCCCAGGTCGAGGACACCCTCCAGCGGCGCCTGGAGGCGTGGCGCGCGCAAGTCGGTGAGTGGCTCAACCGGTTCCGCGTCATCGCCGTGACGTGCTGGCTGGGGATGTCCTGGGTGTTCGAGTGGCGCATGCCCATGGGTGTGCTGGGCGCATACCTGCTCCTGGCCCTGGCCCTGTGGGCGGGCGCGCGGCGCTTCCCGGCCCTGGGACGCGTCCCCGCGCTGGGGCTCGTGTTCCTGGACATGCCCGCCATCTTCGCGCTCCAGGGCATGGCCATCCGCACGGTGCAGAACGAGAACGGGGTGCCCACGGCGCTGCTGGCGCTGGGCGTCTACATCGTGCTCGTGGTGCTCGCGTCGCTGGTGACGCTGTCGCGTGTCACCGTGGTGCTGGCCACGGCGCTGGCCATCGGCCTGGAGATGGGGCTGGTGATTCTGGCGGGGATTCAGTGGGAGTTGCTGCTGCCGGGCATCGTGCTGGTGATGGTGCTGGGCGCGCTCTCGTCGGCGTTCATCACCCGGCAGGTGCTGGGGCTGGTGCAGCAGGTGGCGCGAGAAGAGGTGAGCCTGGCGCGGCTGGGGCGCTACTTCTCACCCGAGGTGGCGCGGCGGATTGCCCAGCAGGGCTCGGACACGGGCCGAGGCGAGCACCGCGAGGTGACGCTGCTGTTCTCGGACATCCGAGGCTTCACGTCGATGTCCGAGCGGATGGACAGCCCTCAGGTCGTGACGCTGCTCAACGAGTACCTGACGCGCATGGTGGAGGTGGTGTTCCGCCATGGCGGGACGCTCGACAAGTTCATCGGCGACGGCATCCTCGCGTACTTCGGCGCGCCCATGGATCTGCCCGGACACCCGAAGGCCGCCGTCGCGTGTGGCCTGGCCATGCTGGAGGCGCTGGAGTCGCTCAACACCGAGCGCGTGGCGCGCGGCGAGGAGCCGCTGCGCATCGGCATCGGCATCCACACCGGGCGCGTCGTCGTGGGGGACGTGGGCAGCGAGCAGCGCCGCGAGTACACGGTGATTGGCGACGCGGTGAACCTGGCCAGCCGGATTGAGGGGCTCACCAAGAAGGTCGGCGTGGCCATGCTGGTGTCGGAGGCCACGCGCGTGCGCTGCGAGGAGGACCCTGGCGTCCACTTCGAGCCCGCCGCGCCCCTGCCCGTCGCGGGCAAGAGCGAGCCCGTGTCCACCTTCGTCCCCGCGAGGCACCCTCCGCGCGTCATCGCGGGCTGAGGCGCGAAACGGCGAAGGGCCGCGAGGGGAGCACGAGGCTCCTCCCACGGCCCTTCCGTGAGGCGCGCGCGACAGGCGGCTCAGTACGCCTTGGAGAACACGATGCGGCCCGGCGAGGGCTCACCGGTGACGACGCACTTGCCCGGCTCCTGCTCGAGGGCGAAGGGCCGGTTGCGCGTGGTGAGGCCCGTCTCCTCCTTGATGCGTGCCTCCACCTTGGCGTCCAGGTTCCAGTGCGCCAGGAGGAAGCCCGCGTCCGCCTTCTCCTTCATCTCCTCGTAGGAGTTGACCTCGAAGGTGTGCGAGTCGCGGAAGTCCTTCGCCTTCTGGAACAGGGCCTTCTGCATGTCGTCCAGCATGGCCTGCGCCTTGGTGACGGCCTCGCCCAGCGGGATGAACTCCTTCTGCTTCAGGTCGCGGCGCACCATGACGCACGAGTCCTTGGCCAGGTCCTTGGGGCCAATCTCGATGCGGACGCAGGTGCCGACGAGCTCGTGCTCGAAGTACTTGAAGCCCGGGCCCTTGCTCTCGTCGTCGTCCACGACGACGCCCAGGCCCGCCTTGCGCAGGTCCGCGGCGAGCGCGTGGCTCTTGGCGAGCACCTGGGACTTCTCCACGTCCGTGGCCTTGCCCGCGATGGGGATGATGACCACGTGGTTGGTGGCGAGCTTCGGCGGGACGATGAGACCCGAGTCATCCGAGTGGGTCATGATGAGGCCGCCGATGAGGCGCGTGGAGACACCCCACGACGTCTGCCACACGAAGTGCTCGCGGCCGTCGCGGCCCTGGAACTTCGTCTCGAAGGCCTTGGCGAAGTTCTGTCCCAGGTTGTGGCTGGTGCCGGCCTGCAGGGCCTTCTTGTCCTGCATCATGGCCTCGATGCTGTACGTGCGCAGGGCGCCGGCGAACCGCTCCGACTCCGACTTGCGGCCCGTCATCACGGGCATGGCCATGTAGTCCTCCGCGAAGGTGCGGTAGACCTCCAGCATCTGGAGCGTCTCCTTCTCCGCGTCCTCCTCCGTCTCGTGACAGGTGTGACCTTCCTGCCAGAGGAACTCGGTGGTGCGCAGGAACAGGCGGGTGCGCATCTCCCAGCGCATGACGTTCGCCCACTGGTTGATGAGCAGGGGCAGGTCCCGGTAGCTCTGCACCCACTTGGCGAAGCTGCGGTTGATGATGGTCTCCGACGTGGGCCGGATGACGTAGGGCTCCTCGAGCTTGGCGCCGCCCGCGTGGGTGACGACGGCGAGCTGGGGGTTGAAGCCCTCGACGTGCTCGGCCTCCTTCTTCAGGTAGCTCTCGGGGATGAGCAGCGGGAAGTAGGCGTTCTTGTGCCCCAGGTCCTTGAACATCTTGTCCAGGACGCGCTGCATGTTCTCCCAGATGGCATAGCCGTTGGGCCGGATGACCATGCAGCCCTTCACGTCCGAGTAGTCGGCGAGCTTCGCCTTCTGGACCAGGTCGACGTACCACTCGGAAAAGCCCTTTTCGCGGGGCGTGAGCTTCTCGGCCATGTGCGGAGCACCCTTCTTCAGTCGTGGAAAGAGGACGGTTGCCTACGATGGGCTCACCCGGAAATCAACGCCCCAGTCGCCCGCAGGGGCGTCCGGTAGTCACCTCGGGGGGCGGGCGGGTGTTGTGGGGCTCACCGCCGGGGGGGCAGGATGCGCGCCCGACTCACGCGAGGAGGACGACCCATGCTGAGGACGACCCCCATGTTTCATGCGGTGGCAGGCCAGGTCCACACCCTGAGCATCCCCTTCCGGATGGGAGCCTTCGACCTGGGAGGCCGGATGACGCTCATCCGCTTGCCGGATGGCGGACTGTGGGTGCATTCGCCCGTCGCCCTCACGCCCGAGCTGCGCGCGGCGGTGGATGCGCTGGGCCCGGTGCGCTTCCTGGTGGCGCCCAACCTGATGCACCACCTGAAGGTGGGGGACTGGGCGGCGGCCTATCCCGAAGCGAAGGTGCTGGCGCCCGCGGGCCTGCGCCGCAAGCGGCCCGACCTGCGCATCGACGCGGAGCTGGAGAGTGGCCCCGCGGTGGAAGGCATCGAGCAGGTGGCCGTGCGCGGCATGCCGATGCTGGACGAGTTCGTGTTCTTCCATCGCCCCAGCAAGACGGTCCTGCTCACGGACATGTCCTTCAACATCCACCGCTCGAACTCGTGGCTCACCCGGATGTATCTGAAGCTCAATGGCGCGTGGCAGCGGCTGTCTCCCACCGTCATCACCAAGATGGTCATCAAGGACCGGCCCGCGGTGCGCGCGTCCCTGGACCAGGTGCTCGCGTGGGACATCCAGCGGGTGCTGGTGTGTCACGGAGATGTGATGGAGCAGGGCGCGCCGGATGCGCTGCGCGAGGCCTTCCAGCGCCTCGCGAAGTGAAGGGCAGCCTTGGTGGATTCTTCCGCGCTGCGAGCACGAGAGCAGCGCGGGTCAGGGTCGACCTGTGTGGTGGGCCCGCGCGAGCACCTGGAGAGGTGCTGTGAAGCGCGGGTGTGTCGCGCTAAGAAGGAGCCCCCATTCCCCTCAGCGTTGTTCCCATTGGGAGGCTTCATGCGGTCGTTTCTTCCGTCTCTCGGAGTTGCCGGTGCGATGGCGGCGTGCCTCGTCTCGGGTTCTGCGTTCGCCTATGCCACCGGCCAGACGGGCCACAGCGGTCAGGACGCAGCGCGGACGTGCGCGACCTCGGGTTGCCACACCCGCTCCGGCACCACGGGCCCCACCGTGACCTTCGACGGTCCTTCGTCCCTCGAGCCCGGGCAGACGGGCAACTACTCCCTCGTCATCAAGGGCGGCCCCGCCGTCAAGGGTGGCTACAACGTCTCGGTGGATGGCACTGGCGCGCTCACCGGGGGCGCCGGCTCCAAGAAGATTGCTGGCGAGCTCACCCACACCACCCCGAAGGCCTTCGCCAACGGCGAGGTCCGCTTCGATTTCACCCTCGTGGCCCCCTCCTCCGGCACCACCCTCACCCTGTACGGCGCGGGCAACTCGGTGAATGGCACGGGGGATGAGACGGGTGACTCCTCCGCCACCACCACGTTCAAGGTGAAGGTGGGTGACGGCGGCGGCGGCGGTGGGGACGACAAGGGCGGCTGCTCCGCCACGGGCGGCGTGCCGCTGCTCGGCGCGGCGCTGATGCTGCTCGGCGCGCGTCTGCGCCGTCGCGGCGCCTGAGCCTCGGCTCGGAATTCGTGGCGCACGTGGAGTCTCCTCCCGTGCGCCACACCGCACCTGTTCCGCTCAGCTCACGTTGAAACGGTAGAAGACCTCCGGGTCTCCCTTCGCGAAGCCCTTGAGCACCTCGTGTTTCAAGTCCTTCGCGCCGAGCGCTGTCAGCCCGCCCGCCGCGAAGCCCATCACCGACAGCTCGAAGTACACGTGCGGCTTGGGCACGCCGAGGATGCGCAGGTCCGTGGAGCCCGTCCCGGGCTGGACCTCGATGGAGCCTTCCGTGAAGTAGCCCTTCCAGATTCCCGGCGTGAAGAAGAGGAAGCGGCGGAAGTCGCCCGGGCTGAACATCGCCTTGAGCTGCCCCTTGCCCAGCGCGTACTCGGCGGACTTCACGCCGAAGTGCCACCACGTGGTCGGGTCACCGCCATAGAAGCGCTTGAGCAGCGCCTCGTTGAGCCGCAGGAACGCATCCACGGGCAGGCGTGTCACCGGGAGGACCGGCTGCGCGAAGACGGGCTCGCGCTTCTTCATCTCCTCCATGAACGTTCGCCAGGCCTGCTCGCCGTGCTCCTCCGCCACCATCTGCTGCCGTGCCAGGAACGCCACGCCTTTGACTTCCATCCGCGTCTACCTCCACGTGCCACATGACCCCGCGCGGACGCCGCGGGTCCTACTCGAGCTGAAGACCACAGTCCGCGCAGGCCCCCGCCACCAGGGGCGCCACGGTGCCGCAGGCCGGACATGGCGGCTCGCCGTCCTCCGTCGCGGGCAGCGCGAAGGGCGCGGCGCCTTCCGCCAGCACGCCCTCTCGCTGGATGCTGTCCATCCAGCGCTGCTGGAGGAGCGTGGCCACGCGCACGCCGTCCTCGGGCCGCACCAGCACCTGGAACTTGGGGCTGCAGCCCGGCTTCGCGCACGCCTCGCGATGAACGAGCGCCGGGACGTCCGCCTCCAGGCAGGCGTCCACCAGCCGCCGCGCATCCGCCAGGGCCATCTCCGCGCACGGCACCAACTCCACGTCCGTGAGCGCCTTCGACACCTCATCGGGAGTCATCACCCGGCGGATTGGAGCCCACGCGCGGGCTCCTCGTCCAGCGGCGCGCCGTCCTCCCTCCCTCGCGGGCAGTCACCCGACCCTCGAGGGCACGACGCGGTGCCCCATGGGGCAAGCCACCTTCCTCGCCAGACGTGCGGACGGGCGAGCCGCTCGCGGCTAACGTGCGCGCCGTGCCTCCCCTTTCGATGAGTGCGCGGCCCGGACGGGTGCGCCGGTTCGTCGTCGTGTCCGTGGGCGTGATGACGTGCGGCGTCTTCGGCGTGGCGTGGTGGGTGGACCGCTTCGGCCAGCGCGAGCGCGCCGCGCCCTCCGACGCCGTGGTGGTGCTGGGCGCTCGTGTGCTGGCGGGCGGGGTGGCCTCGGGGCCGCTGAGGGCTCGCACGGAGAAGGCCGTCGAGCTGTACAAGCGCGGCGTGGCGCCCCGGCTCATCTTCTCCGGAGGCGTGGGGGTGAACCCGCCCTCGGAGGCGCGGGTGATGATGGAGCTGGCGACGCGGATGGGGGTGCCACCGGAGGCGTGCACGCTGGAGGAGTCCAGCCACTCCACCGCTGACAACGCGCGCCTGACGGCGAAGCTCCTGCGCGCGCTGGATGCCCGCCGCGTCGTCGTGGTGTCGGACCCGTATCACCTCCTGCGCGCGCGCCAGTACTTCCGGCTCAACGGCTTCGAGGTGACCACCAGCCCCGCGCTGCTGACGGAGCGGAACATCCACCTGGTGGACCGGGCCTACTGGACGGTGCGCGAGGCCGTGGCGCTGCTGCTGCACCCGCTCGTGTTGCTCGCGCGTGAGCCCGCGGACGCGCCGAGCCCGGACGTCACTGCTTCGGCACGGTGAGGGCGCGCAGCACGCGGCCTCCACCGGGCACCGCCACGCGCAGGAGCAGGGCGTCGCCCGGGGGCGCATCCCGCACCACGCGCGCCAGGTCGGAGGCCCGGCGCACCGTTTCTCCCGCGGCCTCCACCACCACCATGCCCGGCACCAGGCCCGCGCGCTCGGCGTTGGAGCCCGGCACCACCTCCGTCACCAGCGCCCCGGCGCGCGGCAGGCCCTGGGCCCGCGCCAGCCGCGAGTCCATGTCCGACAGGCTCAGCCCCACGCGCTGCTGCGGTGACTCCTCCTGCTCCGGCGAGGGCTCGCGCGACGCCACGCCCTCCAGGTCCGGACGTGTCCCCAGCGTCACCACCACCTCCTGCTTCTTGCCCTCCCGGTAGAGCGTGAGCGGCAGCGTGGAGCCCGGCGCCTCGAGCGCGATGGTGCGCGTGAGCGCGTGGCCGGAGGCGATGGGATGCCCGCCCGCGGAGACGATGACGTCGTCGGGCTTCAGCCCCGCCTCGGCGGCGGGCGTGCCTTCGTTGACCTCCGTGACGACGGCGCCCTTGCCGGTGGGCACGCCCAGCGCGCTGCCCAGGTCCGGCGTCAGCTCCTGCACGGCGACCCCCAGCCAGCCGCGCGTGACGGAGCCCTGCTTCTCCAACTGGGGCAGCAGCTCCTTCACCAGCGAGCTGGGCACCGCGAAGCCGATGCCCGAGCCCTGGCCCGCGATGGCGGTGTTGATGCCCACCACCTCGCCGTGGAGGTTGAACAGCGGGCCGCCGGAGTTGCCCGGGTTGATGGCCGCGTCCGTCTGGAGGAAGTCGTCGAAGGGGCCCGCCTGGATGTCGCGGGCCTTGGCGGAGACGATGCCCAGGCTGACGCTGGAGGCCAGGCCGAACGGGTTGCCGATGGCCACCACCCAGTCGCCCACGCGCATCGCGTCCGAGTCCCCCAGCCGCACCACGGGGAGCCCCTTCACATCGCCCTGGAGCTTGAGCACCGCCACGTCCGTGAGCGGGTCCCTGCCCAGCACCTTGGCGTCCATCTCCTTCCCGTCAGGGAATTGCACTCGAATCCGGGTGGCACCTTCCACCACGTGGTTGTTGGTGAGCACCAGTCCGCGCGCGTCCACGACGAAGCCGGAGCCCAGGCCCTGGCGGGGTGCGTCCTCGCGAGGCCCGTCGAACGGTGCGCCGAAGGGCGACTCCTCCCCGAAGGGGGAGTCCGGGCCTTCGCCATTCCAGGGCGTGTCCTGGTGGGACGGCGCGGCGTCGCGCACCTCCACGTTGACGACGGCGGCCTTCACCGACTCCACCAGCGGCGCGATGGAGCTCAGCGCCCGCCGCATGTCCGGCGGCAGGGCCTGTTGCTGGGAGGGAGGTGCTCCTGGCGCGGGGGCTTCCGCGGGCGTCGGGGGAAGCGGGGCGGGGGCTTCTTCCTTCCCCTTGCGACAGCCCGCGAGCGTCAGGACCAGGCCCAGGACCACCGCGCGTCTGCTTCCCTTCATCACGTGCCTCCCCTGCGTCGACCTCCAGGTCACGGCGGCTCGGGTGCGAGGTCCTCCTGTGAGGTGGGTCGCCCCCGGGATGACGGCACGATAGAGCGAGCGGTGCTCGCCCGCCCAACGGCCTTCAGGCCGAGCGCTCGCGCGTGCCTGGGGCGGCGGCCGCCGCGGGCAGGGTGTCCATGCGGCGCAGGAGCTTCTCGAGGATGCGGAAGAGCGCCTTGCGGTCTCCCGCGTCGAGGATGTTCAGCAACTGGCCCATGCCCTGGACCATGAACCGCTCCAGCTTCTGGTACGTCTGGAGCCCTTCGGGGGTGAGCCGGCAGCGGACGACGCGGCGGTCGGACGCGCTGCGCTCGCGCAGCAGGTGGCCCTCCCGTTCCAGGCGGTCGACCAGGCCCGTGACTGTCTTCTCGGTGACACCCAGGCGGCGGGCGAGCTCGCCCATGGTGAGCGAGCCGTCCTGACCCAGCCAGAGCAGGGCATGCACCTGCGGCGGGGTGAACTGGAGCTGTTCGCAGGTGCTGGCGATGGGGTCACGGAGCGAACGGCGCCGACCCAGCGCGAGCAGGAGCTGCTGGAGCTTCAGCACGTCCGCCGAGATGTCTTCATCCTCTTTGGGGTGGATAGTCCGTGACACGGAGAATGGCTTAGCGGGCAGGGTCCCACGGGTCAACCCGTTGTCACGGCGTGGGCTGCCGTGCGGACAATGCGTTCCTGAACGGAGGAGCGTAGAGGGAATGCGTACCATGTCCAGGTTGTGCGTCACTTTCCTGGTGCTCGCGGCGGCGTCCGCGCGAGCCGAAGAGGCGCTCGTGTTCGCGGCGGCCAGCACCACGGATGTGCTCCAGGAGCTGCAGCCGGTGTTCGCGAAGGCGACGGGACACACAGTCGTGCTGGCGCTGGGCTCCTCGGGCGACCTGGCGCGTCAGGCGATGGCGGGGGCTCCCGCGGATGCCTTCCTCTCCGCGGATGTGGCGAGGATGGACTCGGTCCAGGCCGCGGGTCTCGTGCAACCCGGAACGCGGGTGGACCTCTTGTCCAACAGGTTGGTGGTGGTGGTGCCGGTGGATGCGAAGCGCGCGCTCGCGAAGCCCGAGGACTTGAAGGGGGTGAAGCGGCTGTCGCTGGCGGACCCGGCGCTGGTGCCCGCGGGGATGTACGCGAAGGCGTGGCTGGAGAAGGTGGGGTTGTGGACGGACCTGACCTCCAAGGTCGTGCCCGCGCTGGATGTCCGGGGAGCGCTGGCGGCGGTGGAGGCGGGGCGCGTGGACGCGGGCGTGGTGTACGCGACGGACGCGGCGCAGTCGAAGAAGGTGCGCGTGGCGTTCGAGGTGCCGACGGCGGCGGCGCCGCGCATCGTCTATCCGGTGGCGGCGCTGACGAAGGGCAAGTCACCGGAGGCGGGCCGGGCCTTCGTGCGCTTCCTCCAGTCGGAGCCGGCGAGAGCGGCCTTCGCGCGGCATGGCTTCGGGGTGCTCGTGGCGGACACGGGGACGCGGGCGAAGTGACGGACACGACGGGGTTGGTGCTCTTCACGTTGACGGTGGCGGCGGTGGCCACGCTCGTCATCCTTCCGCCCGGGGTGGCCGTGGCGTATGCGCTGGCGCGCTGGCGAGGCCCGGGGCGAGGCGTGGTGGACACGGTGCTCGCGCTGCCGCTGGTGTTGCCGCCCACGGCGGTGGGGCTGGTGCTGTTGGAGTTGCTCGGGCGCAACGGGCCCGTGGGCCGCGTGCTGGATGCGATGGGCGTGGAGGTGGTGTTCACGCCCGGCGCGGTGGTGCTGGCCAGCGCGGTGATGGCGTTTCCGCTGCTGGTCCGCTCGGCGCGCTCGGGGTTTGAAGAGGTGGACCCGAGGCTTGTGGCGGTGGCTCGGACGCTGGGCGATTCGCGCGCGCGAGCGTTCTTCCGGGTGACGTTGCCCCTGGCCTGGCGCGGCGTGGCGGTGGGGGCGCTCCTGGCGTTCTCGCGCGCGCTCGGGGAGTTCGGCGCGACGGTGCTGGTGGCGGGGAACATCCCGGGGCGCACGCAGACGCTGTCGCTCGCCATCTTCCAGCACACGCAGTTGGGGCAGGACGAGCGGGCGCTTCAACTGGCGGGCATCGCGGCGGCGCTGGCCTTCGTCGCGGTGTACGCAACAGAGGGGCTGACGCGTTGGCGGGGACGGCGGGTGCGCGCGTGAGCACGCGCTTCGATGCGGCGGTGAGGGCGCTTCACCTGTCGGTGCGGACCTGCGTGGCTGCATGCGCCACTGAGAAGGGACGAAGGGTGCGCTCGTGAGCCTGGAGCTGTCCGTACGCCTGCCCCTGGCGCGCTTCACGTTGGAAGTGGACGCGCGCCTGGCGGGCGCGTCCGTCGCGGTGCTGGGGCGCTCGGGTTCCGGGAAGACGTCGCTGTTGGAAGTGCTCGCGGGACTCCGCCGAGGCGCGCGAGGGCGCGTCGTCGTGGACGGGCGCGTGTTGTTGGACAGCACCGCGCACGTGGAGGTGCCGCCCGAGGCCCGGCGCATGGGCTACGTGCCGCAGGACGCGCTGCTGTTCCCTCACCTCACGGCGGAGGAGAACGTGCGCTATGGCGCGCGCGCTGCAAGGTCCTCGCGCGTGGACGAGGCCGTGGCCTTGCTGGAGCTGGGGCCGCTGCTCCATCGCTACCCAGCGACGCTGTCGGGCGGAGAGAAGCAGCGCGTGGCGCTGGCCCGCGCGCTGGCCACGGACCCGGCGCTGCTCCTCCTCGACGAGCCCCTGGCCGCGCTGGATGTGACGCTGAAGGAGCGGGTGCTGCCCTACCTGCTGCGCGTGCGCGACGAAGCCCGCGTGCCGATGCTGTACGTGACGCACCAACTGGGCGAGGCACGTGTCCTGGCGAAGGAGGCCCTGCTGCTCGAGGACGGCCACGTGCGCGCGACGGGCCCCGCGTCGCAGGTGTTGGGCGCCTCGGCGCGAGGACTCCTGGCCTCGGAGTCCGAAGGCGAGGAGAACATCCTCGAGGGCCACCTGGAGCGCCCCGAGGCGGGCGGCACGCGCCTGCGCGTCACGGAGGGACTGTCGCTGTGGGTGCCAGACGCGCCGGAGCTCGCGGAGGGCGCCCGCGCCGCTTACGCGGTGCCCGCCGGAGACATCCTCCTGTCCATGGGGCCGCTCACGGGCGTCTCCGCGCGCAACGTGCTCGCGGGCTCGGTGGTGGCGCTGGAGGACGCGGGGGCGGGAGAGGTGGCCGCGACGGTGGACGTGGCCGGAGTGCGCTGGGTGGTGCGGCTCACGGGCGCTTCCGTGCGGGAGCTGGCCGTCGTCCCTGGAGCCCGGGTCCACCTGGCCGTGAAGACGGCCGCGTGCCGCAGGCTCCGATAGCCAGACACAGCCCGCTTCCGAGGAGGGGAGGCACGCTTGGAGTCGTGCTCCGCCTCCCCGGAAGGGGCCACGGGACTGCTTACTGGAGCATGCGAGAGGAGAGGGTGTTGAGGAGCGTGCCGTCGTCGCCGCTCAGCTCCCAGAACATCGCGCCGCCCAGGCCCTTGCTGATGATGTAGTCCGACTTCGCGTTGATGGTGGACGGGTCGTCATACGCAATCCACACGCGGGTGGACGGGTTGTAGACGTAGGCCTGCTTCGCCTGCGGGTGCACGAACTTGGTGTAGCCGGAGCCCGAGCGCTCGTAGTTGTTCTTCAGGTCCTTGTAGTCGAACACACCCGTCAGGCCCGACTGGGCGTCATCCCAGGTGCCCTTGGTGGGGACGCCCTGCTGGAACAGGCCGTTGTTCACGTTGGGCACGCTGCCCCAGCCGCGGCCGTAGAACGGGACACCAACGACAATCTTCGAGGGGAGGACGCCCAGCTCGAGCATCTTCGCGATGGTGCCGTCCGTGTAGAAGCCCGTGTGCGCCTGCGGGTCTCCGTCCACCTTGAGGAGGCCGGAGTGGAAGTTCACCGTGGGCTCGAAGGCACCGTGGTAGTCGTAGCTCATCACGTTGATCCAATCGAGCGTGTCGGAGAGGGCCTTCGTCTCCTGCTTGTTCACCAGCAGGTCCGGCGACGCGCCCGTGGCGATGGTGAGCAGGTAGGGCTTGCCCGTCTGCGCCGTCACCGCGTTGAGCTGGGTGCGGAACTCCTGCATCAGCAGCGTGTAGTTCTGCTTGTCCGCCGGGCTGTTGGTGTTGCCGCCCAGGCCGCCGCCCACCGGGTACTCCCAGTCGATGTCGATGCCGTCGAAGATGCCGACACCGTTCGCCGGAGTCACGTTGGGGAACTGGCCCTTGATGAACATGTCCACGCAGGACTTCACGAACGTGGCGCGCGAGGACGCGGACGCGGCCACCTGCGAGAAGTACTTGGACCACGTCCAGCCGCCCACGGAGATGAGCAGCTTGAGGTTGGGGTGCGACTTCTTCAGCTCCTTGAACGCGCGGAAGTTGCCGCGAATCTGACCGGGGTCCCACTCGCCCGGCCACCCGCCGCCCTTGTCCAGGTCCGCGTACGCATCGCCGATGGCGCACCGGCCATCCGCCGAGATATTGGAGAACGCATAGTTGATGTGCGTCACCTTCGTCACGGGGATGTGGGAGACCTGGTAGTTGCGGCCGTAGATGCCCCACTGCGTGAAGTACGCCACCACCTTCTTGCCGCCGCCGGTGCCGCCGATGGCCACCGTGACGACGACCTGCTGCGTGCCCACGTTGCCGGCCTCGTCATAGGCTCGGAAGACGTACGTGTACGTGCCGTTCTGCCCGCTGCTGCTGAACTGGCGCGTGTAGCTGTTGCCGGTGCCCACCACGGAGCCGTTCTCGAGCAGCTCCACGCGCTTGACGCCCACGTTGTCCGTCGCGGTGGCCGTCAGCGTCAGCGAGCCCGCCGCGGTGATGTTCGTCGCGCTGGCGCTCAGCGTGACGGTGGGGGGAGTCGGGTCGCCCGTGCCGGGAATCGCCACGGTGACGACGACCTGCTGCGAGCCCACGTTGCCGGCCGCGTCGTACGCGCGGAAGACGTACGTGTACGTGCCGTTCTGCGCGTTGCCGGTGAACTGGCGCGTGTAGCTGTTGCTCGTGCCCACCACCGTGCCGTTCTCCAGCAGCTCCACGCGGGTGACGCCCACGTTGTCCGACGCGGTGGCCGTCAGCGTCACCGGGCCCGCCGCGGTGATGTTCGTCGCGCTGGCGCTCAGCGTGACGGTGGGCGCGGTCGGGTCTCCGCCGCTCGTCCCCAGGTCCAGCCACAGGGCGGGCACCGCGGACGGCGTCCAGTCCGCCTGGGAGGTGTGCGCCAGCCGGCACTGATAGAGCCTGCCGCCGTAGGTGACCTGCGCGCCTACCGCGTACGAGACACCCACGGCCCACTCCGCGAGGAGCGGGGCCTTCATCACGCTGCCGGGGCCCTCGCTGGGTTGCTGCGTGGGAACTTCTCCACATCCGGCCGCCGTCAGGGCCGTGACCAACGTTCCGATAAGCCACTTGCTGCGACGCATGCTTGTTCTCCTGGCTGCGGTGGGTGGCGAGCCCGATGTGCACCGCGCGTCCATGCGCGGCGGCTCGGGAACCCGTTCCAGCAAGGAGTCACCACCTCATTTTTCAGGGTCAATTCCTCTCAAGGCCCCGAGGTGTGATGTGTTTCATGCGACGTCGTGCCGCGCGCGGAGGGTGTCGCCTCCGCGTCAGGGGCTCAGTGCCACTGCTCATTTCCAGCCACCCACGTGGCCTGGACGGAGAGGTTGGGCTGGATGAGCGCGAGGTCCGCGCGGTGGCCCGGGATGATGCGCCCCAGCTGCTTCTCCAGGCCGAGCGCGCGCGCGGGGTAGAGCGAGGCCATGCGCAGCGCCTCCTCGAGCGGGACGTCGAGCAACTGGACGCAGTTGCGCACCGCCGACGCCATGTCGATGTCGGCCCCCGCCAGCGTCCCGTCCTGGGTCACCAGCCGCCCCTCGCGTCGCAGGATGGTGCGGCCGTACAGGACGAACGTCGTCTCCTTCGTGCCCACCGGAGGCATGGCGTCCGTGACGAGCACGACCTTGCCCGCGGGCTTGGCCTTCAAGAGCTGCCGCAGGTTCGCGGGGTGGACGTGGACGCCATCCACGATGACGCTGCACCACGCCTCGTCGGCGCTGAAGCCCGCCACCACCGGGCCGGGCTCGCGGTTGAACACCGGGGGCATGGCGTTGAACAGGTGCGTGAAGCCGCTCACGCCCGCCGCGACGGCCTGCATCGCGCGCTCGTGGCTGGCCGCCGTGTGGCCCGCGGCCAGCACCGCCCCCGCGGCGGTGAGCCTGCGGATGACCGGGTCCTCCACCTGCTCGGGCGCCAGCGTCATCAGGAGCCGTCCTCCCGAGCGCGCGAGCCGCTCCGCGAGCGAGGCGAGCCGCTCGACGATGCCCTCGTCCGGCTCTCGGATGTAGCGCGGCTCGTGGACGCCGGGGCGCTTGGGGCTGATGAACGGGCCCTCCAGGTGGATGCCCAGCACGCCGCCCTCGGGGCGCGACAGCGCGGCGGAGGCGGCTTCACAGGCGCGTGTCGTCCGCAGGGGCTCGTCGGTGATGAACGTGGGCAACAGGCCCGTGGTGCCCGTTCGCCGCATGGTCGCCGCGATGGCGAGCGCGGCGTCGGCGGTGGGCGACTCGTTGAACAGCACGCCGCCCGCGCCGTTCACCTGGATGTCGATGAAGCCCGGCACGAGCAGCGCCTCGGAGGGCAGCACCCGCGTCGTCAGGCCCACCGGTGCGTCCTCGCGCGGAACCACCGCCGCGACGCGCCCGGCATCGAGGACCACGACGTGCCCTTCGAGGAGGTGCTCTCCGGTGAAGACTCGTGCGCCCGAGAGGAGCTGTCTCATCACACGGTCTCCGTGACTTTGCGCAGGTGGGCGGGCGCGTCCGGGTCCAGGCCCCGCGCGGTGGCCAGCCGATGGACCGCGAGATAGAAGCTCTGCACCTGACACAGCGGCGCCAGCGCGAGCGGCACCCCGGGCACCGTGGGCAGCGCCGCCGCGCCGGGCACCGGGAGCACGGAGCGGACGTCCGCGCCCAATTCCAGCATGCGGCGCACCACGCCGCGCGTGCCCTCCGCGGAGCCGTCCTCCTGCCCCAGCGCGATGACCGGGAAGCCGGGCCGCACCAGGCCCAGGGGACCGTGGAGGACCTCCGCCGCGCTGAACGCCTCCGCGTGCAGGCGGCACGTCTCCTTGAGCTTCAGCGCCAGCTCCAGCGCCGCGCCCAGGCCGCTGCCTCGGCCGACGACGTACAGGCTCTGCGCGTGGGTCAGCGTCTCCAGCGCGGGCCACCAGTCGAGCGCGCGCGCGGACTCCAGTGCCTCCGGGAAGGCGGCCACGGCCTCGCGCAGCTTCGCGTCCGCGGACCAGTGCGCCACCAGCCTCAGGAACGCGAGGCCGGAGAGCAGATACGACTTGGTGGCCGCGACGCTCTTCTCGGGGCCGGCGCCCAGCGGCAGGCTCACGTCGCACAGGGCGGCGAGGGGCGCGGAGGGCTCGTTGACGAACCCCACCACGAGCGCGCCTCCCGCTCGCGCCGCTTCCGTCATCTTCAAGAGGTCCGGGCTGCGCCCCGACTGCGAGACGGCGATGAAGAGCGCGTCGCGCAAGTCCAGCGCGTGCGCGCCGTAGATGGACGCCACGCTGGGGCCCACCGAGGCCACGGCGCGCCCCAGCGTCGTCTCGATGAGGTACTTGCCGTAGACGGCCGCGTGGTCCGAGCTGCCCCGCGCGCACGTGACGACGAAGCGCGGAGGATGGCGGCGAAGCCGCTCGCCCAGCTCCGCGAAGGCGTCGTCCCCGAGCGAGAGCTGGAGCCGCGCGACCTCCGCGGCCTGCGCGGCCTCCTTGGCCATGACGGGGAGAGGCGGCGAGGGGGTCATCGGTTGGGCTCCTGGGGCCCGGAGCCCCCGCTCATGTTCAGCTCCACCACGAAGTCGTACGCATCACCGCGGTACTGCGAGCGCACCAGCTCCAGCGGCGTGCCGTCCTCCATCATCGTGCGCCGCTCGATGTAGAGCGCCGCCGTGCCCTCCTGCACGCCCAGGTGGTCCGCCTGGTCGGAGGTGAGCCGCACCGCCGTCAGCCGCTGGAGCGCGCGATGCGGCGTGAAGCCGCGTGCTCGCAGCACGCCGTACAGCGAGCCCTCCACCGTGCGCGGGTCCGGCAGGAAGCGCGTGGGGATGACCGCGAGCTCCAGCGCCATGGGCGCCTCGTTCGCGGTGCGCAGCCGGTGCAGCCGGCTCACCGTCGCGCCGGGGCTCAGGCCCAGGGCCAGCGTCTCCTCGGGCGTCGCCATCGTCACCACGCGCTGCAACCAGACCGAGCCCGCGGACAGTCCTCGCGAGGCCATGTCGTCGGAGAAGCTGGTGAGCGACGACAGCCGCTGCTCCACGTACGGCACGCGGTTGACGAACGTGCCCGCGCCCTGGCGCTGCTGCAGCAGTCCTTCCGTTTGAAGCTCCCGAAGCGCCTTGCGCACGGTGACGCGCGAGACGCCGAACTTCTCCACCAGCTCCCGCTCTCCAGGGAGCGCATCCAGGTGCCCGAGCTGGCCGCCCACGATGAGGCCTCGCAGGTGCCGGGCGAGCTGGAGATAGAGCGGCATGGGCAGCGTGCTCGAAATCGCGCCCTTGTCGAAGGGGTCGGCTCTGCGTGTGTCCACCGCGGGGTCTCCTCTCCGTTCTTTCGAACCAGTTGGATACCACTATAGCACCAGACGCTATTCCCGACCACCCTGAAAATACCGGTACGATACCACTCTAAGTGGCTGAATCTTCTATCAAATGTGCAACACACGAGGTGGGCGTGATGCGGTGCGTCTCATGAAAACGCGGACTACTCCTTGAAAACCGGATTTTTGCTGGTACTATCTCTGAGTCCAGTTTGATACCAGTTGTCGCGGGGGGTCACAGTCATGGCGGAGGAGACGGAGCACATGGCTCGTCGCTTCCAGGGGTTGGACACCTGGGGCACGACCGAGATGCTGGAGGCGCTCTGGGGCGGTCAGTCCCGGGCGGTGGCGGCCTGCTTGCCGGCGCTGCCCTCGCTGAGCCCCGCGGTGGACGCCGCGGTGGAGCGGCTGTCCCGAGGCGAGGGCCGGCTGGTGTACGCGGGCGCGGGTTCCTCCGGGGTGCTGGCGGCGCTGGACGCGCTGGAGCTGGGCCCCACGTTCGACTGGCCCACCTCGCGCCTGGGCGTGCTGATGGCGGGCGGGCTGGACCTCACGCGGGGCTTCGACGGCGGCGCGGAGGATGACGAGGAGGCGGGCCGCGAGAAGGCGCGCGCGGCGGAGCTGGGGCCGGAGGACGTGGTGTTGGGCGTCTCCGCCAGCGGGCACAGCGCCTTCACGGTGGGCGTGCTGGATGTCGCGCGCAGCCGGGACGCGCTCACGGTGGCGCTGGTGTGCCGGGCGCGCTCCGCGCTGGCGAAGGTCGCCGCGTACGAAGTCGTCGTGGCCACCGGCGCGGAGGTCATCGCGGGCTCCACGCGGCTGGGCGCGGGCACGGCGCAGAAGGTGATGCTGAACCTCTTCTCCACGTCCGTGATGGCGGGGCTGGGGCACGTCTTCGACAACCTCATGGTCGACGTGAGACCGGAGAACGCGAAGCTGCGTCAGCGCTGCGTGGCCATGGTCTCCCGGCTGGCGAAGGTGGACGAGGCCCGCGCCGCCGCGGCGCTCACGATTCATGGCTCCGTCAAGCGCGCGGTGCTGGGCCTGGCGGGCCTGGACGAGGCGCGCACGGACGCTGTCCTGACTCGCGCCGGGGGAAACCTCCGGCGTGCCCTGGCCGCGCTCACCTCGGAGGAGGCAGACCCCTCATGAACCCCGGACCTTCGCTCAAGCTCGTCTCCGCGTCTCCTCCGCCCGCCACGCTGACGCTTGCCTCGCCCCTCTCCGGCTGGGCCGCGCGGCTGGAGGAGGTGCCCGACCCGGCCTTCGCCCAGCGCCTCGCGGGGGACGGCGTCGTGGTGGACCCGACGTCCACCGAGCTGCGCGCGCCGTGTGACGGCGTCGTCATCTCCGTCCATGCCTCCCGGCATGCGTGCACGGTGCGCGCGGAGACGGGCGCGGAGATTCTCCTGCACATCGGCATCGACACGGTGGAGCTGCGCGGCGAGGGCTTCACCGCGCACGTCCAGGCCGGTCAGCGGGTCCGCGCGGGCGACGTGCTGATTGGCTTCGACCTGGACCTGCTCGCGCGCAAGGCGCGCAGCCTCCAGACGGTCATGCTGGTGGTCAACGCGGAGGGCTACACCGTCACGGAGCGCGTGGAGGGGCGCTCGGTCTCCGTGGGGGAGCCGCTGTTCTCCGTCTCTGGCAATGCCAGCGCTCCCGTGGCGCAGGAGCCCGGGGCGGAGAGCGGAGCGACGCGGCAGGTGCGCCTGCTCATCGCGCACGGCCTGCACGCGCGGCCCGCCGCCTCCTTCGCCCAGCGCGCCCGCCTCCACCCGGGCGTGGTGCGGGTCTTGTGTCAGGGCCGCACGGCGAATGGAAAGAGCGTCTCCGCGCTCATGGGTCTGGGGGCCACGCATGGCGACCTGCTCACGCTCCAGGTCGATGGGGACGCGGCGGAGCACGTCGCGCAGGAGCTGGCGGAGTGGGTGGCGAGCGGACTGGGAGACCCCACGTCCGCCGTCGCCGAGCCGGTGGTCACCGCGCACGGCGTGAAGCCCATGCCCGTCGCCGTCCCCATCTTCCAGCCGGGCAAGGAGCTGCTGCTCGAGGGCGTCGTCGCTTCGCCCGGCTCCGCGGTGGGCCGCGCGGTGCGCGTCGTGGACCTGCCCGTGGACCTGCCGGAGCAGGGACAGGGCGTGGCGCGCGAGGAGCAGCGCTTGACGGAGGCGCTCGCGCGGGTGCGCCGTGAGCTCGAGGACTCCATGGCGGGGGCCCCCGGCGGCGGCGGCGCGCGCGTGGAGATCTTCCGTGCGCACCTGGCGCTCCTGGAGGACCCGGAGCTCGCCGATGCCGCGGGCAAGGAAATCACCGCCGGGCGCTCCGCGGCCTGGGCCTGGCGCACGGTGATGGAGCGACAGGCCGCCGTGCTGCTGGGGCTGGAGGATGCGCGGCTGGCCGAGCGCGCGGGTGACCTGCACGACCTGGCTCGCCGGGTCGTCGCCGTGCTGACGGGTGAGGCCAGCTCGCGAGTGCCGTCGGTGCTGCCGCCCGAGGCCATCCTGATCGCCGACGAGCTGCTGCCGTCCGAGCTGGCCTCGCTGGAGCCGCACCGCATCGCCGGCATCTGCACCGCGCGGGGCGGGCCCACCTCCCACGTGGCCATCCTCGCGGCGGGCATGGGCCTGCCCGCGGTGGTGGCCATGGGGAACCAGGTGCTGGCCATCCCCGAGGGCGCGCCGCTGGTGCTCGATGGAGACCGGGGCGAGGTGCGCGTCTTCCCGACCGAGGAGACGCGCGAGGCCACCCGCCGCGCGATGCAGGCGCGCGCCGCCCACCGCCGCGCGCACCTGGCCACGGCGCATGAGGACTGTCGCACCGCGGATGGCGTGCGCATCGAAGTCGTCGCGAACCTGGGCCGGCCGGGTGAGGCCGTCACGGCGCGCGACAAGGGCGCGGAGGGCTGTGGCCTGCTCCGCACGGAGTTCCTCTTCCTGGAGCGCGTGCGCGCGCCCAGCGAGGACGAGCAGCTGGCGCGCTATCAGGAGATCGCCGACGCGATGGGCGGACGCCACGTCGTCATCCGCACGCTGGACGTCGGCGGGGACAAGCCGCTGGCGTACCTGCCGCTGCCGCACGAGGACAACCCGGTGCTGGGCCTGCGCGGGGTGCGCGTGTCGCTGCGGGAGCCGGAGCTGCTGCGCACGCAGCTGCGCGCCATCCTCCGCGTCCGGCCCGCGGGGGTCTGCCGCATCATGGTGCCGATGGTGACCACCCGCGCGGAGCTGCGCGCCGTGCGCGCCATGGTGGACGCCGAGCGCCAGGCGCTGGGCATCTCCACGCCCGTGTTGGTGGGGGCGATGGTGGAGGTGCCCGCGGCGGCGGTGCTCGCGGACCAGCTCGCTGCGGACGCGGACTTCCTGTCCATCGGCACCAATGACCTCACGCAGTACGTGCTGGCCGTGGACCGCGGCAATCCGCACCTGGCCGCGCGGCTGGATGGCCTGCACCCGGGCGTGCTGCGGCTGGTGGCGAAGACGGTGGAGGGCGCGCGTCTGCGCGGACGGCCGGTGGCGGTGTGCGGCGGCGTGGCGTCGGAGCCTCGGGCGGCGCCGCTGCTCATCGGGCTGGGCGTCACGGAGCTTTCCGCCACGCCCGCGGTCGTCCCCGACCTGAAGGCGTTCATTCGCACGTTGTCGTTGCCCCGCTGCGAGCAGGTGGCGCGCGAGGCCCTGAAGCTGGAGAGCGCGGAGGCGGTCCGCGCTCTGGTGTCGAGCACCTGGCCTGGGCTCTGAGCCCGGCCCCAACAACGGAGGTACGTCGTGGTGAGCAACTCGTTTGCTGGAGTGCAGCAGCTCGGGCGCGCGTTGATGCTGCCCATTGCCGTGCTACCCATCGCGGGCCTCTTGCTGCGCTTGGGACAGCCGGACTTGTTGAACGTGGCGTTCGTCGCCGCGGCGGGAGACGCCATCTTCTCCCACCTCGGCTTGTTGTTCGCCGTGGGCGTGGCGGTGGGCTTCGCCAAGGAGAACCACGGCGCCGCGGCGCTCGCGGGCGCGGTGGGCTACTTCATCGTCATCGAAGGCACCAAGGTGATGGTCTCCGCTCCCGCCGACATGCTGGCGGGCCTGGACGGCGCCGCTCGTGATTTGGCCCTGGTGAACTTCAAGGCCAAGCTGGCGTCGAAAATCAGCACCCCCGTGGGCATCCTCTCCGGCATCACCGCGGGCCTGCTCTACAACCGCTTCAAGGACATGAAGCTGCCGGACTACCTGGCGTTCTTCGGCGGACGCCGGTTCGTCCCCATCATCACCGGCTTCGTGTGTCTGGGATATGCCCTGGCGTTTGGTATTGGCTGGCCCGTCGTGGAGGCGGGGCTGGACGGCGCCTCCCGCGCGGTGGTGTCCGCCGGCAGCCTGGGCCTGTTCCTGTATGGCTTCTTCAACCGGCTGCTCATCGTCACGGGCCTGCACCACATCATCAACAACCTGGCCTGGTTCGTGATTGGCGACTTCAACGGCGCCACGGGGGACTTGAAGCGCTTCTTCGCCGGAGACCCGTCCGCGGGCGCGATGATGGCGGGCTTCTTCCCGGTGATGATGTTCGGCCTGCCGGCGGCGTGTCTGGCCATGTACCACGCGGCGCCCAAGAAGAACCGCGCCAAGGTGGGCGGCGTCCTGCTCTCCATGGCGCTCACCGCGGCGCTGACGGGGGTCACCGAGCCGGTGGAGTTCGCCTTCATGTTCCTGGCGCCGCCGCTCTACCTGCTGCACGCGGTCCTCACGGGCCTGTCGCACGTCATCATGAACCTGCTCAACGTGAAGCTGGGCTTCGGCTTCTCCGCGGGTCTCTTCGACTACGTGCTCAACTACAAGCTGGCCACGCAGCCGCTGCTGCTCCTGCCGGTGGGCTTCGCCTACGCGGGCGTCTACTACGGCGTGTTCCGCTTCGTCATCGCCCGCTTCAACCTCAAGACGCTGGGCCGCGAGGACGAGACGGAAGCCTCGGTCGACTCGGGCGCGGTGGCACCGGGGCTTCCCGTGCCGGCGCTGGCCCGGGGCGAGGCGTACCTGCGCGCGCTCGGGGGCTTCGGCAACCTGAAGGAAGTGGATGCCTGCACCACGCGGCTGCGCCTCCAGGTGGTGGACAGCGAGCGGGTGGACGAGTCCGCGCTCAAGCAGCTCGGCGCCCGAGGCGTGCTGCGCCCGGCGAAGGGCAGCGTGCAGGTCATCATCGGACCCGAGGCGGACCAGCTGGCCACGGAGGTCAAGCGCGCCCTCCAGAACGCCGCGGCCCCCGCGGGCTCCGAGCACCGCGTGCTGGCGCGCGCCATGCTGGACGCGCTGGGCGGCGCGAGCAACGTGCGCGTCGTGGACAGCTGCACCACCCGCGTGCGGCTGAGCGTCGCGGACTCCCATCTGGTGAATGACGCGAAGCTCCAGGGCTTGGGAACGCGGGGCGTCGTGAAGCCCGTCAATGGCAGTGTGCAGGTCATCCTGGGGCCCACCGCGGAACGTGTCGCGGATGAGCTCCGCTCGATGCTCTAGCAGTCGATTTCCATAACCCATTTCAAACCATTCGAGCCTCTTTCTCGGAAAGAGGCTCTTGGCCGTGCCTTGTCCGGGGGTTCAACCATGATGGCTCGTGGCTGTTCAATCTCGTCGTCCGTAGTGGGTTCCTCGCGCCTGTGGCTGCTGGCGCTCGCAGTGATGTTGTCGCTCCCCGCGCGGGCTCAATCCCTGTCGGAGCGGCTGGACTTCTCCATGTATGGCCGCGTCGGGGTGGGCTGGGCGCCCACGAGCGGTGAGTTCATCCAGGGAAAGACTTTCAACCTCACGGGGCGCTCCGTGGGTGGCCGCCTGGAGGAGGGCGACTACCTGGAGCTCACCATGAAGTTCCACCTGCTCAAGCCCGCCGCGGACGCGGGCCCGGACGCGCCCTATGCCTACGCGGTGCTGACGCCGGCGATGTGGGCAGACAACGGCCTCTTCATCGGCCTGACGAGCAACCGCTTCAGCTCGACGCTGGCCACGGAGCTGGGTGAGGCGTACGTCGCGGCGGGCAACATCGTGGTCCCCGGCCTGCGGTTCTGGGGCGGCGTGCGCTTCTACCGCGGCACCAACGTGTACCTGGCGGACTACTGGTACTTCAACAACCTGTCCTCGCAGGGCGTGGGCGTGGGCTACGGCCCGCTGGAGCTGGCGGTGCTGCTCCAGACGTCCGCCAGCCTGTCCGAGTACGTGGTGGACGTGGACGGTGACGGCAAGCCGGACCGCCGCCGCCAGCGCACGGTGGTGGTGGGCCAGTACGTGAAGAACTTCGAGGCCAAGCACTCGCTGCACCTCTTGGCGGAGTTCCACCGGCTGCCGGAGACGACCCTCTCCGGCTCCAACAACACGGCCGTCCAGCCCGCGGACCAGGGCGCCGTCCTGGGCGCGAAGTTCCACATGGACATGGGCAACGGCAGCTTCAACGACACCTCCGTGCGCTTCGGCAGCCGCATCGCCAACGGCAGCCTGGGCGGTGTTCCCACCTGGAACACCTACGGCCTGGCCGCGCCCAACGGCCGCTTCTCCGGCGCGTACGGCGTGGAGGTGGTGAACCACATGCTCTACAACATCAACCCGCTGGTGAGCGTGAATGCCTACGGCACCCTGCACGCGGGCCGAGGCGCGAGCGGCGCGGAGGCCGACCGGTATGTCGAGTACGCGGTGGGCGCGCAGAGCACGCTGTACCTCCACGACCAGTTCCACCTGGTCAACGAGGCCAGCTTCCAGGGCTTCCGCCAGGGTCAGCAGAAGTACGCGACGGTGACGAAGCTGTCGCTGGTGCCCACGCTGGTCCCCACCGGCAAGCGCGACGTCTGGGCGCGTCCCCACCTGCGCCTGTTCTACACGCTGGCCATCCACAACCAGGCCGCCGTGGACCGTCTCATCTCGCCGTACCTCCAGTCCGTCGGCGACTCGCGCGTGGGCCACTACCTGGGCGCTCGCGTCGAGTGGTGGCTCTAGCCGCCGCCACGCCGTCTCTCACACCCCAACCCCCTTCGGCAGTGCCGCATTCAACGTCGTGAAAGGAGTCTCCGATGAAACGCCTTTTGACGAGTCTCGTGGTGATGTCGTTGTTCCTGACCGGCTGTCGCAACCCGACGGAGCTCGCCGTCGAGTGGGTGCCGGTGGACAACTCGGTGGGAAGCTGGAAGTTCTTCCGCTCGGAGTTCACGCTCCAGAACAAGGGCTCACGGGAGCTGGGCTCGAGCGGATGGAAGCTCTACTTCAGCTTCGTCCGCCGCATCCTCGACGACGGGGAGGGGGACGAGACCGGCATCCAGGCGCTCGCGGCACAGGGCATCCGCATCTCGAAGGCGAGTGACGCGAAGAGCGGCGACTACTGGGTCTTGGAGCCGCTCCCTAACTTCGTCCCGGTCAAGCCGGGGCAGAAGCGCACGGTGTCGGTGCTGGCCTCCGACTGGGCCATCCTCAAGGCCGACGCCCCGGCCGCGTTCCACGTCGTCTTCGAGGGCGGCCCCTTCCAGGACGACCTCTCCGTCGCGGTGCCCGCCACCGTGAAGCTGAACGCGGCGGACCCGAAGCAGACCACGCGCTTCGAGGGCGACGTGATGCCCGTGCAGACGCCGGGCCTGCGCTACGCGGAGAACCCGTCCTTCCAGTCGTTGGACCTGAAGGCGCGGTTGCTCCCCTCGCCGCGCGACGTGGTGGTGGGAGAGGGCCGCGTGGCGCTCCGGGGCTCGGTGGCCATCGGCCACGCGCCGGGGCTGACGGGGGAGGCGGCCTACCTGGCCGCCGCGCTCGGAGACGTGCTCGCTTCTCCCATCACCACGCGCGAGTCGGGCCAGGACGACGGCCGCGACACCATCCACCTGAGCATCGACGCCTCGCTCGACGTGGACGGGGACGGCGCGAAGGACGCGGAAGGGTACTCGCTGAAGGTGGATGACCGCGGCGTGTCGGTGGTGGGCGCCGACGCGGCGGGGGTCTTCTACGGCATCCAGACGCTGCGGCAGTTGGTGCCGGCGGAGGCATACCAGGCCTCCGCGAATCCGGCGGAGCGGCTGACGGAGGTGACGCTCCCGGAGGTGCACATCACCGACGTGCCGGGCTTCTCCTACCGGGGCATGAGCCTGGATGTCTCGCGGCACTTCCAGACGAAGCAGACGGTGAAGAAGCTGCTGGACGTGCTGTCTCACTACAAGGTGAACGCACTGCACCTGCGGCTCGCGGACGACGAGGGGTGGCGCATCGAGATTCCGGGCATCCCGGAGCTGACCACCTACGGTTCGAAGCGCGGCTATGACCTGAAGGAGACGTCCATGCTCCAGATGGGCATGGGCAGCGGCAATGACCTGGACTCCGGCGACCGCGTGGCCTTCAAGGCCCGCACGGCCACCGAGGCCAACGGAGGCGTGGCGCCGCGCTTTCAGGGCTTCGAGCAGGCGACGCTCAACTTCGTCGGCGACGGCAGCGGCTACTACACGGTGAAGGACTACGAGGAGATTCTCGCGTACGCGGCCGAGCGTCACATCGACGTGATTCCTGAAATCGACATGCCCGGACATGCCCGTGCCGCGGTGAAGTCGATGGAGCATCGCTACCACACGCTCAAGGACACGGACCCGGTGCGCGCGGCGGAGTACCGGCTGGTGGACCCGGCGGACACGTCGAAACACACCAGCGTGCAGATGTACACGGACAACTTCGTCAACCCGTGCCTCGAGACGACGTATGCGTTCCTGACCAAGGTGGCGCAGGAGCTGAAGGCCCGGCACGACGCGGTTCCGGGCGCGAAGCTGGTGGCCGTCCACGCCGGTGGTGACGAGCTGCCGTCGCTGGCGGGCAACGTCTGGTGGCAGGGCTCGCCGTTGTGCAAGGCGAACCCGGAGACACGGGAGCTGAGCGACACGCAGCTCTTCAACCGCTTCTTCCAGCGCTGGGGCGGCATCATCACCGCGACGGGCGCGGCGGCGACGGGCTGGGACGACATCATCCACCACGGGCTCACCCTGCCGGGCTTCATTCCCATGCCGTGGAGCAATGTCTGGGGTTGGGGCCGCGAGGATGACGCGTACAAGTACGCGAACCAGGGGTATCGCGTGATTCTGTCGCACGCGACGAACCTCTACATGGATCTGGCCTACAACAAGGACCCGGACGAGCCGGGCTACTACTGGGCCAACTTCGTCGACGAGAAGAAGACCTTCGAGTACCGGCCGTTCGACGTGTACGTCAATGGCACGCATGACCGGATGGGCAACGCCATCGACCCGGGCACCTGGGCCACCAAGGAGAAGCTCACGGCGGAGGGCCGCAAGAACATCATCGGCATGCACGGGCTCCTCTTCGGCGAGAACCTCAAGTCGCCGCAGGTGATGGAGTACCTGGCGTTCCCGAAGATTCTCGGCGTGGCGGAGCGCGCGTGGAACCCGGACCTGCCCGCGCCCGACCAGATGCCCGCGCTGTGGGCCCGCTTCGCCAACAGCCTGGGCCAGGCCGTGCTGCCTCGGCTGAGCGCCTACCGCCCGGTGGACCTGCGCGGCGAGCTGACCGGGAGCGTCGGCGTGAACTACCGCATCCCGCTGCCGGGGGCGCAGCGCTCGGGCGGGAAGGTGCACGCCAACGTGCGCTACCCGGGCTTCGCCATCGAGTACTCCGTGAATGGTGGACGCACCTGGTCGACGTACTCGAAGGCCTTCAGCGCCTCGGGCCGCGTGCTCTTGCGCGCCCGGGCGAGCGATGGCCGGACCAGTCGTGAGGTCGAGCTGAACTGACGAGGGGCGGCCCTCCTCTGGCTCCGGCGAGGTGCTGGGGCGGAAGGGGGCCGCGTGCCTCGTGAAGTGTGGGTGACCTGGCCCATCGGAGGTTCCCGGTGGGTCCGGCCGCCCCTGAAGTCGGAGGTGCCATGGCGACTGCCAAGCTCGGTGTCGAAGCGCCGCGGGTTCGAGATGCGACGGGAGGAAATCCCGCTGCGGTGGGAGCGTTGCTGGCGGAGTTGATGCCACGGGTGAGGACGCGGGTGCGCTGTCTGGTTCACCGCGATTCGGAAGTGGACGACGTGACGCAGGAGGCGCTGGTCGCCATCTTCCGAGGGCTGCGCAGCTACCGGGGCGAGGGCGCCTTCGTGTCGTGGGCGGACCAGGTGGTGCGGCGGGTGAGCTTCGCGGCGTCGCGTCGCGCGCGCATCGAACGTCGCAGACGCGACGAGGTCTGTGCCCAGGTGCTGGAGTCCTGTGAGGGCGCGGAGCAGGAGGACTGTCTGCTGCGGAGGCGGGTGGAGCTGCTATTGAAGCGGCTCCCCGACGAGCAGCGCAGGGCGCTGGTGCTGCACCACCTGCAAGGGATGAGTGTCCCGGAGTTGGCGGATGCGCTGGCGGTGCCGTTCGAGACGGTGCGCAGCCGGCTGCGACTGGGGCGCGCGCACCTGCGCTCGCTCGCCTGTGTCGACCAGTAGCGGATGCCCAGGTCACCTCGGAGTGCGAGTGACCCGAAGCGCTGAAGTTCGCTCTCTCTGACATGGGGCGGTTGGCCCCGAATTCCGGCGCGCTGTTCCGGCGAGCCGTTGAGCTCAATCAAGGAGAGCGAGATGCAACTGCGACACTGGAGGGGCATGCCCCTGGCCGGGTTGCTCTGGGTCAGCGCGTTCATCGGATGCGGGTCCACGGAGCCATCACCGCGGCCCCCCGAGTCACCCATCGACAGCCGCGAAGGCGCGCTGGTGGTGGACTGCACGGGATATCCCGCGTGGAGCGGCAGCACCATCTACAAGGCGGGCGACCGCGTCGTGTATCAAAACAGTCTCTATGAGGCCCTGGTCGCCATCTGGACCGCGGACCCCGTCCATGGCACCGCCAGCGGTTGGTACAAGCTGGTCGGGGCGTGTGGAATCGTGGTGCCGGACACCGAGGCGCCCACGGTCCCCGCGGCGCTGCGCTCCACGGCGGTGGGCTCCACCACGGTCTCCCTGGCGTGGGATGCCTCCACGGACAACGTGGGGGTGAAGGAGTACGACGTCTTCATCGGGACGGGGACGACCGCCGTCGCGACGTCGCCGTCGACGTCGGTGCTGGTGACCGGGCTGACGGCGAGCACGGCCTACTCGTTCACCGTGAAGGCCAAGGACGCCGCGGGGAACATCTCCGGGGCGAGCGCGGCCGTCTCCGTGACGACGACGCCGGGCGGAGGAGACCCGCCGGTGGGCTGCCGTCCGGATGGCCTGTATGCGACGGCGGGCCTGAACGTTCCGTACTGCCAGGTCTACGACACGGCGGGCCGCGAGAAGATGGGCGCCGACCACCCGCGCCGCATCATCGGCTACTTCACCAGCTGGAGGACGGGGAAGAACGGCCAGCCCGCGTACCTGGCCCCGCAGATTCCGTGGAACAACATCACGCACATCAACTACGCCTTCGCGCACGTGGACGCGCAGAACCGCGTGTCGGTGGGGGCGAACTCGGCGAACAACCCAGCCACGGGCATGGAGTGGCCCGGTGTCGCGGGCGCGGAGATGGACCCGGCCTTCTCGTACAAGGGCCACTTCAACCTGCTCAACAAGTTCAAGAAGCAGTATCCGAACGTGAAGACGCTCATCTCCATCGGCGGCTGGGCGGAGTCGGGCGGCTTCCTGAACGACGACGGCAGTCGGGTGGCCAGCGGCGGCTTCTACTCGATGACGACGACGTCCAACAACGCGGTGAACACGGCGGCCATCAACACGTTCGCGGACTCGGTGGTGACGTTCCTGCGGACGTATGGGTTCGACGGCGCGGACATCGACTACGAGTACGCGACGTCGATGCCGAACGCGGGCAACCCGGATGACTTCACCTTCGCCACGCCTCGCCGGGGCGCGCTGATGAAGGGCTACGTGGTGCTGATGAAGACGCTGCGCGAGAAGCTGGACGCGGCGAGCGCGGCGGACGGCAAGTACTACATGCTGACCGCGGCGGTGACGGCCTCGGGTTGGATTCTGCGCGGAACGGAGACGTATCAAGTCACCCAGTACCTCGACTACGCGAACCTGATGACGTACGACCTGCACGGCGCCTGGAACGAGTTCGTGGGTCCGAACGCGGCGCTGTTCGACGACGGCAAGGACGCGGAGCTGCTGCACTGGAACGTGTACGGGACGTACGGCGGCATCGGCTACCTGAACACGGACTGGGCCTACCACTACTTCCGGGGCGCGATGCAGGCGGGCCGCATCAACATCGGCGTGCCGTACTACACGCGCGGCTGGCAGGGCGTCACGGGGGGAACCAACGGCCTGTGGGGCAAGGCGCCGCTGGCGGACCAGACGAAGTGTCCTCCGGGCACGGGGCCCAACGTGGGCTCGACGGTGCCGTGCGGCAATGGCGCGCTGGGCATCGACAACCTCTGGCACGACAAGAACTCGCTGGGGGCGGAGGTTGCCTCGGGCAGCAACCCGATGTGGCACGCGAAGAACCTCCAGGACGGGCGCCTGGGCTCCTACGTGACGGCGTACGGGCTGGACCCGGTGAACGACCCCACGGACCGGATTTCGGGGACGTATGCGCGCAACTACAGCGCGCCGGTGGCGTCGCCGTGGCTGTGGAACGCGACGAAGAAGGTGTTCCTGTCCACGGAGGACGAGGAGTCGCTCGGCGCGAAGGCGCAGTACGTCGCGGACCGGGGGATTGGCGGCATCATGATCTGGGAGCTGGCGGGTGACTACGCCTTCGACCAGGCGCGCGCGAACGGGCAGGGCGAGTACTACATCGGGTACACGCTGACGCGGCTGCTGTACGAGAAGTTCAAGACGGCGTCGCCGTACAAGAACCTGCGGGCGAACCAGACGATGCCCGTGGCGGCGGACACGCTGGATGTCTCGGTGGAGCTGGAGGGCTTCGCGGTGGGCGACTCCAACTACCCCATCTCGCCGACGCTGAAGCTGACGAACAACTCCGGGCAGGCGATTCCGGGTGGGGCGCTGCTGCAGTTCGACTACGGCACGTCCGCGCCCGCCACGCTGGCGCAGCAGTCCGGGTGGACGCTGAGCACGGTGCGCAGCGAGCACTCGGGGTCGAACTCGGGCGGCTTCAAGGGGGACTTCCACCGCGTGCAGCTCACGGTGCCCTCGTGGCAGAGCATTCCGAATGGGAGCTCGGTCACGGTGAAGCTCACGTACCAGCTCCCCATCGCCAGCCTCTCCAACTACACGCTGTCGTTCGGAGGGAAGACGTACGGCTTGAAGCAGAACTACGGGCGCTGATGCCCGGGTGACGAACAACCTGGCCCGGGTCTTCCTCCGTGGAGGGCCCGGGCCGGGCGTGACTGTCGTGCGTTCCGCGGCGGACATGCTCGTCATCGCGCCGGGCATGGGGAGGGCGTCTCGCTCGGGGCCGTAGCAGGTCCACGAGGTCATGACGCTCGTCCATGCCGCCGGGCCTCAACCGTGGGTTCGGCGACTGTCGCCCGGGGCCTGCTCGCGCGCCGACAGGCCGTAGTCGCGCACGACGGTGGCCACTCGCAGGCGGTAGTCCTCGAAGACGCCCCCACGCCCCCGCGCTTGCGCGGCCCGGTGTGCCTCCAGGCGGCGCCAGGTCTCGACGGCGGCCTCGTCCCGCCAGAAGGACAGCGACAGCAACAGGTTCGGATGGGAGAGGCTCTGGAAGCGCTCGATGGAGATGAACCCATCGACCTCCGCGAGCAGTGGGCGGAGCCCGGCGGCCAGGTCCAGGTACTCCTGGCGGCCCTCGTCGTTGAGTCGGACCTCGAAGATGACGGCGATCATGTCGTGTGCTCCCGGGAGTGGAGGTGAAGTCGCGGCAGCAGGGGGACCCGGCCGTTGACGGACGGCTGGAACCCCGTGGCGGAGAAGGCGGCGCGGTGCGAGACGAGGTCGGTGGCGAACAGCACCTCCAGCGCGCCGAGCGAGACAGCCCGCGCCAACGCCGCTCCCGGGCAGGCGTGGCGTCCTTCCCCGAAGGTCGCGAGCTCCGACGGCTCGCGGTGGAGGTCGAACCGGTGCGGCGCGTGATGGACCGCGGGGTCGCGGTTGGCGGCGGCGAGGACCACCAGGACGGTGTCTCCCGCGCGCAGCGCCCGGCCGTCGATGACCGCATCCTCCGAAAGGAAGCGACGCGTGTTCTGGACAGGAGGGTCGAACCGCAGCACCTCGTCGAGCAGCCGCGGCAGCCACTCCGGGCGACTGGAGACCTGGGCGTACACCGCGGGGTCCGCCAGCGAGGCCCGCAGCGCATTGCCCAGCAGGCCCGCCGTCGCGTCATGCGTCTGCACCAGCAGTCCGATGGCATTGGAGACGATGACCGCGGACGACTCCGCATCGGCCTGCTCGCGAGACAACGCACCAGGGGCCGTGGAGGACGCGCCCAGCTCACGCGACAAGAGGGTCAGCGGCCCGTCCTCGGAGTGGGCCAGTCGCGCATGGAACACCGCCATCAGCCGCTCCGCCGCGAGCGCGCCTTCGCGCACCTGCTCCGCGTCCGCCCCCGGCGCCATGCCTCGGACGAGCGCTCCGGTCCACGAGGCCACCTCGGGCAGGCCCCCAGGCTCGAGCCCCAGCAGCGCCCCGACGGCCTGGACCGGCAGCCGGAACACCAGCTCCCGCAACGGCACCTCCTCCGCGATGAGCCGCCGCGCCTGACGCCGCCCCTCCTCCGCGCCGTGCTCCGCGCCGAGCGTCCCCAGCACCGTCATGAGCGCGCGTCGCACCACGAGATGGAACGGCCCCTCGTTCATTCGCGCCAGCCGACCGAACACCTCCGCCGAGGCCAGCCCCTGGAGCACCCGAGGCACCGGCTCCGGGAGTGGCCGCACCCGGCAGGCGGGCGAGGACAGCACGGCCCCCACCGCCCGAGCGCTGGAGGCCACCCACAGGCCCAGCGTGTCGTCCCGGTAGAAGGGGCGGCGCGCGACGAGGTCCGCGTAGAAGGGATACGGGTCCGGATGCGTGGCCGCGACGACCGGATTCGACGGCGACATGGACAGGTCCTCCAGCCGCCGTGGACCCGACATGGGCCTCACGGCAACGAGGACCTTCTAGAACTCCTGGCGGCGCGAGGTTTCGGCCGCCACCGAAGCGTCGGCGCCAGCCAGGCTCGAGCTGATGGCGGCAGGTGGTGCAAGCAGGAGCAGATGAGCGCCACCTGAGCCCTGAGGAGGGAGTCCCAGGTGCCTGCTTGCGCCCGCGCACGAAGCGGTCATCGACGGTCTGCCAGGGGCCATGGCGCGCGGGGGGCGGGGCGCCTTCGAACCTGGAGCCAGTGTTCGTCGATGCGTGCCGACAGGGGCTCGAGTGCATGGGGGTGCGCGGTCAGGCTCCCAGGGGCGACCTCCTCGAGGTTCCGCCACCAGGTCGGCACACGGATGGAGCCATGGGCGGTGCACCAGACCCACGAGCCCCCCAGCTCCCCGTCGGGGCGGCCATGGAAGTACACATGAACGGACTGGCGGGCGCGGAGCGGGCAAGTGGAGGGAAGGCTGTCGAGCGACCCGTCCAACCGGAGTCTTCCCAATCCATTCAGGCGCCGAAGATGCCTCCAGGAACCTGGGGGGCATCAAGAGGTGATTCCTCAGCCCGACAGGTGGTCGGAGAGCAGATGGAGGAGTGATGCCGCGCGGTCGAGGTCGATGGAGGAGCCGCGGTCCGGGTCGTCCAACAGCTTGCGGAGCTCCGCCAGGTCGTCGTGGAGCGAGCCCACTGCTGGCTTCGGGTCGTTCGTGAAGTCGACCCAGTCAGGAGCGGGAACAATCCAGTAGTAGTCGTGCGCCTGAGTGTCGAGCCTCTCGATGCCTCGCTGCCGAGCGAGGTTCAGCAACTGCAAGATGCACTTCTCGAAGTCGTCGAGCGTCATGTCCCTGGCCGCCCATCATGGCGGTGCCAGGGAGACCCGTCGAGGTCGCCAACGGGATGGGGACGCACCGGAACGTGCTGCTCCGCGTCTGGGGGCGACCCAGGGTGTCGGTGCTGGCGTCTCACCCGCGCGACTGCGCGACCACGAGCGAAATGGCCAGCAGCGGAGCCAGCCCCTGGACGAGGCTTGCCGTCAGGAAGCGGCGGTTGTTCGACACGAGGACCAGCGCCGCCAGCACCATGCAGGCGCAGCCGAAGACCACGGCCACCACCCCGGTGGCGGCCGAGCCCGTGTGCACCAGCCCGATTCCCACGAGCACGCCCAGCGCGAGGAACAGGTTGTAGAAGCCCTGGTTCAGCGCCATCGACTTCATGATGTCCGCCTCCGCCTGCGACTTCAGCCCGAAGCGCCGCCACACCTTCGGTCGCGAGAAGAGGATGCTCTCCATCACGAAGAACAACACATGGAAGAGCGCTGCGACGACGGCGAAGCCCTGCGCCAGTGGCGACATGGTGATTCCTCTCCGAAGATTCGTTATTCTGGACCACTCAGTTCGGAATCCATATTGAATCGTTCGGTCCAGAATAGTCAAGGAGGGTGGCGTGGCGCGGACGCGTGCGTTCGATGAGACGGAGGTGGTGCGCAAGGCGCTGGGTGTGTTCTGGACCCGGGGCTACGAGGCCACGTCGTTGGCGGACCTGGAGGAGGCCACGGGGCTGAACCGCTCCAGCCTGTACCAGGCGTTCGAGAGCAAGCGGGTGCTGTTCTCGCGGGCGGTGGCGCTGTACCTCCAGGAGGTGATTACGCCCCGGCTGGCCGTCTTCGCGCAGGGCCCCGCGGGGCTGGGGCAGGTGACGACGTACTTCGAGTCGCTCGCGACGACGATGGCCACCGCGCCGTCAGTCCTGACGCGGCGGGGGTGCCTGCTCGTCAACACGGCCACGGAATTGGGCGCGCATGATGTGGAGGCGCATCGCGCCGTGGAGGACTACCGGGCGCTCTTGCACGGGCACCTGACGAAGTCGCTGGAGGCGGCGGCCCGGGCGGGTGTGGTGCCCAAGAAGACAGTGGCCCGCCGCGTGGAGCTGCTGGTGGGGGCCGTCATCGGTGTCCTCGTCACCGCGCGGTTGGACCCGTCCGCCGCCGCGAAGCTCGCGCGCTCGACGGCGAACGAGGTCGAGTCCTGGGCGGAGGCGTAGCGAGGATGCGAAGGGCGTGCGGCCAGATGCCGGTCCTCCGCGTGTCTGGCTCCGACCTGGGGGGTGTGGGAGGGTGGCATTCCACCTCTGGACGATACGCCCGATGAACAAACTCTCCGCAGCCATTGCTGGACTGACGCTGGTGCTGGCCGCTTGCAAGACGACTGGCCCCGTGCCCGCCCGCGATATCCCCACGGCGATGGACCAGACCGCGACGACCCTGCTGCGGTCCAAGCTGCTGCACGCGACCTCCATCGCAGTGGTCTATCGCGGCGAGGAGTTCATCCTCCATCGGGGTGAGCTGGAGACCGGCAAGTCCCATCCGCCCGACGATTCGACGCTCTATGAGATCGGGTCGGTCAGCAAGACCTTCGCGGGCCTGCTGTTGGCAAACGCTGTCCTCGAAGGCAAGGCGACCCTCGAAGACCCGATACAAAAGTATCTTCCGTCCGCCTATCCGAACCTGCAGTCGGAGGGTGAGCCCATCCGCCTGCGCCATCTGGTCACGCACACCAGCGGCATGCCGGGGATGTTGCCGCTGCAAGCGAATGAGGTGTTGAAGGACTTCACCGCGCATGCCACCCCGGCAAAGCTCAATGCTGTCTATGCGGACTACGGGCAGCCACAGTTCTGGCAGGACCTGCACGGCGTCAGCATCAAGGGCCCGCTCGGCAAGGACTACGCCTACTCGAGCGCCGGCACCGAGTTGGTCGCGCACACCCTCGAGAAGATCCACGGGGCTCCCTACGAGTCGTTGCTCGCGGAGTTCCTGGCTCGGGAAGCGGGGATGCACGACACGTGGCTGCGGCTGCGTGCTCAGGACGCCCACCGTCTGGCGCCGGGCTACCACAGCGACAATCCGGTCGGCACCACACCGATGCCACTGCTGCCTTGGGGGGCGGCGGGAGCCTTGAAGACGACGATGCCGGAGATGGTCAAGTACCTGCGCTTGCAGTTGAGCAACCATCCCGCGGTGACCGAGTCACACAAGCCGCTGGTGCGCTTCGCGGAAGACTTCAGCATCGGCTATTTCTGGAACATCGGTCAGAGCCGCCAGCTGGGCACCCACTACGTGCATCACGGCGGCGTGCCGCGCGCGCAATGCTATCTCTACATCGTGCCGAAGTATCAGCTGGGGGTGTTCATCATCACCAACCAGAGCGGCGATGCGACCGCCAACGCCATGGAAGCCGCGCTGGCGCCCCTCTTCGACAGGGTTGAGTCCCTGGAGGCGCGCTAGCTCATCGACGGGCGGACTCCCCGAGGGTCGAAGGAGTCCGCGCGAGGTCCCCGGCTGCTACTGGATGGGGAAGCAGCGGAACGTGCTGCTCCGCGTCTGGGCGCGACCCAGGGCGTCGGTGATGGTGACGCTCGCGGTGGTGTCCGTGCCCGGTGTGCAGACGCCGCGCGCGGTGTCGGTGCGGGTCAGGTCCATGGGCAAGATGCGCGAAGGCTCGACCGCCGTCCATGCGCCGGTGAAAGGCGCAAGACCGCCGGTCTTCCGGACCTCGCAATTGAACCCGCCTCCGCCCTGGACGCTCCTGCACGACAGCGTGATGTCGAACAGGGAGGCGGAGACCGCCGCGTGGGCATCCAGCGTCTTGGGCGGGCAGACCGGCCCGGTGCACGGAATGACCCAGCGCCCCGTCGAGGTGAGGACGGTCTTGATCTGCGCGGGCGTGAGCGACGGATTGCGCGTGCGCATCAAGCCGATGGTCCCCGCCACGTGTGGCGCCGCCATCGACGTCCCCGCCCAGTGTCGATAGCAGTGCACCCCCTGGCTCGTGGTCCACGACGACACGACACCGTGCGTGCCGATGCCGCGCGTCTCCTCCGGGTCCGTACAGCCGATGAGCGCGCCGAAGCCCGCCTCCCCCGTCTTGGCATAGGGGCTCGTCCGGTACTCATCGCCTCCAGGCGCCCCGATGGTGACGCCCGGGCCCTGCGCTGAATACGACTCGTAATCGCTCTTCTCGTTCACGGCCGCCACCGAGATGACGTTCTGGCAGGCGCCCCACAGGTAGTTCGCGAAGTTGCTCGTGGGCATGGCGCTGTCGCGGTTGCCCGCGGCCACCACCACCGGCACGCCCGCGGCCACCGCGGCATTCACGGCCGCCTGCAGATCCGCGGGGCAGGGGGCCGGGAGGTTCCCCAGGCTGATGTTGATGACGGACGCGCGCGCCGACGCCTGCACCACGTTCCCCGCCCCGTCGTTCACCGCGTAACCCGCCGCGTAGTAGATGCCTCGCGCCATCACCGTGGTCAGCGGGTCATTCGCCCCCGGCGCCCCCGCGGAGATGCTGCCTCCCGCCTGCGCGATGCGCACCGGCACCAGCAGGCATCCCGGGCACACGCCCACGCCCCCCAGGCCGTTGTTGGCCGAAGCGGCGAGGGTGCCCGCCACATGGGTGCCATGGTGATAGGTGCCCACGTCCGTGGTGTTGAAGCGCCCCTCGACGAAGTCGTAGCCCTCCAACCACTTGTTGATGAGGTCCGGGTGCTGCGTCTGCCCGCTGTCCAGCACCGCGATGGAGGTGGTGCGGAACCCCTGGGTGAGGTTCCACGCCTGCGGCGCGCGGATGAGCTCGTAGTGCCAGCGCTGGCTGTTGAACAGCGGGTCGGACGGCTCCAGGGCCTGCTGCGCCCGGCCCATGGGCTCCGGGGTGGGGGACACCTCCTCGGGAGCGCCGCACGCCACCAGCGCCCCCAGGAGGACGGTACTCATCGAAGGAACGAAGACACGACGAAGCAAGGACCCATGCGACACGACTGCCTCCAGGGACACCACGTCACCGCTGATGGATTGAGAACGGCCCAGGCGCGACGACGGCGGGAGCCGGCCCCGTCCCCCACCGCCAACGCTCCTTACGGCGCCACCGCGAAAACCGGTTGATGCCCCGGGTAACTCTCGCCTCCAGGCGAAGACCCACCTCGTGGCGCGCCGCGAAAACAGACAAGGGCGCGGGGCCCCCCTATGCTGGGGGCCTCGGAGGAACACACGTCGGCATGGGTACGCGCATCCTCGGCATGGTGCTGGCCGGAGGCCAGGGAACCCGGTTGTCCCCCCTCACGCAGCGGCGCTCGAAGCCAGCGGTCCCCTTCGGGTCGAAGTTCCGCATCATCGACTTCGCGCTCAACAACTTCATCAACTCGGGCATCTACTCCGTCTACGTCCTGACGCAGTTCAAGGCGCAGTCGCTCACCGAGCACATCCAGCGCGGCTGGCGCTTCGGCTCCGTGCTGCTGTCGGACTACTTCATCACCCTGGTCCCCGCGCAGATGTACCTGTACGAGGAGCTGGGGCCCGTCTGGTACCGAGGCACCGCGGACGCCATCTACCAGAACATGCATCTGGTGGAGAACCACCGCCCCGAGCACCTGGCCATCTTCTCCGGCGACCACATCTACAAGATGAACGTGGCGCACATGCTGGAGCAGCACGAGGCCCAGCGCGCGGACATCACCATCGCCGCGTACCCCACGCCCGTCGCGGACGCGCACCGCTTCGGCATCATGCAGGTGGACGAGCGCGGCCGCGTGACGGAGTTCCAGGAGAAGCCCAAGAACCCCAAGTCCATCCCCGGCCGCCCCGACACGGCGCTCGCGAGCATGGGCAACTACATCTTCCGCAGCAAGGTGCTGGCGGAGTTGCTGGAAATCGACGCGAAGACCGAGGGCTCCCAGCACGACTTCGGCAAGGACGTGCTGCCCCGCGCGCTGCGCGACGGCTACCACATCCACGCCTACGACTTCGCCAAGAACCCCATCCCGGGACAGTCGGGCCCCAACACCTACTGGCGCGACGTGGGCACGCTGGACGCGTACCACGAGGCGTCCATGGACCTGGTCTCCGTCAACCCGGAGTTCGACATCTTCAACGCCGAGTGGCCCCTGCGCACCGGCAGCGAGTTCAGCCCTCCGGCGAAGTTCGTCCACGAGTCCGGCGAGCGCGTGGGCCGCGCGCTCAACTCCATGGTCGCGGGCGGCTGCATCATCTCCGGCGGCGTGGTGCGCGAGAGCATCCTCTTCCGCCGCGCCCGCGTGAACAGCTACGCCAGCGTGCAGCGCTCGGTCATCTTCGACGAGGTGGACATCGGCCGGCATGCCCAGGTGAAGAACGCCATCATCGACAAGGGCGTGCGCGTGCCGCCCAACACGAAGGTGGGCTTCGACCTGGAGGCCGACCGCGCGCGGGGCTTCACCGTCACCGAGAGCGGCATCGTCGTGGTGCCCAAGGGCTACCGCTTCGAATAGGCCCCCGAGCGCGCGGCCTCACAGCCCGCGCTTGCCGTCCGCCCAGTACGCCTTGGAGCGCAGCGAGCGGCGCGCGCAACCGTGCCGCTCCAGCAACTGCTTCCTCAGCGCCACGATGGAGCCCGCATGCCCGGCCAGGTAGCACGTGGCGCCGGGCAGCACGTTCTGCTCCAGCCACGCGCTCAGCGCCTCGCCACGGGAGGCCCGCCGCGCCACGGCCGTCAGCGGCACCCCCGTCCGCGCGAGCCAGTCCTCCGCGCCCGGCGCCACCTCCACCGCTCCCAGCAATCGCAGCGGAGAGGGCAGCGCGCGAATCATCGCCTGGAACAAGCCCAGACACGTCTCGTCCCCCAGGAACAGGTGCGCGGGCGCGTCCGCGTCCACGCTCAGCCGGCCTCCAGGCCCCAGGATGTCCACCGCGTCCCCCGGCTCGAGCGCCTCCGCCCAGGCGCTGCCCGGCCCCTGGCCGTGCAGGTAGAAGACGACCTCCAGCACTCCACTCTCCACGTCCCACAGCGACGGCGTGTAGTGCCGGAACTCCGTGGGACTCACCCGGAACTCCACCTCCTGCCCGGCCTCGTACGAGACGCCGCGCAGCGACGCGCCCTCGAACCGCACGCGCCGCAGTCCAGGAGCCAACGTCTCCACCCGAGAGACGTGCGAAGGCTTCGCGAACCAGGGCATCAACGTGTTCGCGAGGACCGCGGGCATCTCGGGCATGGGCTGACTCCGTACGGGGCGTAGGTGTTCATTCTTCAATATTGAAAATGAGAATCGTTATCAAGTAGAAGCGGTCTCATCGAGTGAGCGCCGGGTCCCTGGACGGGGTGCCGGCCACCTCACGAAATCCAAGCAGGGAGAGGGGCACGAAGATGATGAGTCAGACCGAGCAGGTGTTGCCCAAGCACACCGGGAATCAGGGCCTGTGGGTCCTGGTCGCGGTGGCGATGTCGCTGGCGCTGATGGCGAGCTGTGGCGACGACGAGCCGAAGAACGAGCCGGAGCCGGACGCGGGCTCCAAGGTGTGTGACCCGAGCCAGGTGCGCTGCACCGAGCAGACCATCGACAAGCTGAGCCTGCGCTCCGTGGTGTCCACGGGCGAGGTGCGCGAGGAGGGGACGACGTCGGGCGAGTTCCTCACCTACGTGGACTCGCGCGCGGGCGGCCTGCAGCCGACCATGTCGTATACGTACCTGCGCTTCACCTCGACGGGGCTGACGCAGGTGCAGGTGCATGACCAGGCGGCGCTGAGCTCCACGGAGTGGGACATCGCGGTGCGCCGCTACACGGTGCGCGTCAACAGCGGCACGTCCGGCCCGTCGTGTGTCGCCGCGGCGAGCCTGCCGCAGGGCACGGCGTTCGCCTCCGTGACGTCGGTGAGCGCGGGCCTGTCGTTCCAGACGGAGCGCTGGTTCGACGACGCGTGCACGCTCATCCCGGACAACTCCGGCCTGAACGGGCCCGCGACGGTGCTGGGCGGCTTCTGGACCTACCAGAGCTGTGTGGCCATGACGGGCCAGGTGTTCGTCATCCGGCTGGCGGATGGTCGCCACGTGAAGCTGGAGGTGATGGGCTACTACGAGCCGTCCGCGCAGCAGGTCTGCAACCAGACGGGCTCCGTGCCGCAGCCGAGCGGCTCCGGTCAGATTCGCATCAAGTGGGCGTTCCTGCCATGAGGTCCGGGGCGTGGCTTCTGGTGTTGTCCGTGGGCTGCGGCCCGGTGCTGCCGGAGCGTGAGCCACACGAGCGGCACGACTCCCTCGCCGAGGCACGGCAAGGGCAGTCATCGGGAGCGCGCCCCACCTCGCCCCAGGCGGTGCCGCCGAGCTTCTCCGCGGACGAGCAGGTGGAGTCGGTGGTGTCCCCCGAGGGGCGCTTCCGGGTCCACTTCTCGCGCGGAGGGCCCAACGCGGTGCCGCCGGGGGACGCGGATGGAAACGGGGTCCCCGACGCGGTGGAGGTCGTGGGACGCACGTATGACCAGGTGGCTCGCTTCTACGAAGGGCTGGGCTTCCTGACGCCCGGCGACGACGCGTCGGTGGGCGCCGACAACGGCGGAGACGGGCTGTTCGACGTGTACCTGGTGGACTTCGCGGGCCGCGCGGATGGCGCCTTCCGCCTGGACGCCTGCGTCGGAGAGGGCCAGCGCTGCGTGGGGCACATGCTCCAGGAGAACGACTTCGCCGGTTACAACTATCCGTCCTACGAGAAGGCGGTGCGGATTCTCGCGAGCCACGAGTTCTTCCACGCGGTGCAGGCCGCGTATCGGCCGGGACTGGGGAGCGTGGCGTCGGAGGGCTCGGCGGTGTGGGCCAGCGAGCGGTTCGACGCGTCGCTGGATGACCTGGAGCACTTCTCGTCGGCGTACCTGAAGTGGACGGACCGCAGCCTCGTGCAGGACCCCCCCGGGCCCGCCGCGTCGTTCAGCTATGGCGCGGGCCTCTACTTCCAGTACCTGGGCGAGCGCTTCGGCGATGCGGCCCTCTTGTCGCTGTGGCGCGACAGCCTCACCTCGCCCACCGCTTCATGGCCCGTGCTGGTGGACGCGTTCCTGCGCCGCGAGGGGAGCCTGGACTTCGACACGGCCTTCGTGGAGTTCTCGCGCTGGAACCTCTCCACGGGCGCCCGCGCGCGCCCAGGTGACGGCTACGCGCGGGGCGGCGGCTACGACGGCCTGGCGCCCTCACCCCGGACGCTTCCCTCCCAGGAGGCCGACGTGCGCCTGACGACGGCGTCCGCGCGCTACTTCCAGGTGCCGGGGGGCTCGGCGGAGGTGCTGGCCGCGTATGAGCCCCGGGCGGGCGAGGACGCATCAAGGCTGCACCTGCTCGTCGCGGCGGTGACGGACACCCAGGTGCTGCGGGTGTCGCGCGCGGACGGGCCCGGCGCGCTGTCCGCGAAGGTGGCCGCGGCGGACGCGACCCACGTCGTGGTGGCGCTGGTGGACGGGCGTCACGAAGGTGTGGGCCGCTATGGCGCGCTGTGCCTCACGGCGGAGGCGTCGGGTGCGCCGTGTGTGGGGAGCACACCAGAGCCCGAGACTCCGCCTTCGGACGCGGGAGGGTGTGGCGCGGCGCCCGGGGGAACGGGTGGGGCCGCGTGGCTGTTCGGGCTCCTGCTCGTCGCGCGGTGGGCGTCTCGGACCTGGGTTGGAGGAGGCGTGTCCTCCGTGTGACACGCGGGTGTCTGCTTCTTCTCCTCAGGGAGGAGGAGGTCGTCGTCCGTGTGACAGTGACCCGGTCATCGGGAGTCAGGACTCGTTCAAGTCGCTGCAACCCATATCGCGTCTGTCTCGGGTTCCGATTATGCGTGTGAATCTGACCGCATCACGGACCCGAGACGCTCATGCACGGCACCCCAGTCCAGGACCACCGTTCTCCCTTCATTCGATACGTGGCACGGGCGCTCCCGCCTCACTACGCCTCTCAAGAGCAGCTCATCGAGGCGCTGCGGGGAGTGTGGGCCCAGCGTCACTTCAACATCGAGCGATTGGAAGAGTTGCACCGGGCCGTCCAGGTGGGAGGCCGCCACCTGGCGGTCCCGCTCGAGACCTACCCCTCGCTGGAGACCTTCCAGCAGCGCAATGACACGTGGATTCGCGAGAGCACGGTGCTCAGCGAGGCGGTGGTGCGGCGGGCGCTGGAGGGCGCGCGGCTGACGCCCGCCGACGTGGACCACGTCTTCTTCATCACGGTGACGGGCATCTCCACGCCCAGCATCGACGCGCGGTTGGCCAACCTCCTGAGCTTCCGCGAGGACTTCAAGCGCACGCCCATCTTCGGGCTGGGGTGTGTCGCGGGCACGGCCGGCGTGTCGCGGGCGGCGGACTACCTGCGGGCCTTCCCCACGCACACGGCGCTCGTCGTGTCGACGGAGCTGTGCTCGCTGACGCTGCAGCGCGAGGACCTGTCCATTCCCAACATCATCGCCTCGGGGCTCTTCGGTGATGGCGCGGCGTGCGCGGTGCTGCGGGGCGCGGAGGCGCCGGAGCCGAAGGGGCCTCGGGTGGTGGCGTCGCGCTCGGTGTTCTACCGGGACACCGAGCGCATCATGGGCTGGGACGTCGTCGACTCCGGCTTCAAGGTGGTGCTGTCCGCGAAGGTGCCCCAGCTGGTCAAGGACCACATCCGGGGCAACGTGGACGGGTTCCTCGCGGCGCACGGGTTGAAACGCGAGGACATCCGCCACTGGGTGGCACATACCGGCGGGCCCAAGGTGCTCCAGTCCTTCGAGGAGGCGCTGGAGCTGCCCTCGGATGCGCTGGCGCGCTCGTGGGCGTCGCTGCGCGAGGTGGGGAACCTGTCCTCGGCGTCGGTGCTGTTCGTGCTGGGGGAGACGCTGGAGAAGGCGGGGGCGAAGCCCGGGGACTACGGGCTGATGATGGCGCTGGGGCCCGGCTTCTGCGCGGAGATGGTGCTCCTCCAATGGTGACCCCGACCGAGGTCGTCTTCCTGGGGTACATGGGGCTGCTCGTGCTGGAGCGCCTGGTGGAGCTGGTGCTCTCCAAGCGCAACGCCGAGTGGGCCTTCGCGCGCGGCGGGGTGGAGACGGGGCAGGCGCACTACCGCTTCATGGTGGTGTTCCACACCGCCTTCCTGGCGGCCTGCGTGGCGGAGGTGTTCCTCTTGCACCGGCCTTTTCCAGCGACCCTGGGCTGGGTGGCGTTGGGCGGCGCGGTGCTGGCGCAGGGGCTCCGCTACTGGGCCATCTCCACGCTGGGCGAGCGGTGGAACTCGCGCATCATCGTCGTGCCGGACCTGGCGCCGGTGGAGGGGGGCCCGTATCGCTTCCTGCGCCACCCCAACTATGTCGCCGTGGTGCTGGAGTTGGCGTGTGTGCCGCTCATCCACGGGGCCTGGTGGACAGCGGCGTTCTTCTCGCTGGGCAACCTGGTGCTCTTGTCCGTGCGCATTCGCGCGGAGGAGGCGGCGCTGGGAGAGGCGTATGCTCGGGCCTTCGCACATCGTCCTCGTTTTCTTCCGGAGGTGCCCCGTGGCTGAGCTCGAACAGGAGGTCCTGGCGGAGGTTCGCCGCATCGCCGCTGATGAACTGGAGTGGAAGGGGGGCGTGGAGCTGGAGCACGACCTCGTCGGTGACCTGCAGCTCGACAGCCTGGGGCTGACGGTGCTGGCGGTGGGGCTGGAGAACCGCTTCCGCATCCGGCTGTCGGAGGAGGACTCGCAGGGCATCCGGACGGTGGCGGACCTGACGCGGCTGGTGGAGCGGCGCGTGCTGGCCAGCTCACGCATGCAGGCGGAGGCTCGCACGTGAGAGGTCCGACCTTGCCGTCGATGAAGTTCCCCACGGTGAACGTGATGCTCGCGGAGGCCAGCCGGTCGGAGTTCGGGCTGATTTTCGTGGACGCGGCCGAGCGCGAGGAGGTGCTGCCCTTCTCGGAGGTGTACCGACGCGCGCGGCGCACGGCGGCGGGCCTGGTGCGGTTGGGGCTGCGCGAAGGGGAGCGGGTGGCGCTGATGTTGCCGACCTCGCCGGCCTTCATGGACGCCTTCTTCGGGGTGCTGCTCGCGGGCGCGGTGCCGATGCCGCTGTACCCGCCGGTGCGGCTGGGGCGGCTGGAGGAGTACCACCGGGCCACGGCGCGGATGCTCCAGGTGACGACGGCGAGCCTGGTGCTGACGGACGCGCGCGTGCGGCTGCTCCTGGGGCCGAGCGTGGAGAAGTCGCGCCCCCGGCTGGGCTGCCACACGGTGGAGGACGTGTCGCGCGGGGACGACCTGTACGATGCGAAGGTGGCGCCGGAGTCGCTGGCGCTCATCCAGTTCTCCTCGGGCTCCACGGTGGACCCGAAGCCCGTGGCGCTGTCGCAGGCGGCGGTGATGGCGCAGGTGACGGCGCTCGAGGTGGCCATCCCGCTGGAAGACGGCGCGCCGCGCGTGGGCGTGAGCTGGCTGCCGCTGTACCACGACATGGGGCTCATCGGCTGTCTCATGTCCGTGCTGCACTACCCGGGCAACCTGGTGCTGATTCCGCCGGAGGCCTTCCTGGCGCGTCCGTCGCTGTGGCTGCGCGCGGTGTCCCGGCACCGGGGCTACATCTCTCCCGCGCCGAACTTCGCCTATGGCTTGTGCTTGAAGCGGGTGAAGGACGCGGAGATGGAGGGCGTGGACCTGTCGTCGTGGAAGCACGCGCTCAACGGCGCGGAGCCCGTGTCCGCGGAGACGCTGCAGCGCTTCGTCCAGCGGTTCGAGCGCTGGGGCTTCTCCGCGCGGGCGCTGCGGCCCGTGTATGGGATGTCGGAGGCGTCGCTGGCGGTGACCTTCCCGCCGAGAGGGCGAGGGCCTCGCTCGCTGGGCGTGGACTCCGGGGTGCTCGCGCGCGAGGGCCGCGTGGAGAGCGGCTCGCGGGCGATGGTGAGCGTGGGCTCCCCCGTGGCGGGCTTCGAGGTGGAGGTCCGCGACGAGCAGGGGGGCCTGCTGCCCGAGCGGCGGCTGGGGCGGGTCTTCACGCGGGGACCATCGTTGATGATGGGTTACTACGGTGACGCGGTGGCGACGCGGCGCGCGCTGTCCCTGGATGGCTGGCTGGACACGGGGGACCTGGGCTTCGTCGTGGACGGGGAGCTGTACCTGGCGGGGCGCGCCAAGGACGTGGTCATCATCCGCGGGGCGAACCACGCGCCGCAGTCGTTCGAGGAGCCGCTCCAGTCCGTGGAGGGCGTGCGCCTGGGCTGCGCGGTCGCGCTGGGCTTCACGCCCGAGGACAGCGAGGACGAGGCGCTGCTCATCCTGGCGGAGCGCTCCGGGCCGGAGGGCGGGCCGGAGGTGGAGGAGCGCGTCCGCGCGGCGGTGGTGGCGGCGACGGGCGTGCGGCCTCACACGGTGAGGATGCTGGAGCCCGGGACGCTGCCTCGGACGTCGAGCGGCAAGCTGCGTCGGGGGGAGGCCCTGCGCCGCTACCTCGCGGGTGAGCTGCTGCCGCCGAAGAAGGTGGGCATGGTGGGCATGGCGGTGGAGATGGCGCGCAGCGCGCTGGCCATGGCGCGGGCGGAGCACGAGACGTGAGGCGGGCGTCGCGCGCTCGAAGGGGCACGGTGCCCGCGGAGCCATTCCGATGAAGCGCTATGACGTGGCCGTGGTGGGCGGTGGGCCGGCGGGGCTGGCCGTGGCCACGCATGCCACGATGCGAGGGCTGAACACGGTGGTCCTCGAGCGGGCCGCGTTCCCCGCCGACAAGGCGTGCGGCGAGGGGCTGATGCCCACGGGCCTGGCCGCGCTGGAGCGGCTGGGCGCGCTGTCGCATCTGGACCGCGCGGACAGCGCCCCCTTCGTGGGCATCCGCTACGTGCAGGAGGACGGCAGCACGGCGGAGGGGCTCCTGCCCGGGCCCGGTGGCCTGGGGGTGCGCCGCGTGGCGCTCGCGAAGGCGCTGGTGTCGCGAGCCCGTGAGGTGGGAGTCGAGTTGCGAGAGCGCACCCAGGTGCTGTCGCATCGGCGTGGCGAGACGGCGGTGACCTTGGAGACCGCCGAAGGCCCCGTCGAAGCCCGGATGTTGGTGGCCGCGGATGGGCTGGGTTCCCCGCTGCGGAGGGCGGAAGGACTGGAAGTCGATGCACAGGGTCCCCGGCGCTTCGGGCTGCGCCGGCACTTCCAGCTTCCGCCGTGGTCGCCCTTCGTGGAGGTCCACTTCGCCGAAGGGGTGGAGGCCTACGTGACACCCGCGGGCAGCCGCCGGGTCGGGCTGGCCTTCCTGTGGGAGGACGGAGGGGTGGAAGGACGCGTGGCCTTCGACACCCTGCTCGCGCGCTTCCCTCGGCTGGCGGAGCGCCTGCTCGTCGCGCCTCCGGACTCGCAGGTCCGAGGTGCGGGGCCGCTGGCGCGGGTGGCCCGGGTGCGGGTGGCGGACCGCTTCGCGCTGGTGGGGGACGCGGCGGGCTACGTCGACGCGCTCACTGGCGAAGGGCTGTCCCTCGCGTTCGCGTGCGCGGAGTCCTTGGGCACGCTCTTGCCGGATGCGCTGGCGAAGGGGGCGACGCGGGACGTCCTGCGGCCGTACGAGCTGCGCTTCCAGCAGGTGTTCCGCAAGTACGCCTGGGCCACGCGGGCCCTGCTGGTGCTGGCGCGGCGGCCGGGGCTTCGCCGCCCCCTGGTCCGGCTCCTGGGGCGCAATCCCTGGATGTTCGAGCGCATCCTCCGCGCCGTCGTCGCCTGAGTCACGGCGACATGCGCTCCCGGGCTCCAGCCGTTACGATGGGGCCTTCGCGCGTCCTGGCCGGAGGAGGCGCGGTCACCTCGATGGAGCGTCGTTCGCATGCGCCTGGACCGCCAGTTCCCCGCCTCGACGGTTCGCCTGTTGTGCCTGCTCTGGTTCGCGCCGCTCGCGGGGGGCTGTCTCTTCGCGGGCCCGAGCCACCAGGGCCCCGCGACGAAGCACTTCGACGGGGAGAAGTTCCACAACCTCGGTGACGCCCCCTCGTTGACGATGCCGGAGTTGGTGTCGGCGGCGCTGAAGGAGCCTCGGGGACTCTGGCGCGAGTACGAGGACCTCCCGCCCGGCCGGCCTCCGCCTCGGCGGGTGGGGCCCGGGAAGCTGCGCGTGACGCTCATCAACCACGCCACGGTGCTCCTCCAAGCGGACGGCGTGAATGTGCTGACGGACCCCATCTATTCGGACCGGCCCAGCCCCGTGCCCTGGGTGGGGCCTCGGCGGGTGCATCCTCCCGGCATCCGCTTCGAGGACCTTCCTCCCATCGACGTGGTGGTGGTGAGCCACAACCACTACGACCACATGGACCTGCCCACGCTGCGGCGACTGGAGGAGGCGCACCATCCGCGCTTCATCGTGGGCCTGGGCAACAAGGCGCTGCTGGTGGACGAGGGCTTCCGGAACGTCGAGGAGCTCGACTGGTGGCAGTCCACGGACGTGACGCCGGAGATGAAGGTGACGGCGGTGCCCGCGCAGCACCGCTCCAACCGAGGGCTCACGGACATGGCGGAGACGCTCTGGGCCGGCTACGTCTTCTCCACCACGGGGGGCCCGGTGGTCTTCGCGGGGGACACGGGCTTGGGTCCGCACTTCGCGATGGTGGCGGCGCGCTTCGGGCCCATGCGCCTGTCGGTGCTGCCCATCGGCGCGTTCCGCCCGCGTGTCATCCACAAGGTCCACATGGGGCCCGAGGACGCCTTGCAGGCGCACAAGGTGCTGCGCTCCTCCACGTCGGTGGCGATGCACCACAACACCTTCCCGCTCGCGTTCGACGGGCAGGACGAGGCGAAGTTCCTGCTGCTGCGGCTCCTCGCGCGTGAGGAGGTGCGCCCCCGCTTCTGGGCGCTGGGGTTTGGCGAGGGCCGCATGGTGGAGCCGCTGCCCTCGACGTCCGCGGCGGTGGCGGAGATGTGCGGCGGCCCGTCACCTGTCAGCGATTGAAGGGGAACTCCTGGACCCAGTTGAAGCCTCGGCCGACGAGGAGGAACTTCGACGCGGTGTCCACCTTGCGCAGCTTCACCTCGATGGTCGCGCCCTCGTAGGGGCCCTTGAGCACGAGGTGCTCGGCGTCTGGCTGCTCGACGGCGAGGACGAGCTTCGCCGCGTCCGGCTGGCGGCCCTCGGCGAGGGTGAAGGACTTGCTGCCTTCCTCGTAGGTGCCGAAGTAGCGCTTGCGTGAGTCGTCCATCTTCCGCACCGTCGGGCCGTGGCGGTTCACGATGAAGGCGCGCCAGCGGTGGGTGTCACCGAGGAGGGGCGGGAGGACCTGCCCGTCCCTCGTGAAGGACTCCACGTCGTAGAACCCATACAGCGGGGGATGGGGCGCGGCGTCGCCCCACTTCTCGGACATGGACAGGTTCTGGCTGACGCTGGAGTAGAGCATCCAGCCGATGAAGACGGCCTTCACGCCGCGAAGGGCCCAGGTGACTCGGGAGGAGAAGGTGAAGGGCGTGGCGAGCACGGTGGGCTGGGTGGCCCGGTTGAAGACGAGCACGTCCGCGAGCCGGCGGAGGTCGGGCAGCAGCAGGAAGACCGCGAGCGAGACGAGCAGGGAGGAGTAGAGCTTGACCGGGACGTCGTAGAAGAAGTTGAGCGCGACGACGTTGACCATGACGCCGATGACGACGAGCGCGCCGAGCGTCGTGGTTCGTCGGAAGAAGAGCAGCAGTCCTCCCAAGGCCTCCGCGCCTCCGGTGAAGAGGTTGTAGCCCGGGGAGTAGCCCATGAAGGTCCAGAGCAGCCCCATGGGGGACAGGTCGCCCAGGGGCTGGGTGAGCCGCTCCAGGTTGGGGAAGGGGAACTGGGTCTTGATGACCTTCGCGAAGCCATAGGACAGCATGGAGACGGCCAGGATGTAGCGGACGTAGACGCGCAGGAAGTCGTGGGCCTTCACGTAGTCCGTGCGGCGCCGGTCGATGAAGGACCAGACCCCCGCGACGAGGAACGAGAGCGTGAGCATGAAGGCCAGGTGCGCGTAGTCCACGGCCTTGTCGCCGCTGCCACTGGGGCCCGTGGGGACCACCAGGTCATGGCCGAACACATGCCTGGCCAACCAGACCTCGAGGGGCTGCCAGAAGCTCTTCGGAGGGAACGGCAGGTGGTACAGGAACAAAAAGGCGAAGACGAAGCGGAAGCCGTAGCGCCGCGCGAGGCTCCAGGGTTCCACCTGCGGCGTGGAGGGAGCGGGCGGGGACGTCACGGGAGCCGGGGGCTCGAGTGGGGCTGGGACAGGGGCAGCGCTGGTCATGAGGGCCTCTCGCGGAAAGCGAGCGTAGCCAGCGAGCCCTGGAGTGCCCAAACGGTGCTTGCCCGGCGAAACAACGCGCTGAGTCGCGTGGGGTTGACCGCTCGTGGGGTGGGATGTGCGAGGGCGTGCGCTTGGGACGGGGCCGTGTCGGACTCCCCTGGTAGATAGGAGCCCTCGTGGAAGACGACCGGACCGGACAGGACAGCAGGCCCCTCAGGAAGCAGAAGCGACCCCGGAAGGTGTCTCCCCGCTACCTGGAGAACGCGGCGCTGCACTACTTGAAGCGCTATGCCTCCACGGTGAGCCAGCTCAAGCGCGTGCTCGTGCGCCGCGTGGACCGCTCCGTGAAGGAGCATGGGGGAGACAAGGCGGAGGCGCTCGGGTGGATTGAGGCGCTGACGCAGAAGCTGGTGCGCAACGGGCTCATCAACGATGACGCCTATGCGGGGATGAAGGCGCAGTCACTGCGCGCTTCGGGCCGCAGCACGCGGGTGATTGCGCAGAAGCTGCGGATGAAGGGCGTGGGCGCGGAGCTGGTGCAGCGCAAGCTGGCGCAGGCGACGGCGGAGGTCTCCGACGAGCAGGCGGCTCGCATCTGGGCGCGGAAGAAGCGGCTGGGCCCGTTCCGCAAGAACCTGGAGACGCGCGAGGAGAACCGCAAGCGGGACCTGGCGGCGCTCGCACGCGCGGGGTTCTCGTTCGGGATCGCGAAGAAGGTCATCGACGGGACGCTCGACGAGAGCGTGCGGGAGTCGTGAGCCTTCCGTGAGGATTCAGTGCGGTGGGATGGGCAGGCTTGGTGCATGGGTTCGAGCTGGGTTCGTCTGTGTTTCATCGCGTGGGTGCTGGGGGGCTGTGCGGCCCGGCAGTCTGTTCCCTGGGGGGCGGACTACGACGCGGCCTTCTGGCGGTACTGCACCTCGAAGGCGGAGCGGCCATTGCCCTTGCCCTCGGTCATCCCAGAGGGTGCCCTGGCGGTGTCCTTCAAGATGGACCTGGTCGCGGGGCGGCCGGACCTGCGCTCGGACAGATTCAAGCGGTGTGTCTTCTCCACCATCCTCTACACCATGGGGGAGCGCGGCTTGTGGCCCGCGGGATGGGACTCCGAGGTCTATCGCTTCACCTGGAGCCCGTCCTTCAGTGCACCTCTGATGATTCGCGTGGAGCGGCGGGGGGCGGTGTATGTGCTGCACGCGGAGCATCTGGGTGGCTATGCGAGCTGGCTGGACGCACCCAGGACTCAGCGCTCCCGTCTGCTCTTGCCGAGCGAATGGAACGAGCTCCATCGCAAGTTGCAGGCGTTTTCTTTCTGGACGCGTTCGAGCAGGCCGAGCGCGCCGTATGGCGTCGAGTATCTCGATGGCGCGGACTGGCTGCTGGAGGGTGTTCAGCGTGGCCGCTACAAGGCCTATCTCGTCTGGTCTCCAGACGATAAGGGCCAAGGGGGCGCGTTTCGTGAGGCCTGTTTGTATCTGCTGGAGTTGTCGGGGCTCGCGATTCCTCCCACGGACTTCTACTGAGGCTCGGCACGGGTCTACTTCACCGGGAGGAGCTTGCGCGCCAGGTTGATGAAGGCGCGCAGGGGCGGTGAGGCGCGGGCGCGGTGGGGGTAGTAGAGGAACAAGCCGGGCACGGAGGGCGTCCAGTCCTCCATCACGGCTCTCACCGCGCCCGAACTCAACGCGGGCTCGGCTTCAATCTCCGCGAGGTACGCCAGCCCCACGCCGGCTATCGCCATGCGCAGCATGAACTGGGCATGGTCCGCGACCAGCGGTCCCTTCACGGGGACCCGCAGCTCGCGGCGTCCTCGCTCCAACTCCCAGTGGTAGAGCAGTCCCGTCGTGGGGGCTCGGAAGCTGATGCAGTCGTGGTGCTCCAGGTCTTCGGGCCGCGTCGGGGTGCCTCGCTTCTTGAGGTACGCGGGCGAGCCGACGATGACGAAGCGGAAGGGCGGCGTGAGGCGGACCTGCACCATGTCGCGCTCGACGGACTCGGTGAGGCGGATGCCGGCGTCGAGGCCCTCCTGCACGATGTTCACGAACCGGTCGGAGACACGCACCTCCACGCGGACGTGAGGGTGCTCCTGGATGAAGCGGGGCAGGACGGGCTCGAGCACCGTCGAGATGGACGTGACGGGGACGGTGAGCCGCAGTGTGCCCGTCACCTCGGAGGTATCTGCGGACAGGTGGTCGAGCGCACTGAGCGCCGCCTCCAGGCCAGGCCCGGCGCGCTCCAGCAATCGCTGCCCCATGTCCGTGAGTGACACGCTGCGCGTGGTCCGAGACAGCAGGGCTCCTCCCGCGCGTTCCTCCAGGAGTCGCACGGTGTGGCTCACGGCGGAGGTGGAGACCCCCAACTCCTTCGCCGCGCGGGTGAAGCTCTTGTGTCGGGCGACGGCGATGAACACGGCCAGCTCATTCAGGGGCGTCAGGGCCATTGTTAAAGGCTCCTCAACAGTGTTTGAACATTCTGCCCCTTTCTCGAAGAGAGTGCGCGGCGCATGTTGTGTCCATCACGGAGGCACGGATGGCGCACATGACGACGAACACGACGAAGCGCATCGACTCGTTGGCCCGGTATCACCTGCTGGGGCGCTCGGGGCTGAGGGTGAGCCCGTTGGCGCTGGGGACCATGACGTTCGGCACGGAGTGGGGGTGGGGGAGTCCCAAGGAGACGGCGCACAGGCTGCTGGCCCGCTACCTGGAGGCGGGTGGCAACTTCCTCGACACGGCGGATGGGTACACGGGTGGGACGAGCGAGGAGTTCATCGGGGACTACTTCGCGAAGCAGGGCGGGCGTGACAGCGCCGTCATCGCGACGAAGTTCACCATCAACACGATTCCCGGGGACCCGAACGCGGGAGGCAATGGACGCAAGAACATCCATCGCGCGCTGGAGGCGTCGCTGCGCCGGCTGAAGACGGACTACGTGGACCTCTACTGGCTGCACGCGTGGGACGGCATCACTCCGCTGGAGGAGGTGATGCAGACGCTGACGGACCTCGTGAGCGCGGGGAAGATTCGCTACCTCGGGCTGTCGGACGTGCCGGCCTGGTACTTCGCACGGGCGCAGACGTTGGCGGAGCGCCAGGGTTGGGAGCGGGTGGTCGCGCTCCAACTCGAGTACTCGCTGCTGGAGCGCAACATCGAGCGCGAGCACATCCCCGCCGCGCTGGAGCTCGGGGCGAGCATCACGCCGTGGAGTCCGCTGGGCTCGGGGATGTTGTCGGGCAAGTACACGCGAGAGGGGCTCACGGCGAAGGGGGAGGGTCGGCTTCCGGCCATCCAGGGAGGAGGAAACCCGGGTCTGGAGAAGCTCTTCACGGAGCGGAACTGGCGCATCGTCGACACGTTGCTGGAGGTGTCACGAGAGCTGGACCGGTCTCCCGCGCAGGTCGCGCTGGCATGGGTGGCGCGGCGGCCCGGGGTGGCGTCGACCATCATCGGCGCGACGAAGCTGGAGCAGCTCGAGGCGAACCTGCACGCGCTGGACGTGGAGCTTCCGCCGGCACAAGCGGCCCGACTGGAGGCTGCCAGTCGCCCGGAGCTCGTCCACCCGTACATCTTCTTCGAGGACACGTTCTACAGCGGGGGCATGTTCAGCGGCGGGACGTCCATCCGCGCGGAGCCGACCTGGTTCCGCCCGGCGGCGCGCTGAGGGGCGTGCTCAGTCGGAGTGCTGGAGTGAGCGCCAGAGCCATCCCCAGCGCAGCTCGACATCCTCGAAGGGTGGGATTCGGATGAGGGAGTCCCCGTCGGTGTAGACGCCCAGCTCGGCCCATTGTCCATCGCGCAGCTCGCTCACGGTGAGCGTGCGAGAGACCATGTCGATGAGCCACAGGTGGCGGATGCCGAGCCTCGCGTAGAACGGGCGCTTGATGTTCAGGTCATAGGCGCGAGTCGACGGCGAGAGGATTTCGCAGACCCAGTCGGGATGGAGGGTCCACTGCCGCTCCGGGAGCGTGGCGACACGTTCGCGTCGCCACCCCGCGAGGTCTGGAACGAACTCGGGCGAGCCTGCTGCTCGCACACCGGGCTCGACCATGAGCCACCAGCCGCCAGGACCGGGGTTGCCGAGCTGGAACGGACCATCCAGCTCGCCAAACAATCTCAATCCCAGATAGACATGTCCGCCGTCAGGGCGGGCATGTGTATACAGCGCACCCTCGATGATCTCGCCCACGACGCCCTCAGGCAGAGCCTCGATGTCGGCGAGGGTCGCAACCCTGTTCAGCGACTGTTTGCCGTAGGCCATGCCTCGAGTGTGGAGAGAGCAAGGCCCCCTGACAAGCCAGCGCAGCTACCGGGCGTCGGACGGCTCCACGAGAGGCCAGAGTTCCCCGAGCCGCAGCTCGACTTCCTCGAACGGCGCGGCACGGACGACATCGTCGTCACCGTACACACCCAGCTCGGTCCAGCGGCCCTCGCGCAACTCGCTCACGGTGAGCGTGCGCGACTCCAGGTCGATGAACCACAGATGCCGGATGCCGATGCGTGCGTAGAACGGGCGCTTGATGCGCTGGTCATACCCACGCGTCGACGGTGAGAGGATTTCGCAAGCCCAGTCCGGAGCCAGTCGCCATGAGGTTGCTGGCAGCCGTGCGATGCGCTCCTTCCGCCACCCCGCGATGTCTGGAATGAACTCCGGTGAGTCTTCCAGCTCGATGCCGGGCTCTACCTGAATCCACCAGCCCCCGGGCCCACTGCGCCCTTGCTGGAACTGGCTCCAGAGCACGGCATGCAAGCCCCCCAAGATGTCCATATGCCCAGGTCTTGGCTGGGCATGCACATACAACGTCCCATCGATGATCTCGCCCACGACGCCCTCAGGCAGAGCCTCGATGTCGGCGAGGGTTGCGACGCCCTCTGTTTCGCGTTTGCCGTAGGCCATGCCTCGAGTGTGGAGATAGCAAGGCCCCCTGACAAGCCGCGCCGCTGCGAGCGGACGTCTACAACTAGAGCTTCAACTTCTTGAACACGGATTCCGGGATGCTCTTGATGATGAGCATGATGAGCGCCCAGATGCCGGGGACGTAGACCTCGTTCTTGCGCGAGTCCGCGGCGCGCAAGAGTCCTCGCGCCACCTTCTCCGGCGACGCGAACAGCTTGTTCTTCGGCAGGTGCGCCGTCATCGGTGTGTCCACGAAGCCCGGCTTCACCGTCACCACCGCCACGTTGGACTTCGCCAGGCGGTTGCGCAGGCCCTGGAGGAACACGTTCAGCGCACCCTTCGACGCGCCGTACACGTAGTTGCTCTGCCGGCCCCGGTCTCCCGCCACCGACGAGATGACCACCAGCGTGCCCGCCTTCTGCGCCTCGAACCGGTTGGCCAGCGGCGTCAGCAGCGACACGGCGCTCATGAAGTTGGTGCGCAGCACCGCCTCCGTCGCCGTCCACGTGGCCTGCGACTCCGCCTGGTCTCCCAGCACGCCGTGCGCCAGCACCACGCCATCCAATCCACCCAGCGCCTGATACGCCCCCTCCACCAGCGCCTCATGCGTGGCGAAGTCGTTCAGGTCCACCGCCTTCGACTCCACCTTCGCGGCGCCCCGCGTGGCGGCATCCTTCGTCACCGCATCCAGGTTCGCCGCGTTGCGACCCACGAGGTACAGCGAGGCCCCTCGCGCGGCGAGCAGCCGCACCGTGGCCTGGGCAATGGCGCTGGTGGCGCCGAGGACGAGCACTTTCTTCATGGCTTGAGGAATCTCGGAAAAAAAGAGGTCAGCGAAGCGCCAGCACGGACTGCGGTTGCGGAGCCCCCAAGGCTCGCTCGGACTCCAGCGAGAAGGGCAGGCTCACCGGGTGCATCCGCCGCCAGAACGACGAGGAGAACGCCGGGTCGACATACCCCGCGAACTCCGTGTGGCGCGGGAAGTACGCCGCGAAGCTCTCCGGGCTCATGCGCGCATCCTTCGCCGGATACACCGCGCCCCCCGCCTCGCGCGTCACCCGGTCCAGCTCCTCCACCAGCCGGTACGTCTTCTCTCCCCGGTTGGCGAAGTCCATGGCCAGCGTCACGCCCTTGCGCGGGAAGGACAGCCAACCCGGAGAGGGAATGTCTCCAAACGTCTTCAACACGGACAGGAAGCTGGGCAGGCCCCCCCGCGAACTCCGCTCCAGGATGTCCCTCAGCGCGTCGCGCGCCGTCGAGTACGGCACCACGCACTGGAACTGGAGGAAGCCTCGGCTGCCGTAGATGCGGTTCCACCCGTAGATGGCATCCAGCGGATAGAAGAACGGGTCGTAGTGCGTCAGCCGCTGCTTGGGCTTGCCGTTCTGCCGGTGGAAGTACAGCCAGTTGAACGCGGACACCGTCAGCCGGTTCAAGCAGAACGACGGCATGTCCATGGGCACCGCCAACCCGATGCCGTGCGACAGGTGGCTCTTCGCCAAGGGCAGCCCGTCGAACTGCGGCGGCGCGAAGTTGCCTCGGTACAACAACCCGCGGCCCAGCTTCTTGCCGCGCGCCAGGCAGTCCACCCACGCCATGGTGAACTGGTGGTCCGCTTCCGACTCGCGCGCGACGACGAGGAACTCATCCAGGTTCGCGAGCGGCACCGTCTCCTGGAGCACGTACGGATTGCTGATGGGCTTGAGCTGCACCTCCGCCCACGTGATGAGCCCCGTCAGCCCCAGGCCGCCGATGGTCGCGCCGTACCAGTCCGGGTTCTCGTCCGGCGAGCAGATGCGGCGGCTGCCATCCGAGCGCACCAACTCGAAGCGGCGCACATACCGGCCGAAGGTGCCCGCGCAGTGGTGGTTCTTGCCATGCACGTCGTTGGCGATGGCCCCGCCCACCGTGACGAACTTGGTCCCCGGCGTCACCGGCAGGAACCAGCCGCGCGGCGCGCCCAGCCGCAGAATCATGTCCAGCGAGACGCCCGCCTCGCAGCGCACGATGCCCGTCGCCGGGTCGAAGTCGATGAACCTGTCCAGCCCCGAGGTGAGCAGCAGCGTCCCGCCCCCGTTGAGGCAGGAGTCGCCATAGCTGCGCCCCAGCCCGTGCGGCAGCACCGGGCCGGACACCTCCGGCAAGGCATCCGAGCGCCACGTCAGCGCCTGCGTGCGCTGCTCGACTCGGGGGTAGCGCCCCCAGGACTCCAATGACTTCATCGAGGAAGACCTCTCATGTGGCCGCCCACAACACCAGCGCCGCGACGGCCCCCACCGCGTAGCTCACCCGGTCCTTGAGCGCGAAGACGAGCGGATCCTCATTCACCTCGCCCCGGTGGGCCAGCACCCAGACCCGCCCCACCCAGTAGAGCATCACCGGGCACAGCAGCCAGAGCCGCTCGGGGTGGTCGTAGTACGCCGTCACCTCCTTGGAGGAGATGTAGAGCGCCAGCACCAGCACGGACACCTGTCCGGCCGCGGCGCCCAGGCTCGCGAGCTGCTCGTAGTCCTGCGACAGGTAGCCGCGCCCGTGCGCGGACGTCTCGTTGGACTGGCGCAGCCGGCGCACCTCGCTCAGCCGCTTCACCAGCGCGAGCGAGAGGAACAGGAACATGCTGAACATGAGCAGCCAGCTCGACGTGGGCACGCCCACCGCCAGCGAGCCGCCGAAGATGCGCACCGTGTACAGGCCCGCCAGCACCAGCACGTCCAGCATCACCACCTGCTTGAGCCGCAGCGAGTACGCCAGTGTCAGCGCGTAGTACGCGGCCAGCAGCGCCCCGAAGGCCGGCGGCAGGAGCAGACACACCGCGGCGCCCGCGATGAGCAGCAGCGGCGCCAGCACCACGCCCACGCTCACCGGCAGCGTGCACGCCGCGAACGGGCGCTTCTTCTTCGACGGGTGGCGCCGGTCCGCTTCCAGGTCCAGCATGTCGTTGAGCACGTACACGCTGGAGGCGCACAGGCTGAACGCCAGGAAGCCCAGCGCCGCCTGCGTGAGCAGGTCCGCCGAGGCCGCCTTGTGCGCGGCCAGCATCGGCACGAAGACGAGCGCGTTCTTCGCCCACTGGTGCACGCGCAGGGCCTTCACCCAGACGCGCGGGCTCCGGGCGGGCTTCTCGAACACCCGCGCGACGGGGCGTCCCAGCCCCTGGGCCTGCTTGAGCACGCCCGAGGGGGCGTTGACCACGACGACCTCGCGCGACTCGCGCCACAGCGGCAGGTCCACCGAGTCATTGCCCGCGTAGTCGAACGTGCCCAGCGCGGCCTTCAGCTTCGCCAGCTTGCGCGTGCCGGACAGGTTCTCCGTGCCGTTGCTCGCGTGGACCTCCGAGAAGAGGCCCAGGTGCGCGGCCACCGCGTCCGCGATGCGCTGGTCCGCCGCCGTGGCCAGCACCAGCTTGCGGCCTCGCGCCTTCTCCTCGTGGAGGAACGCGAGCAGCTCTTCGTTGTACGGCAGGTGCCGGGCGTCCAGCGCGGCCCGCCGGGCGACCTCCGCCTTGAAGTACGCCTTCCCCTTGAGCACCCACAGCGGCAGCAGGAACAGCAGCCAGGGCGCTCGCTTGAAGAGGACGAGCAGGTTCTCGTGCAGCGTGTCGGTGCGCACCAGGGTGCCGTCGAGGTCGACGGCGAGCGCCACGTCAGCTGGGCTTGCGGAAAGAGAGGATTCAGGACGCATGGGAAACGGGCGGCGGAAGCTAGCCTATCGGGCCCCCCGAGAGGGAGGACGGAATGCAAGCCCCACCGCCCGCTGGGGGACCGGTCAGTCGAGCCGGGCGATGAGGAGCGTCTGGAGGGGGAGGTGGCGGATGGGCCGGCTGCTCTCGATGCGGTAGCCCGCGTCGTCCAGGAAGCCCTCCACCTCGGCGGGCGTGTAGGCGGCCGCGCCGGACGTCACGAAGTAGTGCAGGCCGATGAGGGGCGCGGAGCTGGTGGGGGCCTGGACGTCCTCGCGCAGGTACTCCAGCACCGCCAGGGTCCCCTTGGGGGCCAGCGCGCCCCGGATGCGGCGCAGGAGCGCCACGTTCTGTGCGGGCGTCAGGTGGTGCATCACCTGGAACAGCAGCACCCCGTCGTGGATGCCCCCCAGGTCGGCGGTGAGGATGTCCCCGGACTGGTGGGTGACGAGGTGGCTCAGCCCCGCGGAGGCGATGATGTCCCGGCCCACGCGGGCGCTGCCCTCCAAATCCAGCACCGTGGCCCTCAGCCCCCGGTGCCGCTGGCACAGTTCCGCCGCGTACCAGCCATGCGCGCCGCCCAGGTCCAGCAGGTTCCGGGCGCCTCGGGGGAGGGGAATGGCCGCGGCGACCTCCGGGGCCGCCAGCCGGGCGAGCTGGTGCATGGCGTGGATGTAGTCGCGCCAGCGCGGGTCCTCCGGGGCGAAGTCGTGGATGTCCACCGCCTCGCCCGAGCGCACCACGCCCTCCAGCCCCGTCCACCAGTCCCACTGCGCGTAGTTGAACTCCAGGAAGGCCCCCACGTACTGGGGCGAGCGCGGGTCCAGCCACCGCTTCGAGCGGGACGCCAGCCGGTAGCGGCCATCGCGCTGCCGCTCCACGGCCTCGCACGCCACCAGCGCCTCCATCAGCGAGCGCGTGCCTTCCGCCGACAGCTTCAGCCGCGTCGCGAGCGCCTCGGACGTCGCGGCCCCGTCCGCCAGCGCCTGGTACACGCCCAGCCGGACGCCGGCCATCAGCGTGCGCGACGCCATCATCCCGAAGAACGCATGGGCCAGGGGCTGCGGCGCCAGGTTGAACCAGTCCGCGACGCGCTCCAGCAGGTTGTCCGCCTTGAGCCCCAGCCTCATGCGCGCCTCCCCCCTAGCGTTTGCGGCGGGGCAGGGCGATTCCCGCCAACCCCACCAGCACGAGCGCGGCCTCGGCGCCCATCACACACCCTACTTGCTCCGCCTTGCGCACACCCGTGTAGCGGCAGGTGCCGTCCTCGCAACTGAAGCGTGGTGAGCAGTCACGGGTGCTGCGGCAGGCCGTGTGCACCCGCCCCGTTCCGTCCTCTCCCTCCGGGTTGTCCCGGTCCGAGCCACCCTCGCCCGAGGAGGCATCCGGCAGGGGGACGGTGACGCCGCCATCCTGCTGCTGCGCCAGCGCGAGGGAGGGCACGGCGAGAGCCAGACAGGCCAGGAGCAAGAGGCCTGGGGCGCGAAGGATGTGACGGAGAGAAGCCATGACGGGAGCGCCACCCTAACCGCCCGGCGGCATAGATGCATCCACCGTGGAAACCGGAAGTCAGGGGTAGATTGTCCCACCCCTTCGCATTCATCTGGTAGCGTACGGCCCGCGATGGCCGCCCCTAGAATTCTCGTCGTCGATGACAACCCGGAGCTTCTCTCCCTCCTCACGCAACTGTTCGAGGACGCGGGCTACGAGGTTGTCGGCGCCAGCCGCGGCAGGCAGGCCATCGAGGTGGCTCGGGCCCAGCCTCCAGGCGCGGCTGTCTTGGATATCCTGCTGCCGGACATGATGGGCTACCACCTGGCGGATGCGCTGCGGAAGGACAACCCGCAGCTGCCGCTGCTGTTCATCACGGGGGTCTTCAAGGGCGGCAAGCACGCGCTGGAGGCCCGGCAGAAGTACCAGTCCGCGGGTTACTTCGAGAAACCCTTCGAGGCGCAGAAGCTGCTGGAGGCCGTCACCAAGGTCCTGCCTCCGGAGAAGAAGGCCCCGCCGCCCGGCTCGCTCCAGGACGCGTTCGAGGTGGAGCTCGACATCGACGTCGAGGAGGAGGGCCCGCAGGACGTGATGGAGCTGACCGGCCGCATCAAGGTGACCGGCGGCGGCAACATCACCGCGGAGATTCGCGGCGCCAACCTCACCGCCAGCCCCATGCAGAAGGTGCCGGCCACCCAGGTGCGGCCCCCCACGCCGGGGCGTCCGCCGGACCCTCCGCCCGTGGGCTCGGGGCCTCCGGGCAGCCGCCGGGGCGAGCTGAAGGACAACCTGCCCGCGCTGCTCACCGCCTACTACCTGTCTCGCGAGACGGGGGAGCTGGGCGTGCAGAAGGGCAAGGTGAAGAAGGTCGTCTATTTCGAGAAGGGCATGCCGGTGTTCGCCCTGTCGAACCTGCTGGCGGACCGGTTCGGTCAGTTCCTGGTGCGCGTGGGCAAGATCAAGCCCGAGCAGCTCCAGGACGCCTCCGCCGTGGCGGGGCAGACGAACCGCCGCACGGGTGACGTGCTCGTGGAGCGCGGACTGCTCAAGGACACCGAGCGGCTCTACTACGTGGGCCAGCAGGTGAAGGCCGTCATCTACTCGCTCTTCGCGTGGGACGAGGGCACGTACCTGATGAGCTTCCGGGAGAAGGCCAGCTCGGAGTCCATCAAGCTGGACGTGCACCCGGCGAACCTCATCGTCCGAGGCATCAAGAAGCTCTACAAGCCGGAGCGACTGCGCCGGCTGCTGCAGCCCGAGGACCGGCTCATCCCCGCCGTGGCGCCCGCCTACCAGCTCAACGAGGTGGAGCTGGAGCGGTGGGAGGCGGAGCTGCTGCCCAAGATCGACGGCAACCGCACCGTCGCGGAGCTGCTGGCCTTCGCCAACCGCCCCGAGCACGTCGTCTACGGCTTCCTGGTGGCGATGATGTCGCTGGGCATCCTGGACAAGCGTTCGTAGTCCGGTGCCGCTGGCTCGACGAGGCGCCCCATGACGTGGGGGCGCCCGGAGCCGGGGGTGCTGCTTCAGCCGCCGACCAGCCGCGAGCCGATCCAGAACAGGCCGAGCGCCGCGGAGCCCACGGCGACGACACGCTGCACCCACGCGGTGATGCGGTCGTTGAGGCGGGTGATGCCCTCGGCGAAGAGCAGGCCCACGGTGCCCATGCCGATGAGGATGCCCAGCGCGAAGCCGGGCAGGTAGGTCCAGGCCGCCAGGCTCATGCTGCCGCCGACGAGCAGTGGGGGCAGGGCGAGGAGCAGCGAGCGCACGCCGCTGATGGCCATCAGCGCGCCCGCGGCGGTGCTGACGGTGTGCACGTGCTCGTGGGGCTCCTGGGCGTGGCCGGGCAGGTGCGGGTGGCCGTGGTTCATCGTGTTGGGGAACAGGAGCGCGGCCACCGCGAGGGCGACCAGGACGGCGCCGCCGAAGATTTCAGCCCAGCGCTCGAAGGTCTCCGAGAGGCCCACGCCCGCCATCAGGCACACCGCGGCGATGCCGCCGAGCATGGCCGCGTGGCCCAGCGCGAAGCGGAAGGCGGTGATGATGGCGGCGCGGCGGCGGCCCCCGTTCAGGGTCCCCAGGGTGGCCACGGCGGCGCAGTGGTCCGGCCCCACCGCGTGGAGCAGGCCCTGTGACAGGCCGAGCAAGAAGGCGAGAAGGATGGGCTGCACGGGGCGGAACCCTAGCCGCGCTTCCCTCCAGAGGCCAGCAGGAGGTACCTACGCGTCATGTGGATTGCCTTCCGGCGGCTTCGGGCCGCGCTTTCACTCGCGCTTTGTCTGGTAGTTCCCATCGGGTGTGACTCGGGGCCGAAGCTGTTGCGGCAGGCGGATGAGAAGTACGCCGCGCTCGTCGACCGGGGCGTGCCTCCCGCGGACCCCGCATGGAATGAGGTGGTCGAGGCGCTGGAGAAGGTGCCTCGGGATTCGAAGGCGCGGCCGGACGCGGAGAAGAAGCTCGCGGCGATCCAGGGTCTGCGGGGCACGCTGCCTCCGCGTCCGCTGGCGACGCCTGGGGCGACGGGGCCGGGCACGGAGGAGGCGGATGCGAAGCGCGCCGCGTGCGAGGCGCTGGCGAAGAAGCTGGGACAGGCGCCGGACGAGGCCGCTCGCGCGCCGCTGAACAAGGCGCTCACGGAGTGCCGCGCGGAGCTGGTCAAGCTGGAGTCACGGGCGCATCCGCCAGGAGAGCACGGCCACGAGCATGGCCGCGAACCTCATTGACGGCGTGAAATGTGTTTCAGGGATGATTGAGAACGCGCCCTGTTTGTGGCTATGGAGCGCCCATGCCCATGCCCCAAGCAGGTGACGCGGCTCCCGACTTCCAGCTTCAGGACCAGGACGGCAACACCGTGACGCTCTCGCGGTTCGCGGGGAAGCACGTCGTCCTCTACTTCTACCCGAAGGATGACACGCCGGGATGCACCACGGAGGCGTGTGATTTTCGGGATGAGCACTCGGCGCTCGAGGGCGCGGGTGCGGTGGTGCTGGGCGTGTCCGCGGACAGCACCGCGAGCCACCGGAAGTTCGCGACGAAGTTCAGCCTGCCGTTCCCGCTGCTGGCGGATACCGAGCACCAGGTGTGTGATGCCTATGGTGTCTGGGGTGAGAAGTCGCTGTATGGGCGGAAGTTCCTGGGCATCACCCGGGCGACGTTCCTCATCGGGCCGGATGGCAAGGTGAAGCAGGCGTGGCCGAAGGTGAAGGTGACGGGCCATGTCGCGGAGGTGCTCGCGGCGCTGGGTGTGGCCGGTTCGGCCGCGTTAGACGCGAGCGCTTCGGCGCAGGAGACGGTGGTGTCGGCGGAGGAGGCTCCTGTCTCCGAGACGCCGGTGACCCCGCCCGCGGTCGTGACGAAGTTCGAGCCCGTGAAGCGGAAGGCGGCGGCGAAGAAGGCTGCTCCGGTCGAGGAGGAGGCCGCGCCGGTGGTGACGGCTCCGGTGAAGAAGGCGGCTCCGGCGAAGAAGGCTGCTCCGGCGAAGAAGGGCGCTGCGAAGAAGGCGGCTCCGGAGAAGAAGGCCGCTGCGAAGAAGTCTGCTCCGGTGAAGAAGGGCGTTTCGGCGAAGAAGGCGGCTCCAGCCAAGAAGGGCGCTGCGAAGAAGGCCGCTCCGGCCAAGAAGGGCGCTGCGAAGAAGGCCGCTGCGAAGAAGACGGCTCCGGCCAAGAAGGCCGCTGCGAAGAAGGGCGCTGTGAAGAAGACGGCTTCGGCCAAGAAGGGCGCTGCGAAGAAGGCGGCTCCAGCCAAGAAGGGTGTCGCGAAGAAGAAGCGGTAGCGCCACCGCGTCTGTTGTTGTTACGCCCGAGGGGGCGCAGCGGAGACGTGCTGTGCACCCTCGGTGCTCGCGGAGCTGCGCTGTTCGCCCTCGGTGCTCGGCGAAGGGAGTTGTCCCGTCGGTGCTCGCGGAGCTGCGCTGTTTGCCCTCGGCGCAGGGCGTTGTCCCGTCGGTGCTCGCGGAGCTGCGCTGTTCGCCCTCGGCGCTCGGCGAAGGGCGTTGTCCCGTCGGTGCTCGAGGACTTGCGTTGTGCGCCCGCGGGGCTCGCCGAATTGTCCGAGGGCCGTCGGTGCTCGAGGAATTGCGTGGTGCACCCTCGGCGCTCGGCGCGACAGGCCTCGCATGTCTGGGTTTGGAGACACCGGACGTGCTCGGGTCGGCCCGCGAGTCACGTGACCCGAGCTGCTCGGTGTGTCCGTGAGCCGGGCCCCTTCGGTCAATTTCTACACGTTCGGGCCGTGGTCATTCGTTCCTCGAGTGAAGTCGAGCCCTATCGAGGAAGTAGGCTTCTGCGGTGAAGAAGCTTGGGTCGCTGGTGCTCACATCGAGTGCTGTTCGCGAGCCCTTCAGAGGGTTAACTGAGCAGGCGGACGGATGGGCCGCCGGGTGACCCGCCCCGTGAGTTTGGACACCTGTGTGCCCACTCTTCAGGGAGGCGGGAAGGCACGGACCCGAATCAAATGGAGTGGATATGCGCGAGCGGAATCTTCGGCGGTGGAGTCTGGTGGCGGCGCTGACGGTCGGGGCTCTGTCGACGGTGGGCTGTGGTGGGCTCCCCGAGTCGGGTGGCAAGCAGCCGAACGAGAGTCGCGGGGGCGTCTTCGCCCAGCGCGGCACCCAGCCGGAGGCCCTGCTGGACATGGAAGGCAATGTCCACCCGGAGAAGTCCCCGCCGAACCTGATGACCGCCGACCGCGGCCACAACGGCACCATCAAGGAGATCGGCTCCAGCATCGACCCCCGCACCACCAAGCTGGATGGTCAGCAGGGCAAGTCCATCGCGGACGACAAGGGCCACATGATGGCGCACCGGAACTCCCTCTCGGGGACCGCCGCCTACTCTCCCTCGGCCCAGGGCCTGGGCGGTGAGGATGGGGCCGCGAACGTCAGCAGCACGGACTACGACCACAGCCGAGGCTATCGCCCGCTGGGTTGGCAGGACCGCAACCCTCGCCTGCGCCGCTAGGCACCCGCCAGGTGGCCGGCGGCTCGCCCGCCGTCACCCACGGGGCAGCATGGGTATCCATCCCTCTGGAGCCACCAGGCTCGCCGGAGGGATGGAACATGAACCAGGGAAACATGCGCCGCTGGCTCCTGCCCGGTGCGCTCGTCATCGCCTCTCTGCTGGGCACCGCGTGTCAGCGCGAGAAGGCCCGGTGGCGCGAGGAAGTCCCCAAGGCGGGGGGCCCCTACCAGGGCATCGCCAATGACGCCCAGCCCTTGAGCAGCTTCGGCCCGGGGACGGGCGGCTCGGGCAAGCCACACATCGCTCCCGTGCAGGACCGCGTCGGCGAGAACCTGCCGCCCACCGCCGTGGACAACGTCCCGCCTCGCGTGGAGCCCGGCATCGCCGCGGGTGACCCGGATGCCATCCGCGAGTTCCAGAAAAAGGAACAGGCGCAGGCCCAGGACACCCAGCCCGCGCAAGGGCAGCCGAAGCCCTCCAAGAAAGACAACCCAGGACCGAAGCACTGACTCCACCCGGGGTGGCCCCTCGTGCGGGGGCCCCTCGAGCGGTGACGCATCGTGGGTCAGCGAGCCGCGACCATGACCTCGGTCGGGTCCTTGCCCACGAACGCGCTGTCGAGCCCCTTGGCGAGCTCCTGGTGCTCCGCGCTCCCCAGCGTCGCGAGGCGGTCCTCCGCGGGATGCGCGAAGCGCGCCGAGAGCACCTCGAGCCTGCGGTGCGCCTCCTGGATGCGCTCGCGCGGGATGCGGCCGGACTCCACCGCCTTCACCACCGCCTCGATGGCGCGACGCTGCACGTCCGCGTGGTGGCACACGAGGAACAGGTCCACGCCCGCCAGCGTGCCGCGCACCGCCGCCTCCTCCACCGTGTAGTGGTCCGCGATGGCCTTCATCTCCAGGTCATCACTCACCAGCACGCCGTCGAACCCCAGCTCCTCGCGCAGCACCCGCGCCAGCACGCGCTCGCTCATCGTCGCGGGCACGTCCTTGTCCAGCGCGTCGAACATCACGTGCGCCGTCATCACCGACGCCAGCCGCGCCTGGGCGAACGCCCGGAAGGGCACCAGCTCCACCTGCCGCAGCCGCTCCAGGTCATGCGTCAGCCGAGGCAGCGTCAGGTGGCTGTCCGTCGTCGTATCCCCATGCCCCGGGAAGTGCTTGCCGCAGGACGCGACCCCACCCGCCTCCAGCCCTCGCGCGAGCGCCACACCCAGGCGTGCCACCTCGTGCGCCTCGCGGCTGGGGCTCCGGTCTCCAATCACCGGGTTGGCGGGATTGGTGTCCACATCCAGCACCGGCGCGAAGTCCCAATCGAAGCCCACCGCGCGCAGCTCGTGCGCGAGCAGCCGCCCCACGCGCTCCAGGTGCTGGACATCACCGCGCTGTCCCAGCTCGCGCATGGACGGCAGCGTCGTGAAGGGCGCGCCGCGCAGCCGAGCCACCCGTCCACCCTCCTGGTCCACCGAGAGGATGAAGGGCCGGCCCGCACGCGTCTTCACCTCCCGGCACAGCGCGGCGGTCTCCTGGGCCGTCCCCACGTTGCGCTTGAAGAGGATGGCGCCATAGATGCCGTCATCCATCAGCGCCGCGAAGTCGGCGTCGATGCGAGTCCCAGGAAAGCCCACCATGAAGAGGCGGGCGCAGTCACGGTAGAGGGCGGAGGTGGTCACGGGCGCAGTCTCGCAGAACCTGGGGCCGGACTGGACGGAGTTCTCTGACCACATCCACCGGGCGTCGCCTGCTCGTCACCACCCGGGGGCACCTGTCTTCTGGGCGCCATCCAGGCCCTGGCCTCCCTGTTCCCAGGGAGGACTCGCGAGCCCCCACCTCGCATCCCTACGTTGAGGCGAACCCGCGGCGGCATCGCGCCAGGACAGGCGCCCGGCCGCCCACTCACCCAGGGAGCTTCGGGCGATGATTCAAATCGAGCGCGTCTATCACCACCTGGAGCCCGGGGACTCGGAGGGCACGCGCTTCCTCGTGGAGCGGCTGTGGCCTCGCGGCGTCAAGAAGACGCTCTTGAAGATGGATGGCTGGCTCAAGGACGTGGCCCCCAGCACCGAGCTGCGCAAGTGGTATGGCCATGACCCCGAGCGCTGGCCGGAGTTCCAGCGTCGCTACACCCGCGAGCTGGGAGACCACCGCGAGGCCCTGGCGCCCCTCCTGGAGGCCGCCCGCGAAGGCGACGTGACGCTGCTGTACAGCGCGCGAGATGAAGCCCACAACAGCGCCGTCGTCTTGAAGGGCTACCTGGAACGAAGCCTGCGCTCGACCCGTCGCCGTCCCACGCTGCATTGACAGGCGGGGGCTTGTGCCTCCCCGGACGGCTGCTACAAGGGCGCCCGGATTCCGAGGCACCTTCCGCGCCTCCGCTCAATCGAGGCCCTGATGGATTTCGCCGCGCTCTCGCTGTCTCCCCCGTTGCTCCAGGTCCTGGGGGAGCTGGGCTTCCAGACCGCCACGCCCATCCAGGCGCAGAGCATCCCCGTCCTCCTCCAGGGCAAGGACCTGGTCGGCCAGGCGCGCACCGGCAGCGGCAAGACGGCCGCGTTCGCGTTGCCCCTGCTGCTCAAGGTCCAGCTCCAGGACCGGCGCGTCCAGTCCCTGGTGCTCTGCCCCACGCGCGAGCTGTGCGCGCAGGTCGCCGGAGAGATTCGCAAGCTGGGCCGGCGGATGCCGGGGCTCCAGGTGTTGGTGCTCGCGGGAGGCCAGCCCATCCGCCCGCAGCTCGACGCGCTGGAGAAGGGCGCGCACATCGCGGTGGGGACCCCTGGCCGGGTGATGGACGTGCTGGGGCGCGACGCGCTGGAGACGAAGCGGCTGGCCACGGTGGTGCTGGACGAGGCGGACCGGATGCTCGACATGGGCTTCCGCGAGGACATGGAGCACATCCTCGGGGCGATGCCTTCGCGCCGGCAGACAGTGCTCTTCTCCGCGACCTTCCCGCCGGACATCGCGGCCCTGAGCCGCACGTTCCAGAAGGACCCCGTGCGCGTGACGGTGGAGGACACCGAGGCCGCGCCGCCCATCCGCCAGGTCCGCTACGACGCCGCGCCCGAGGACAAGTCCGCGGTGCTGCTCAAGGTCCTCCGCCACCACCTGCCCGCCTCCGCCATCGTCTTCTGCAATCACAAGGCAACAGTGCAGGAGTTGACGAAGGCGCTCTCCGACGGCGGCGTCAGCGTGGACGGACTCCAAGGCGACCTGGAGCAGTTCGAGCGGGACCGCGTCATGGCGAAGTTCCGCAACCTCAGCACCCGCGTGCTCGTGGCCACGGACGTGGCGGGACGAGGCATCGACGTGGAGGCGCTCGACGCCGTCATCAACTTCGACATGCCCTTCCAGCCGGAGCCCTATGTGCATCGCATCGGGCGCACGGGCCGCGCGGGGCGCACGGGCCTGGCCATCTCGCTGGTGACGCCGCGCGATGAGCGCAAGGTGGAGGAGATAGAGCAGGCGCTCGGCGTGAAGCTGGAGGCGGGCGACGCGGCGGCGCTGGAGGCGACGGTCGCGAAGGCCGGGGCGCTGGGCTCCGAGTGGGAGACGCTCTACATCTCCGCGGGTCGCAAGGACAAGATGCGGCCTGGAGACATCCTCGGCGCGCTGACGGGTGAGGCCGGAGGCTTCGCCGCGACGGACGTGGGCAAGATTGAAATCCAGGACCACATCTCCTACGTCGCCGTCGCGCGGCGCGTGGTGCGCGTGGCCTTCCAGCGCTTGAGTGAGGGCCGCATCAAGGGACGCAAGCACAAGATCGAGCGGGTGCGGTAACACGCACTGCCGTCCTGCTCGTGGGCAGGATGCGAATCACGGAGGCCCCCCTACGTTCGACAGACGTTCCCCTCTTGGGTGTGGAGGTCCTCCGTGTCAGTGCACGACTCCGAGCGCAAGGGTTCGCGTCCCCCTGTGTCCACCGAAGGTCTCGAGGCGCTCCTCGACCGATGGGTCTCGGACCTGGAGCGAGGTGGCCCCTGGTCCGACAAGAGCCCCGAGTCACCTTCCGCTCCGCCCAATCACATCGTGCCCGAGCAGCCTCCGCTGTTCGACGAGCCTCCACCTGCAACGGAGCATTCCGCTCCGGCGAGCGAGCCGCGTGAGAACGTCCAGGAGCGAGCGCCCACCACGGCGGACGAGGTGCGCTCGGCGCGTGCGCGGCTGCGCGTCCACGGCATGGGGGTGCTCTTCCCCGAGGACGGCGCTCACGTGTTGCTGGCGCGCGAGCAGGGGCAGTGGGTGCATCGAGGCACCGTGGCGGTGCGAGGGCCGTGTGCGCTTTCGCGCGAGGAGTGGGGCCGTCTGGGCGTGAGCGCGGCGAGCGCACAGGGCCTGGAGTTCGTGCTCGCGTGGTTCGGCGCGCCCTTCGACGCGGCGAGCGCGGGGCCCTGCTGGGGGGTGTGGTCTTTCTCTGGTGATGCACTCGTGAATGCCCTGGCGCGCTGGAAGCGGCTGGAGCCCGCGACGTTCGAGGCGCGGCTCGGAACCTTGGGAATCAGGGTCGTAGGTGAAAGCCCTGAGTCGCCCGCGTTGGCTGTCGTGGATGCGACGACGGGGCAGTGGGTGCAGGGGCGCCAGGCGCTCGCGCTGCTGAGCGAGGACCCGAGGTTGTTCGCGGCGCTGGTGCGTGCGGGCCGGGAGAAGGGGGCGCGGCTGGGGCAGGTCGCGTGTCTGGTCGAGCAATCGCTGTCGCTCACGGGAGAGGACTCGCCGCGGGTGTTCGCCCTGCGGTGGCACGCGGAGCTGAGGTGGGGACGTCGCGGTGTCTCGCGGTTCGACGCGCTCCTGCGCGAAGAGGCGGGCGCGGCCGGTGGCACCCAGCGCGCGGGGCTGCGCTTCGCCAGCGCGCTGCGGTCCTCGGGGCATCCGCGGGAGGCGGGGGAGGTCCGGCGCATCGTGTCCTCGCCCGAGCTGGATGGGGTGTCCGCGCGGTAGCTGCTCGAGGTTCGCCATGTCACGACCGCTGCCTCCTGGAAGCCACGTGCTGCTCGTCCTGCCGACGCCATCGCTCGATGGCGTGGTGGGCCCCTCCGCCGAGCTCATCCTCGACGGTCGCCGCTATCAGCTGGTGCCCGTGCCCTCGGATGGTGAGGTGCCGGCCCCTGTCCCCGCGCCCGTGAAGGAGCTCCCCGCGTCCTTCACGGGCAGCGGCCTGCTCACCACGCGCGAGCTCCAGGTCGTTGCGCTGGTGGCGGCGGGACGGGTGAACAAGGAGATCGCCACCGAGCTGTCCATCAGCTCGTGGACCGTCTCCGCGCACCTGCGGCGCATCTTCGCCAAGCTGGGCGTGGACACGCGCGCGGCGATGGTGTCGCGCTGCTTCGGGGCCTCGGCGGACTGAGGGCGTCGTCAGACGCCGGGGCGACGCCTCAGTCCCAGCACCCACGCGAGGTTCGCGCGGGGCTCGCGGACGAGGTGGAAGTTCGCGACGGGCCCCATCAGCAGCGGCGTCACACCGGGCCCATGTCCCGCGATGCGGCTGTCCGAGTGCACCACCACGCCCACCGTCACCGAGCCGGGTCGCGCGGAGGGGCCGAAGCGGTAGTCCAGCGCGCAGATGGCGACGAGGTCTCCCAGCCGCAGGGTGTCCAGTCGGTAGCGGCGGCGCACGCGCGCATCCGACAGCTGGATGTCCAGGTCACCCAGCACGCCCTCGGAGCGACCGAAGCCGGAGCCCATGACGCGCGCGGGGACGAAGTGGGTGATGGGGACGTGCAGCCGCGTCCCCTCGGTCCTCACGCCCCAGCGCCGCAGGAGGCGCGGGGAGAGATTGAGCGCGTGGAGCGTGGGGTGACCGGGCAGGGTGAGCCCCTGGCCGTGTGCTTCAATCTGGATCCTGTCGCCGATGGCCAGCCGGCGCTTCACCCGAGGCGGGAAGTCCACGATGACGTGGTTGATGCCTCCGTGCTTCCCCACCACGGTGCCCACCGAGCCCACCGCCGAGCCATTGAGGACCCGCGCCCGGTTGCCCACGCACGCGTAGAACATCAGCGCGCGGTTGGGCCCGTCCGGTGGGCCCACCACCTCGCGCCCGTTGTTGTGGAGCGAGACGCCCGCCTCCACGTGGTCTCCGGCGAGCCCCACGGCGCGGTCACCCACCCTGTGGTTGAGGACGATGCCTCCACTGCCGGGCAGGAGCCGGGGCACGCCGTCGCGGCCCATGCGATAGGGATTGGCTCGGATGATGGGGTGGGCGACCTGGCCCGCCACCGCCACCGCGACGAGCCGGTCCCCGTTGGTGCGTGGAGCGCCTCGCGGCCTGGCTCCTGCTTTGGCGACGGGCTGCTGCTCGAAGTCGAGGTCCATGGCGGGCGTGCGTCAGGAGGCCAGGTCTCGCGAGGCTCCCGCGCCGGGGATGCCCAGCGTCGTGCGCAGGGTGGGCGTGACGCCTCGGAAGCTGCGGCCGTTGGGGGTCATCCGGTAGGCGGCAATCCACTCTTCGGCCACGGGGCCCAAGGGGGAGACCTCCGTCTGGAAGTCCCTGAAGTCTCGCGTCTTGAAGGGGTTGTCCGCGGCGAAGTTGAGGAGCAGCCGCCCCGCGTCCGCCATCTTCGAGCGCTGGGAGATCTCGCCCGTTCCGCCCAGGTAGCGCTGGGACACGACTTCGATGACGTCCCACTTCGTGTTGGCGTCGAAGGCCTTCTTGATGTCCGCGCACTCGAGCGCGTCGAGGATGGTCTTGAGGTACTCGGCGGCCTCCACCGTGAGGGCCACGATGTTGCCGTAGGTGGCCCGGTCCAACTGCCATCGCATGTCCGCGCCCAGGCGCTGGATGGTGGCCTGGCTCGCGAAGGGGCGCTCGTTGAGGGCCTGTGAGCCTCGGATGACCTCGCCGATGAGGAGGTCTCGGAAGTACTGCGCGATGGCGGAGGTGAAGGCGATGAACTCGCGGTGGAAGTTGCGGAACACCACGGCGCCGCGCGGCGCGGTCAGCGAGCCGTAGTTGAACGCACGCCGGTACGCGAGCTGCCGGTCCTTGGGCTTGTAGCGAAGCGGCTGGTGCTTCTCCATCAGGTAGAGCGCTCGGGCACCGGGGCCGCGCTGGATGCGGATGCGGCCGTCGTGGAAGAGGCGCAGCAGGACGCCCGCGACCTGGAACACCTTCATCCGCTCGTGCTGGTAGATGAAGTAGAGCTCCGCGGCGGCGTGGAGCTGCGTCTGGATGACGGACTCGTCGAAGTCCTGGACGAGCACCGGCTTGCTGATGGACTCGAAGGGCGGGGCTCCGTCCTTGCCCAGGCCCATGAGGTCGGAGAACGCCGCGCCCGCGGTGCCGTTGGCGGCCTTCGCGAGCAGCTCCTCCTCGCGCTGCTGGAGTTGTCGTTGCAGCTCGGCCCGGTGCTCGGGCTGAGCCTGGGCGAGGACCTCTCGCTTCCATTGCGCGAAGAGGCGCTGAAGGGATTCCGAAGTGCCGATACTCATGGCGCACCACCTGGCTGCATTGCGTTGATGGATGGAGAGGGCCGCTCGTCAGTGGAACTGCCCGGACTCATCGGTCTTGGATTTGGGGGCCTTGGGCTTGCCTCTCGCGGGGGCCGAGCTCCGGGGCTTGCTCTGCTTGCGCGAGCCTCCCCGCTGGCGGCGCACGGTGGGCGCGGCGCCGCGCCGAGGCCCATCGGGTGGAGGGGCGGGCTCGGGGCGAGGTTCCGACTCCACTCGCTCCGCGAAGACCTCCATGACATCGGCGATGCGGTCCGCGGACACGCGCACGGCGGGCGGCACCGGGGCCGTCAGCTGCGTTCCGGGAGCGGGGAGGGGAACCCAGGCGTAGAGGGCCAGGGGCTCCTCCAGCAGGGCCTTCCGGTTCTCTCCCGTGCGTGAGAACTGGAGGGCGAGCTGGTTCCACTCCAGCTCCAGGTTGCGCTGCTCGACGAGGAACTGGCGCACCTCCGCGGGCGACGGGAAGGTCTTCAGCTGGAGCAGGACACGCAGCGCCTCCAGGTGCTGCACCACGCGCTGGCCCGGAGTGCTCACCGCCTGCTGAGGGAAGGAGCGAATCCAGACCTCGAGGACTCCCGCGTAGAGGGCCGCGCGCTTCTCCTCGCCGCCGGGCATGGAGCGCGTTCCGCTGCCCATCAGGTAGAGGTCCGTGGCCCGGTCGATGTCGTAGAGCACGCGGTCGAGCCGCACGAAGGCCGCCTCATCCACCGGGTCGAAGTCGGGGTCCGCGAAGAGGGCATCCAGCTCCGCGGCACACTCCGCGCGTCGGCGGATGAGCTCGCGCACCGCGGAGCGTCCCTCGGTGTCCACGCGGCTGAGCTGCGGCGTGGCGAAGGGGAAGGGGAGCGCCAGGTCCAGCATGCGGGCCGCGGCGCCGGGTTGGGCGAAGGCCTCGATGAAGAGGTTGAGCCGCTGGACGAAGGCGCTCAGCGGTGCCGACGCCGCCATGGCCGAGCCATCACCTCCCGACACCACCCGCGCGGCCACGTCGCGGAGTCGCTTGAGGTGCGTCAGCTCCACGGGCGCGGTGGCGGCAATCTCCTGGATGGACTCCGGCGCCTGCGAGACGACGTTGTTCAGCAGCAGGTCGAGCTGCCGGGCCATGTTCACCGGGTTCAGCATGGCGCGCAGGTCGTGGTGGCCTTGCTGGGTCAGCTCGTCCTGCAGCGTGCCGTAGGACGCCTCGCCATCACCCCAGTCGTCGCTGTCCTCGGAGGTGCCAGACGTCAGTCGCTCCAGCGAGGCGATGAGTGCCTCGCGTCGCTGGCGCAGGTCCGCGAGGGCGACCTCGAAGACGGTGCCTCCCTCGGCGAAGCCCGCTTGATAGAGCCCCTCGCCCACGCGCACCCGCAACACCATGGCGGCGGCGTCCAGCGTGGAGGCGAGCCGGCGGTACTCCAGGCTCAGGTCCGGATTGAGCAACCCCACCTTGCGCGCGACGTAGGCGTAGTTGCCCAGCTTGCGCACCGAATAGAACGCCCTGTCCCGCCGCGACGGGTCCGCGGCCTGCTCCGCCGAGTCGAGCCCTTCGGCCAGCTCCGCGAGCGTGGCGTCGCGCCAGCCGATGAGCGCGCCCTTGAACTCGCGATTGGAGGGGTGCTCCGCGAGCAGCGTGAGGTCCGCCTCCAGCGCGCTGCGGAGCCTCCGGTACTGCGCCATGCCCGGCGTCTCACCGGAGCTGACGACACTCGTGGACGAGGGCAGGGGCGCTTCGTTGAAGCGGATGGAGAGCCCCTTGGCCTCCTCGTCCAGCCGCGAGGCCGTGGAGGGATACAGCTTGCGCAGCGCGCCCACCACCTGCAGCGGGTCTCTCGCGTCGGAGATGCCGAGCTGCCGGCGCAGGAACTCGTCGAAGCGCGTCCTGGCCGTCGACGCCAGCTCCATCGGCACCGCGCCGCCGCGACTCCTCGTCTGGTCATCCATCGTTCGTCCCCCTCGAGTCCTCATGCCGCCATGACCGATGCCGCGCTCGGCTGCTCCACCAAATCCCGCGCGCCCAGCTGCGTGAGCCGCGCCAGCACCGTCTTGGAGATGCTCGCCGCGGGAGCCAGGTTCCGCTCGAGCGCCTCGCGGCTGGCGCTCACCGTGAATCGCGGAGGCAGCCACGAAGGCACCCGTCCCCGTGCCAGCTCCCGCGCCCCCTGAAGAATCCGCCGCTGGTCCTCGGGACCGAACGGCACCACGTCCACGAGCGCGTGCTGCGCCAGCCCTCGCCGAGGCTGGAAGCACACCTCGTCCACCACGTGCGGAATCACGCGGTCCGAGGACTGCAACAGCCTCGCGGGGATGCGCGAGCGCGCCAGTTGCCCGCCATAGAGCCGGACCCAATTGCTCCGCACGTCGCGCGCCTGCTCCGGGAAGCCCATGCGCTGCAACATCTCCGCCTGGATGAGCACGCGGATGTAGGGCGTGGGATGCACGCTCAACGGATGGAAGGTCAGCACTCGCGCGGCGGGGTACGCGAGGAAGTCCTTCATCGAATGCACCGACGCGGGGCCTCCCAGGAGGCACGCCACCAGGTCCGCGAAGATCTCCTTGTGCCAGCGCCCCCACAGGCGCGTGAGCCACGGGTCCCCGGTGGCGCCGAGCACCCGCCGCTGCAGCGCGGACTGCGTCTCGTTCCAGATGCTCAGGTCCGCCTGAAGGTTGTGGCCAATCTCATGCAGCACCACGCCCATGCCCCACGGCGCCTCGATGCGCTCGTAGGGCACGCGGATGAGCGGAAAGGGATTGCGCTCGCCCAGCAACCTGCGCAGCAGCACGCCGCGCCGGAAGGTCGCCGGAGAGAAGCTGTGCTCCAGGTACGTGACGGGCTTGAGCAGCGGAGGGCCCAGGAGGCCCGGCGCGCTCCTGCGCACCACCTGGAAGCAATCCGCGGCGATGACATCACACGCGGCCAGGGCCGAGGCGAAGCGGGTGCCTCGCTGGCTGAAGATGTCGAAGAAGAGTCCGAAGGCGCGGCGGGCCCGGTCTATCTCCCGCTCCACCAGCGCCGCGTGGTGGAGGACCTGTTGCGCGTGAAGCACGGGCCGCCGTGCGTCCTCCTCCAGCCGCGCGAGCGCTCGGCGCACGCCCGCGTCAATCTCCCGCAGCCGGGTGTTGGCCGCGGCGAAGTGCGCCGTGGAGGGGGCATAGGGAACGTCCTGGGGCCGGATGCCCACTTCTCTGGGCGTCAGCGAGCACAGCCGCCCCGCCCGGAAGGACAGGCCGCGAATCTTGGCTCGCAGGAAACGGTTCAGCGCGTCGGCCATATGCCCCCCACCCCTCACCCCTTACGAGTGGCTCATCTCCTCACGATGAGGCGGACCGGCGCGCGAAGGGTGACGGTGCGCGGCGTCCGCCCAGCCGTGGGACGTCCCGCCGGGCGCCGCGCGGGGCGGCCGACTCCCGCCTGTGCGCGCAGCCGCCTCGCCGCCGGATTGGGGCGCGCCAGCCTGCGCACCGCGGGAGGGCTCGACGCCACGCGGTTGCCCGTGCGCCGGAGCATGCGCGGCACGGCCTGCGGACTGGCGCCCTGCTCGCGAACCATGCGCGTCACCTGGTTCACGATGCGCGGCACCGCCGTCAGCGCGCGAGGGCCATAGCGGTTGACCAGCTGTCTGGCGAGCCTCGACGTGAGGCGGCCGATGGCCCGTCCCAGCTGCCGCACCTGCCGCGACTGCTGCGCGCGGCGCGCGGGAGGAATGGTGCGGCGCACCACGCTGCGCGCCGCCAGCCCCCCGAGCACCGCCGTGAAGGCCTCCATGTCCTCTTCGGTGGCGTAGTCCGCCGCCGCGTCCGCGTACGCATCCATCGCGTCCGCCTGGAGCAGCCCCGCCACGGTGCGGCCAATCTCCTGGCCCGCGATGCCGCCGAGCTGGGGCGCCGCTTGCCGCAAGAGCCGCATGCCGATGGGCAGCGCGCGCCGGCCGATGCGCCGCAGCGTGGGGCCCGCCACCCGGGCCACCCGACGAATCGCACCGCCCAGGCGTCGGAGGAACTCGTCCTCGTCGTGGGCGTCCATGGCCTCGGCGAAGGCGTCCTCGAGCGCCTGGGGCGTCTCGTCGCTCTCGAAGCCCTCGCCCTCGAAGCCGTCCCCCTCGAAGCCCTCGAGCGTCTGGGGGGCCTCGTCGCCCTCGAAGCCTTCACCCTCGAAGCCCTCGGCCTCGAAGCCGTCGCTCTCGAAGCCCTCGCCGTCGAACCCCTCGGCCTCGAAGCCTTCACCCTCGAAGTCCTCGGCCTCGAAGCCTTCGCCCTCGAAGCCGTCCTCGAAGCCCTCTTCCCCCTCGGCCAGCAGGTCGGACATGCCGTCCCCCTGGTCCGAGAACTCCTCCTCGAAAGGCTGCTGCATCACTTTCCTCCTCGATTGGGGCACTGCATGGACTGCGCGTTCCGGAGCCCGCGGCTAGGCGAAGGCCTGGCGTGCACTCGCCGCGGCGAGCGTGGCCACCGGCAGGCGGCGAAGCACCTGCTGGCGCGCCACCACCCGCCGAGCCGCGGTGGCCGGCGAGACGGCCCCCAGCGAGGGCGCTCGGGCGACCCGCGCGAGCACCTGCTGACTGGCGCCTCTCACCGCGCGGGGAATGAGCTGGAGGGCCTGGGCCGTGCTGCGCTGGCGCAGGAGCCGCGCGGCCCGTTGGGCGATGCCGCGCATGAGCCGCAAGCGCTGGCCCATGTTCCCCGGCATGCGCAGGGCCGAACGAATCAACGTCTGCTCCACCGCGCGAGCCCGAGCCCGGAGCGCCCCTTGCGCCGCGGCCCCGAGCGGCGTGCCTGGTCGCACCGCCTGCCGGCTCACCACGCGCGTCGCGAGCCCCGCGCCCAGCGGCAGCGCCACGGAGGCGGGCACCTGTCGCGCGTCCGCCATGTCCGCGAGCGCGTCCAGCGAGGCATCGTCATCCGCCCCGTCTCCGCGCAGGATGGACGAGGCGATGCGTCCTCCCACGCCCGGGATGAGTCCACCCACGGCGCCCGCGAGCGCGCCGCGGAGTCCTCGGCCCTCCATCAGCCCTCGCGCCGCGCCGATGCCCGCGGAGACGACGCGCCCCCAGGGGCCCGCGACGCTGGCCACGCGCTGGATGATGGGCAGTGCGCGGCGCACCAGCGGCGCGGCCACGCGTCCCACCGTCCGGGCCACCCGGCCCGCGGTCCTCGCCACCCGTCCCGCCGTGCGCACCGCGCCGCGGATGCCTCGGGCGATGCGGCGGAAGAAGGCCTCCGCGTCATCGGCGTCCATCGACTCGAGCACGAAGGGGTTGAGCCCTCGGGCGAGCGCGACGGCCGCGGGTCCACTCACCAGCCGAGGCGCGGCGGTGGGCAGGAAGAGGCCGCTCGTGGGGCTCTGCTCGAAGCCCTCGAAGCCGTCGTCCTCCTCGAAGGCTTCCAGCTCGTCCTCGAAGCCGTCGCCTTCCGCGTCCAGGTCCTCGTCGAAGCCGTCCTCGAAGCCGTCGAGCTCACCCCACTCGTCGGCGAACGCCTCCAGCTCCTCGAAGGCGTCCTCCCACTCGTCGCTCTCGAGGAATGCGTCCATGGCCTCGACTGACTCGAAGCTCTCCCCGGACAGGAATTCGGCGCTCGTCATGTCCCCCCCACTGCATCCGCGGGCGTTGTCTTGTGGTCGGCAAGGTGCCGACCCCTCCCCGCGTCAGGGAGTCACACGTTCGTGCTAGCTCGAATGTGCACTACTTGCGCAGCAGCGTGCCCTCGAAGAAGAAGGCGACACACGCGGCCAGGATGAGCCACGTCCACAGCGGCACGGCGGGACGGTCCTCATCCCCGCTGGACGCCTTCACCGTCTCCTCGCCGAAGTAGGCGGTGAGCGTCTCCAGGGGCACGCGCGTCAAGTCACTCTCGGCCGGGTCCAGCACCGCCGCGAAGGACAGCGCCGCCAACTGCTTCCCATCCGCGCCCAGCACCGCATACACGCCGGGCTCCAGCACGGGCCCCGCCACCACCGAGCCATCCGGCTGCACCTTCACCGGCGGCTCGCTCCCATCCGGCGCGCGCACCGCGGACACCTTCTGCGCGCCCTCCGGTCGCAGCGTCACCTGCTCACCCACGCGCACGCGCACCTCCTCGCGCTCCTCGAGCGAGCCGGTGAGGTACGCCGCGAAGCGCTGCATCAGCGGCAGGAAGCTGGTGCGGATGGCGAAGTCGCTCCAGTCGCGGTCCACCGTGCTGGTGAACAGGGCCACGCGGCCCTTGCCCTTGCGCATCACCGCGACGGCGGGCGCGCCGTCCTCGTACGTGGCCAGCACCTGGCTTGCGCCGGGGGAGGCCGGGTTGTCCGCCTCCAGCAGCATGTACCGGTAGAAGCGCGCGCCGATGAGCCCTTCCTCCGCGCGTCCCGTGAAGGGCCCGAACAGGACGTGCTCCTGCTTCACCTGCGCGAGCCTCGCCGCCTTCGTCTCCGCCTCCGGGTCCGTGTCCCGCTCCGCGCTGGTGCGCACCACGCGCAGCGGCCGAGGCAGCACCGCGCCGAGCCGGGCGTTGTAGTCCTCCGTGTTCACCCGGTCGCCCATGCTGAGGAACAGGCCGCCGCCGTTCTCCACGAAGGACGTCAGCTTCGCGGCCTCCTCCTCGGTCGGCGCCGCCACGTTGAGCAGCAGCACCAGGTCGTAGGTGGAGAAGTCCTCGCGCAGCCCGACCTCGGCGTCGCGCACGGCCACCTCCACCGGAGAGCCGGGCGCCGTCAGCGCCGCGTCCACGAAGAAGGCCTCATCCCGGTAGCGCGTCGCATGCGGCGCGCCATTCACCACCAGCGCCTTGAGCGCGCGAGGCACCGGCAGCACGAACGCGCGCCGGTCATCCTCCGCCAGCGCGTCCGGCGCGAGCGTCACTTCACCCACCACCGTACCGCCCTGCGGGAAGCGCACCGTCAGCGCCTTCTGCGTGGTGCCACCGGCGGGCACGTCGACGAAGCCCTTGGCCAGCGTCGACTCGCCCACGCGCACCGCGGCCTCCAGGTCCTTGGCCGCCTCCGTCCCGAAGTTGCGCACCGTGAAGGTGAACTGGAACGCGCGAGGTCCCGCTTGCAGCGCGGGCTCCACCTTCAGGTCCACCACCGCGTGGTTGTCGAGCGCGTCGCGTCCCTCGGCCACGTCGCGCAGCACCACCTCCGGCTTCACCAGCGTGCCCGTGGGGCCCTTCACCGTGGGCGGCGGGGCCTCCAGCCGGAACGCGGTGGCCGCCATGTCGGAGACCACCACCAGCCGCTTGGCCGCCAGCGGGTTCTCCTCCAGCGAGCGCGCCGCCATCTCCATGCACCGCGACAGGTCCGCGCCGCCGTACGTCGGCTTCGCCTCGTCCACGATTCCCCGCAGCCGGCCCCGGTCGAAGCCCGGCGTGGGCGGTGCGGTGGGCGTGCCCGTGCAGACCAGCACCGTGGCGGGCTCCTCGGGCAGGAGGTCCTTCAGCGCGTCGCGCGCCTCGTCCCGGCCCCGCTCGAAGAGCGACGTGCCATCCGACCAGCGCATGGACAGCGATGCGTCCAGGATGATGGCCGTGGCGGCGGGGCCCTTCACCACCTGCGCGGCGTGCGCGTCGCTCGACAGCTCCGGCTTGGCGAGGGCAATGGGGATGGCCAGCAGGATGAGCGTGCGCAGCGCGTACAGGAGCAGCCGCTTGAGCTTGAGCCGGCTGGCGGTGCGCTTCTGGCTGCGCAGCACGAAGGCCATCGGGCCGAACGGGTGTGGCCTGGGGCGGCGCCGGTCGAACAGGTGCACCAGCAGGGGGATGAGGGCCCCGAGCGCGCCCAGGAGCATCCACGGATTGCCGAACGTCACCCGCGCCTCCCGCGCCGGGCCAGGTAGCGCAAGAGGACGTCGTCCAGCTTCTCGTCGGTGCGCACCAGCTCGTAGTCCACGTCCGCCTCCGCGCAGGAGGCCTTCACGTTCGCCAGGAAGGCGTTGAACTCCTCCAGGTAGCTCTCCTTGATTTCACGCGGATTCACCTCGATGCGCCCCTCGCCCTCCATGTCCAGGAAGAGGGTGGGGTCATCGAAGGGGAACGTCAGCTCCGCCGGGTCCACGATGTGGAACAGCGACACGTCGTTCTTGCGCTGGCGCAGCGCGAGCACCCGCTTGAGCGCGTCCTGCTTCTCGTCCAGCACGTCGGACAGGACGATGACGGTGGAGCGGCGGGGCAGCACCTCCGCCAGGTGGTCCGCCGCGCTGCCCAGGTCCGTGCCGCCGCCCGGCGTCGTGGCGTCCAGCGTCTCCATCAGCACGTTGAGGTGGCCCGCGGACGCGCGCGGCGGCACGTCCTTCCACTTGCCGCCGGTGAGCAGCGCCAGGCCCGCGGCGTCCTGCTGACGCACCAGCAGGTAGCAGAGCGCTCCGGCCAGCGTGGTGGCGACGTCCAGCTTCGTCAGCGCGCCGCTCGTGTAGCCCATGGAGGCGGACGCATCCACGACCATGACCGAGCGCAGGTTCGTCTCATGCTCGAAGCGCTTGACGTAGTACTTGTCGAACTTGCCGTAGGCCTTCCAGTCGAGGTGCCGCAGCTCGTCGCCGGGGGCGTATTCCTTGTGCTCGGCGAACTCCACGCTCTGCCCTTGGTGAGGGCTCTTGTGGAGGCCGGACAGCACGCCCTCCATCACCGCGCGCGCGCGCAGCTTCACGCCCTTGATGCGGGCCAGGGTCTGGGCGTCGAGCACCACGCCGCGCTAGCCCTTCACCACGGAGAGGAGCTGGTCGACGAGCTTCACGGAGGTGATGCCCTCGCTCTCCGCGGTGAAGTTGGGGAGCACGCGGTGGCGCAGCACCGGACGCGCCAGCGCCCGCACGTCCTCCACCGTGGCCACGAAGCGGCCGTGGAGAATCGCGCGCGCCTTCGCCGCGAGCACCAGGTACTGGCTCGCGCGCGGACCGGCGCCCCAGGACACGTTCTTCGCCACGAAGTCCGGCACGCCGGGCTCCTTGGGGCGGGTGTTGCGCACCAGCTCCACCGCGAAGCGCACCACGTGGTCCGGCACCGGCACGCGCCGCACCAGTTCCTGGAGGGCGAGGATGCGCTCGGGCGAGAGAATCTTCTCGAGCTTCGGCTGCTCACCGCCGGTGGTGCTCTTGACGATCTGCACCTCCTCCTCGGCGGTGGGGTAGCCCACGTCCACCAGGAACATGAAGCGGTCCAGCTGCGCCTCGGGCAGCGGGTACGTGCCTTCCTGCTCGATGGGGTTCTGCGTGGCGAAGACGAGGAAGGGCAGGTCCAGCGGGTACGTGTGGCCGCCCGCGGTGATGCGGTACTCCTGCATGGCTTGCAGCAGCGCGGCCTGCGTCTTGGGCGGCGTGCGGTTCACTTCATCCGCCAGGATGATGTTGGCGAACAGCGGTCCCTGCACGAAGCGGAAGTTGCGCCGGCCCGTGTTGCGGTCCTCTTCCAGGATGTCCGTGCCGGTGATGTCCGACGGCATCAGGTCCGGGGTGAACTGGATGCGGTTGAAGGACAGGTTGAGCACGTCCGCCAGCGTGGAGATGAGCAGCGTCTTGGCGAGACCCGGCACACCGACGAAGAGGCAGTGGCCGCGGCTGAAGAGCGAGATGAGCAGGTGCTCCACCACTTCGCGCTGGCCGACGACGCGCTTCTCAATCTGGCCGACGATGGCGTTGCGAGCCTGGGCAAGCTCTTCGACTGCGCGGAGGTCGTCGCTCGAGGCGTCGGTCGCGGGACGTGGGGCAGGGGCGGCGCTTTCCATGGAAGGAGTCTCTTAGTTCGCGAGCGGCGCTCGGACCAACCGGTTTCCTCCCTGCGCGCCGCCGAGTCGTGAGGTGGCAACCGTTGGAGCGAGGGCCTATTCCTCTGTCATACACTCCGTTCCGGGCCTCCAGGCCCCCGTCGCGCCCCGGCTGCATACCCCCCGGGCGAGGCCAGCCCCCCGAGGGGGAGGGGGAATGCCACGTCGAGGACACGCTGCTTACCGTTTGCGGCGGAGCCGGTTCGCGGGACGCACCAAGGCGAACCCCTGCTCCGGGGAGCGTGCATGCGGTCACAGCGAGCGGGACGTGGGTTCCAAGGCTGGCGGGTGGTGGTGCCGGTGTGCCTCCTCTGGGGCGCGGGCCTGGGCTGCGGCTCGGGCAAGGACGCCCCGGAGCCAGGGGCCCCAGGCAAGGAGGCTCCGTCCGGCACGTCGACCCCCACCCCCGAGTCGACCGCCCAGCCCTCCGAGGCGAAAGAGGCCGCTGTCTGGGGGATTCTGGAGGGCGGGACGCAGGACGACACCGGCACGGGCGTGGCCGTGGGGCGCGGCGGGGATGTCGTCATGGTGGTGTCCCAGACACCCCGGCAGGACGGGGACCGGGCGCCCGTGGCGGGAGAGCGGCTGGGCGTGGTGGTGGCCCGGTACTCGCCGGAGGGGAAGGTCCGCTGGACGCGGGTCCATCCCCGGATGCGGCTGTCGGAGCTGCGCGTGGCGGCGTCGCCGGGCACGGACGGGGCGGTGTTCCTGTCGGGCAACGCGTTCCTCTACTCGGCGAACTTCGGCCTGGGGGAGGCGCAGGACGGCTTCCTGGTGCGCTTCTCCGAGGACGGGATGCCGGAGTGGCAGCGGCGCGTGGGGCAGAAGGTCTGGTCGTCGTCCGCGGACCTGCTGGGGGGCGTGCTGGTGGCGGGCGAGGAGTGGGACGGCGAGGTGAAGGACCCGGTGCTGACGCACTTCGCGGCGGATGGCTCGGTGCGCTGGACGCGGCGGTTCACGGGGACGGAGGAGGGCACATCCCTGCGCGCGGCGGCGGTGGCGCCATCGGGGCGCGCGGTGCTGGCGGGACAGCTGGTGGGGAAGCTGGAGGTGGACGGCAAGTCGTTCGGCGACGAGAACCGCAAGGGCTTCGTGGTGCTCGAGTTCGACGAGGCGGGGAAGCTCGTGTGGGGCCGGGAGGTGCCGGGGGCGAACGGGCGCGTGACGTCGGTGGCGGTGGGGCCGGAGGGATTGGTGACGGTGGCCGGCGACTTCAAGGGGCTCTTGATGTGGGGCGGCACTTCGCTGGGGACGTCCGGCCCGTTCGTGCTGGGCGTGGGCGCGGACGGCGAGGTGCGCTGGCTCAAGCAGCCGGAGTGCGGCGATGAGTCGCGCGAGGGTGTCTCCGCGGCAGTGGATGACGCGGGCTCCGTGGCGGTGGTGTGCGGCGACGTGCTCACCCGCTTCGACGCGGATGGCGCGGGGCAGGAGTCCCGGACGCTGCCACCCCAGGACTGCTCGAGCGGACACTGCGTGCTCTCGGCCACGGGCATCGCGACGGCGCCCGGGCTGGGCTGGGCCGTCACGGGCTGGCAGCGCGATGGCGCCGGCGTCGCGTGGAACCAGGACGCGTTCCTTCGGGTGGTGACACCCCGCTGAGGCGCGACGAGGGTTTGTGCCTGTGCATGCCCGGGCTCCGGCGCGCGTGTGGCGTGCGCTCACGGAGCCCGAGCAGGTCTCCCGCTGGTGGGCCGCCGGCGATATCCGCGCCGAGGTGGGCCACCGCTTCACGATGGATATGGGGCCGTGGGGAAAGCAGCCCTGCGAAGTGCTGGCGGTGGAGCCGGAGCGTTTGTTCCGGTTCCGATTCGCGCTGAACACCATCGTCACTTGGGAGCTCGTGCCGGAGGGGACGGGCACGCGGTTGAAGCTCACTCACGAGGGCTTCGACCTGGATTCTCCCATGGGCCGCCGCGCGTTCGAGGGGATGAAGCCAGGCGGGCCTGGCGTACTCGCGCGGGTGGAGACGGTGCTCGACCGAGGGCTGCTTTCACCCGGCCTACTTGCGGACGAGCAGGTAGTTGGCGAAGCCGTTGTGCCAGAGTCCCTCCCCTTCCCAGGGTCGCATCTTGTATCGGGCGACGACCTGCCACGTGTACTGGTTTATCTGCACCACGTAGCACTCGAACTTGAGGAAGGCGTTGTCCTTCTCGGACCGGGGCTCCTCGAATCCCATATCGCGCGGGGAGACGTGGAGGGCCCAATCATCGACGGTGCCGGAGGGCACGGTGATGTGGCTGCCGTGAGAGACCATTCCCGTGTGGGCGTCCTGCGCGAAGCTTCCTCGAGGCGTGAGCCAGGCGAGGATCGCGAACACCGCCAGGAGGGGCAGTGGGGTGCGGCTTGTCATGGGGACCTGCTTCAAAAAGGGAGCCGTGCCCCCGGGAGGCCTGGAAGCTAGGGTGGCTCGGCTGGGTTTCAACCTGTCCGCACTTCAGGGTGAGCCATTCGTGAGCCGTGCTCCCCCAGCTTCAGATCCCGGTGCAGCCCTTCGTCCCTGCTGACCCGCCAGATTCTCTGGTCCAGATAATAGTGATGCAGCGCGAAGCCCCAGATGAAGCCCGCCATGAAGTCCCGCAGCGTGAGGCCCGCCCCCAGCGCGAGCTTCACGTCGAACACAGCACAGCCCGGGTGCGCGCCGAAGCCGCATCCCAGCCCTCGGTACAGCAGTGTGAAGAGAACTCCGCAGACAGCGTAGATGGCGAAGCGCTGGCTGACCTTGGGCGCCCAGCCGAACGACGCCGTGTCCGCGCCCGGTGAGTGATAGCGATTGCGGTGATAGAACCAGACGACGCCGTGATACTGCACGTTGTGGAACGCCGTCACCGCCACGGCGAACATGATGAAGTCCATTTTCGATGACACGGACGGCCAGAACACCAGCACGGACAGCCCCACCGCCGACGCCATCATCAAGAGCTTGGGCCCGTTCACCGGCTTTCCCGCGCGCCCGAGCCACAGCTGTCTCGCCGCGCTCAAGAGCACCACGGCCAGCACCAGCGTGAAGCAGGCCGCCGCGACGACGGGCTCCCAGGAGGGCTCCCCCGTCAGGCCCAATTGCTTGCGCGCGGTGGGATGGCTCACGGCGAAGGCCACGAAGGGCGCGAGCAGCCCCGTATACAGCGTCACGCGGTCCAGCGTGCGGTCCAGGGGCGAGGCCTCACCCGCCTTGCGCTGATACAGGGACATCAAGCCGTAGTGCTGCCTCACGACATGCCAGTACGCCCAGAGGGCGGCGAAGGTGAGGAACAGCAGGAAGGGCAGCTTCGTCCCCAGCGCGAGCGAGAGGGCGAAGCACGCGGGCCCCACCGCGAACCAGCCCAGGCTGCCCAGGAGCAGCCGGCGCCGCGTCCGCCATTCCCGGGCGTCCAGGTACGTGCGGGACACGGTGGCGAAGAGGTGAGGCCCATCCAGCACCAGGACCCAGGCCCACCACAGCACGAGGCTGCTGACGCCTCCCCAGACGTGGAGCGCCACCAGGGCGAGGCTCGCGCCCGTCCCTCCCAGCGTGGAGAGCAGGTCTTGCCGGCGGTTGACCAGCCAGCGGGCGGGAGGGGCGGCCTGGGACACGGCGAGAGGGGCGGTGCTCATGCGGCGGACTCCTCGCGGGGCTGGGAAGATACAGGAAGGTGCAGGTAGGCCGTGGGCCCACCTGGAGACCCCCTGGGGCCTGGCAACCAACCGAGAGTCCAAAACCTACTTGAGCCGCGTGCTGTGTACCGCGATGGTGGAAGGTCATGGATCAAGGCAGGCGCACCACGGACCGGAAATCAGTGGGTCTGTTGGTGAAGCTCAAGCATGAGAGCGTGGGGAGCTTCGCGGAGGAGTTCGCCACCAACCTGAGCCCGGGCGGGATGTTCATCCGCTCGCGCACCCCGCAGCCCGTGGGGACACCCGTCAAGTTCGAGGTGCAGATCGCCGGAGGTGTGCGCGTGCTGCGCGGCACCGCCGACGTGCGCTGGGTTCGCGAAGTGGGGGACCCCTCGGGGCCTCCGGGCATGGGGCTCCAGTTCCAGGAACTGGACCCGGCCAGCCGCGCGCTCGTGGACATGATGTTGTTGCAGCGTGGCGCGGAGGCGTCCGTGGCCCCCGTGGCGCCGCTGCCCGCGGTTGCTCCGGTCGTGGCGCCGCTGGCTCCCGCGATTGCGCCGCTGACACCCGCGGTTGCGCCCGTGCAGGCGAAGCCCGTGGCGGCTCCGGCTCCGCGTGCGGTGCAGGGGGCGGCGCTCGACTCGCTGTTCGATGACCTGGAGGCTCCTCCGGCGCCCGCGCTGGATGAGGCGTTTGATTTCTCTCCGCCGCCTCCGGCCGCGGAGAGCGACGTGGACATCCCGCTCGATGAGCTCATCGCGAGCACTCCGCCGCCTCCCGATATCTCGGCGGGTGACGAGCCGTTGCCTGGGCTCGACTTCGAGATGGAGGGTGGCGAGGCCCCGATGGCGATGGGGGAGATTCTCGACGAGGCGCCCATCGAGGTGGGCATCACCGTGGAGGTGGAGTCCTCGTCCGCCGCGTCGGCGCCGTCGAAGGTGGGCGTGCCGATGGAGTTCGACCTGGACCTGTCGGAGGCGGCGCTCTCGTCGGCGCCTGTTGCTTCGGTGGGTTCGGCGAAGGCGGGGGGGCTCGAGTTCGAGCTGGATTTGAGTGAGGCGGTGGAGGCGCGCCCGGCGGCGCCTGTATCCGCGAAGGCGGGTGGGGCGGAGTTCGAGCTGGATTTCAGTGATGCGATGGAGGAGCTGCCTCCTGCGCGTCCGCCCGCGAAGGCGGGTGGGGCGGAGTTCGAGCTGGATTTCAGTGACGCGATGGAGGAGTTGCCTCCAGCCGCGCCCGCCGCTCGTCCGAGTGCTCCGCCTCCTGCTCCCGTGGCAGCGAAGGTGAGTGGTGGGTCGACGGAGTTCGACCTGGACTTGAGCGACGCGGTGGAGGAGCTCCCGTCGGCGCCCGCGGTGCGTCCGGTGTCGGCTCCGCCTCCGCCGCCTGTGTCGGCCGTGCGTCCGGCGACTCCGCCTCCGCCGCCTCCTTCGTCTCCGGCGCACAAGCAGAGCAAGGCGAGTCTCGAGTTCGAGCTGGATTTCAGTGATGCGATGGAGGAGCTGCCTCCGGCCGCGCCGCCACCGGATCCGAAGACGTCTCGACCGTTGGGTGGGGCGTTCGAGTTCGACCTCGACGTGTCGGACATGAAGGCGGGGGCCTCGCCTGGAGTGGCGGCTCCGCGTGTTCCCGCGCCGCCGCCTCCTCCTGCCTCCGCGTTCCAGCCGCCGCCTCCTCCGACAGGGTTGCAGTCGAAGGGGGGCGCGGGAGTCTCGCCGCCACCTCCTCCGGGCTTCCAGTCGATGGGGCCTGCTGGCGTTCCGCCTCCTCCACCGATGGGGCACCCGTCGATGGGGGGCGCAGGGGTTCCTCCTCCGCCGCCGGGCTTCCAGTCGGGAGGGCACGCCGGTGTGCCACCGCCGCCGCCCGGCTTTCAGTCGGGAGGGCACGCGGGTGTGCCACCTCCACCGCCCGGCTTTCAGTCGGTGGGCGCGGGAGTCCCGCCGCCGCCGCCGGGCTTCCAGTCGGGAGGGCACGCGGGTGTGCCACCGCCGCCGCCCGGCTTCCAGTCGGTGGGCGCGGGAGTCCCACCTCCGCCTGGGGCTTCACCCTCGCTGCCGAACGTCCGTCGCGAGGCACCTCGTGCCCCGGAGCCGGTCGCGACGCCCACGCTGGTGACGCCGGTCGCGAAGTCGGCGCCCGCGGCCCCGGCCCTCGATGAGCGCGGCCTGCCGAAGACAGTCTTCCTCCCGCCGCCTCCGCACATCGCGGGCACGGGCCCGGTCATCGGCATCGACCTGGGCACCACCAACTCGTGCGTGGCGCTCCTGTCCAACGGGCGGCCCATCGTCCTGCGCTCGCGCGAGGGCTACAACACCATCCCGTCGGTCATCTCGCTCAACAACCAGAACAAGCTGCTCGTCAGCCACCGCGCGAAGAACCAGCTCGTCCTCCGCCCCCAGCACACCATCTACGGCGCGAAGCGACTGGTCGGCCGCCCCTACGACAGCGCCGTGGTGAACCAGGTCCGCGAGCGCTTCCACTACGACATCGTCCCCGATGCCGCGGGACGCGCCGCCGTGCGCATTGGCGACTCGGTGCTCTCGCTCGAGGAAGTGCAGGCCATCATCCTGCGCGAGTGCAAGGAGATGGCGGAGGCCCACCTCAACCAGAAGGTCGAGCGCGCCGTCGTCACCGTCCCCGCGTACTACTCCGAGCCCCAGCGCGAAGCCGTCCGCAAGTCCGGCATCCTCGCGGGCCTCAAGATCGAGCGCATCCTCAACGAGCCCACCTCCGCCGCGCTCGCCTACGGCCTCAACCGCGAGCTCAACAAGAAGGTCCTCGTCTACGACCTCGGCGGCGGTACCTTCGACGCCACCATCCTCAAAATCGAGAAGAACGTCTTCGAGGTGCTCGGCACCGGCGGCGACATCTTCCTGGGTGGTATCGACTTCGACAACCTCATCGTCGACTTCCTCCTCCAGCGCTTCCAGGAGAAGGAGGGCCTCGCCTTCAACGGCGACGGCATCGCCCTGTCGCGCGTCAGCGACGCCGCCGAGCGCGCGAAGATGGCCCTCTCCGAGCGCGCCAGCTTCGAGGTCCACATCCCCATGCTGATGATGGACGACGCGGGCCGCCCCCGGGACTTGCGCGTCGTGATGAACCGCCAGGAGCTGGAGAAGATCTGCGACCCGCTCCTCAGCCGCACCGTGGACGTCGTGCGCGACGTGCTCCTCGACGCGAAGCTCAAGGCCAGCGAGGTCGACGACATCATCCTCGTGGGCGGCATGAGCCGCATGCCGCTCGTGCGCGACAAGCTCAAGGGCCTGTTCGGCAAGGGCCCGCAGGCCAGCGTCAACGCGGACGAGGCCGTGGCGCTCGGCGCGGCGCTGTACTCGGGCTCCGTGGACAAGGTGAGCAGCGTCGTCCTCATCGACGTGCTGCCCATGACGGTGGGCGTGGCCATGCCCGGTGGCGCCTTCAAGCGCGTCATCGAGCGCAACAGCCCGCTCCCCGCCCAGCGCTCCTTCGCCATCAGCACCAACAAGGACAACGAGGAGGTCCTCGAGCTGTCCCTGTTCCAGGGCGAGGACAACCACATCTCCGCCAACGAGTACCTGGGCACCGTGCGCATCGAGGGCCTGCCCAAGGGCCCGAAGGGCTCCGTGCGAGTCGCGGTCACCATCAAGCTGGATTCGGAGTGTGTGCTCCACGTGGAGGCCCGCGAGTACTCCACCCGCAGGGAAGTGAAGGCCACGCTGGCCACGCGCTACTCCCCCGAGGAGCTCCAGAAGCAGCTCCAGGTCAGCAAGGAGTCCGTGAAGGCCGCCGAGGACCGACGCGGCGCGGACCTGAAGGAGCGCGCGGGTGGCTTCTGGCGCTTCGTGAAGAAGGCGCTGGGCCGGAAGTAGTCACGCCACCCCGCGAGGGGTGAAAGGGATTCGTCGTCTTGTCTCAACACTCGCTCCCCCGTCGGCGCTGCTCGTTCTGCGGCGCCTCCGCGCCCCGCGCGGGCCGGCTCCATGCTGGCTCCGCCGGGGCCGCCATCTGTGACTCCTGCGTGGTGCGCTTGTTCGCCCACCTGGACCGAGAAGCCTTCAGTCCCCTCCCGGTCGTGGCTCAGCGGCCGGACAAAGTCTGAACCCGAAGAGGTCCATGTCCGTCACCGCGCCTCGGTACCTGACGCGCTTCCAGTGCCTCACCGAGTCCTGCGAGGACACCTGCTGCGCGGGCCTGGTCGTCCCCGTGAGCCAGTCGCGCTGGCGCATCCTCCAGGACGCGGTGGCCGGAGGGCCGGACGCCGAGCGAGTCCAGTCCTTCGTCCTGCCCGACCCGGGAAGCGGCACGGGCGCGGAGGCCGCGTACATCGCGAAGCGCGAGGACGGGCACTGCACGTTCCTCGATGCGCGCAAGCTGTGCTCGCTGCACCAGAAGTACGGCGAGGCCGTGCTGCCGGACGCGTGCGCCATGTTCCCGCGAGTCCCCACCCGCCGCGCGGAGCGGCTCGAGGTGACGGGCTCGTTCGGCTGTCCCGAAGTGGTCCGCTTGTGTCTGCTCGCGGAGGACGCGCTGGAGCAGGTGCCCGTGGAGGCGTCGCTCGCGGGAAGGCCCGAGCTGGCGCGCGAGCTGGGAAGCGAGGACGCATGGTCGCGACACGCGGACCGGGTGCGCTCCGTGGCGCTGCACCTCCTGGAGCGACGCGAGTTCCCGTTCGCCTCGCGCCTGTTCATGCTCGGTGAGCTGGCGCGAAGGCTGGGGCCCTTCTACTTCCGAGGCACCGAGGCGTTCCGCGAAGAAGGCGCCGACGCCCTCCTGGCCGCGACGCTGAGCGACTTCGAGTCCACGCCAGCGCTCACCGGGTTGCACCAGCAACTGACTTCCATCTCCCTCCCCGGAGGCCCCTGGGCCGCCATCTGCGGCACCGTGCTCAAGTCGCGCCTGGGGTCCGCGGGCAGCGCGCGGTTCCATGGGTGGGCGCGCGGAGTGCTCGACTCCTACGGCGGCGCGGAGGCTTCGCCCGAGGACGTCTGGGCCCTCCACGCCGAGCGCCGCGCGACGCTGGACGCCATGCAGGGCCCTCGCGTGGAGCAGTACTTCCGGCACTACGCGGTGAATCACTGGCTGCGCCTGCCGTTCACCGATGCGCCGTCGCTGATGGACTACGTCTTCAAGCTGACGCTGCGCGCCTCGGTGCTGCGCTGGACGCTGTCAGGGCACCCGACGGTGGCGGCGCTGTGCGAAGCGCGGCCCGACGATGCCCAGGCCCGGCTGGATGCCGCGGCGGTGGAGTGCTTCCAGCTCAGCGCGAAGCACCTCGAGCAATCCCCGGAGCTGCACTCCCTGGCGCACGGCCTCTCGGGCGGCGCGGGTGTGGACGCGCTGCCTCGGATGCTCGTGCTCCTCAACGGCCTCTGAGGAGCACGCGTCCGTCCCCGCTCAGCTCGTGGCGCGAGGCTTCGCGCCCAGCCGCTCCATCGCCTGACGGAACACGGAGTAGTCCTGCGCGCCCTGGATGCCGAAGCGGTCGCCCAGCACGAAGGTGGGCACCGCGGTGACGCCCATCTCCCGGGCCTCGCGCACGGAGTCCTCCACCACCTTCTCGAACTGGCCGCTCTCGACGGCGCGCTGGAGCGCGTCCGGGTCCAGGCCCGCCTCTTCGGCCGCGCCTCGGAGCGTGTCCCACTGCCAGAGGTCCTGACCCTCGCTCCAGTACCGGCGCAGGATGGCGGAGTGGTACGCCTCCAGCTTGCCCTGCGTCCTCGCGTACTCCGTCGCCTGGTGCGCCCGCCGCGTGGAGGGGATGATTTCCCCGTACACCATCGTCAGCCCGGCCTCCGCGGCCCGGACCTTCAGCGGATAGTTCGGGTCCTTGAGCTTCTCGCGGATGTGGGCGGGGAGGGGGAGCCCCTCGGGCGGCGTCTCGGGGCGGAGGAAGTACGGCTTCCAGTCCACCTCGATGTCGAACTCCCGCCGGAGCTTCTTCACCTCCTGGAGGCCGATGTAGCACCAGGGACAGACGAAGTCGGACCAGACGCGGACGGTGATGGGCTCGCTCATGCCCTCTCACTAACCCGGGTGCCGCGCCACGTCATGGCTTCCTCGCGCCAAGGGCTCACCCGCCCGGTCCTCGCGGCGTGGGGGTCCACCCTCCTTGGCCGTGTGCCAGCGCTCTTTCTGGGCGCGCCGGGCATACAGCGGGCGCTCGCATGTTCCGGGGCCCCAAGGTGGACAGCGCCCGGAGGAGCGGGCACGGTCCACCCTCGAAAGCCCCGCCCGTCCGCTTGTCTGGAGGCAAGCGCGCGGGCCTACCCTGGAGGACACCTTGCCGCTGTCGCTAGTCGCGGCCCTGGCACTCGCCGCAGCCCCGGCGCAGGCCCGGACCCAGCCGTTCAACCACCACGACATGGTCTCGATGCGCCGGGTGAGCAACCCGCGCGTCTCCCCCGACGGGAAGCAGGTCGTCTACGTCCTGCGCTCCACGGACCTGGAGGCCAATCGCGGCCGCAATGACCTGTGGCTCGTCAACCTGGACGGGACTGGCTCGCGCCAGCTCACGTCGCATCCGGACTCGGACTCGGACCCCACCTGGGCCCAGGACGGCAAGAGCCTCTTCTTCCTCTCCTCGCGCGGCGGCTCCTCGCAGGTGTGGCGCCTGCCGGTGGACGGCGGCGAGCCGCTCCAGGTGACGCAGCTCCCCGTGGACGTCGGCAGCTTCAAGCTGTCCCCCGACGGCACGAAGCTGGCCGTGGGCATGGAGGTGTTCCCCGACTGCGGCACGCTGGAGTGCACCCCCCAGCGCGAGGCGGAGCGCTCCAAGCGCAAGGCCACCGGCCGCACCTACGACAAGCTGTTCGCCCGTCACTGGGACACGTGGAAGGACGGCCGGCGCTCGCACGTGTTCGTCGTCCCCGTGGCCGGCGGTGCGCCCGTGGACGTGATGAAGGGCATGGACGCGGACGGTCCGACCAAGCCCTTCGGCGGCCCGGAGGAGTACACCTTCACGCCGGACAGCAAGAGCGTCGTCTTCACCGCTCGCGACGTGGGCCGCACCGAGTCCTGGTCCACCGACCTGGACCTGTTCGTGGCCCCGGTGGACGGCAAGCAGAAGCCGCGCAAGCTCACCGAGAAGAACCGCGCCACGGACACCAGCCCCGTGTTCAGCCCGGACGGCAAGACGCTCGCGTACCTGGCGATGTCGCGCCCGGGCTACGAGGCGGACCGCTACCGCGTCATCCTCCGCGCGTGGCCGGGCGGCCAGGAGCGCGTGCTCGCCGAGGACTGGGACCGCTCCGCCGGCTCGCTGGCGTGGAGCGCGGACAGCAAGACGCTCTACGCGGCGGCGAACCACCTGGGCCAGCAGCCCATCTTCGCCCTGGACGTGGCGGGCGGCGTGCGCCAGCTCACGAAGGACGGCACCGCGGACGCGCCGCAGCCGGCCGCCGGGGGCCGCATCGTCTACGTGTATGACGACCTGGACTCGCCCGCGGACCTGTTCGTGATGAACGCGGATGGCTCCGGCGCGAAGCAGGTGACGGACGTGAACCAGGAGGCGCTGGCGCGCGTGCGCTTCGGCGGCTTCGAGCAGTTCGAGTTCCCGGGCTGGAACAACGAGACGGTGCGCGCGTACGTGGTGAAGCCGGTGGACTTCGACCCGAAGCGCCAGTACCCGCTGGCCTTCCTCATCCATGGCGGACCGCAGGGCTCGTTCGGCAACCACTTCCACTACCGATGGAACCCGCAGGTGTACGCGGGCCGCGGCTACGTGGCGGTGATGGTCGACTTCCACGGCTCCACGGGCTACGGCCAGGCCTTCACGGACTCCATCCGCGACGACTGGGGTGGCAAGCCGCTGGAGGACCTGCAGAAGGGCGTGGCGACGGCGCTGCAGCGCTACCCGTTCATCTCCAAGGAGAAGAAGTGCGCGCTGGGCGCGAGCTACGGCGGGTACATGATCAACTGGATTGCCGGGAACTGGCCGGACGGCTTCAAGTGCCTGGTCAACCACGACGGCATCCTCGACGAGCGCATGGGCTACTTCGACACCGAGGAGCTGTGGTTCCCGGAGTGGGAGCACAAGGGCACGCCGTGGGAGAACCCGGACGGCTACGGCAAGCACAGCCCCATCAACCACATCGCGAAGTGGAAGACGCCGATGATGGTGGTGCACGGTGGGCAGGACTTCCGCGTCGTGGAGACGCAGGGCCTGGGCACGTTCACCGCGCTCCAGCGCAAGGGCATCCCGTCCAAGCTCCTCTACTTCCCGGAGGAGAACCACTGGGTCCTGCGCCCCGCCAACAGCCTGCAGTGGCACGACGAGGTGCTGGCCTGGCTGGACCAGTGGACGCGCAAGTAGCGTGAGCAGGTGACACCCCGGGGCCCGCGTCGAGTCAGCGGGCCCCGGTCTGTTTCAGCGCTCAGGGGATGCCGGCGCAGTCGACCAGGCATCGCTCCAGGGCTTCCGCGCAGCTGCGGCCCGACAGGCAGTCGGCGCACTCCTCGACGCGCTCCTTGCGGTCCTTGGTGTTCTTGTCATCAATCCAGTCGTTGATGTCGTCGGCGCACCGGTCCGTGTCGAGGTCGTCGTTGATGCACTCCCGGCGGCGGTCGCAGATGGTATCGGCGTTGCTGGAGCAACCGGTGAGCACCGAGCCGAGGGCCAGCAGGGTCACCACAGTGAGATTTCGGATGGACATGGGGCGGTGTCCTAGCGCACCCGGCTGTCTCCGAAAACTGTCCTGAGCGCTAGTGTCGAGCGCTGGCGCCAGCGGCCTCGGGCCGGGCGAGCTTGCCGGGTGGCGGGGGCAGGGCGGGTGGGGTGGTTGCGGGGCGCTTGCGCTCGGGCTGCCAGGGCCAGCGACCCTCGAGCTCAACGGTGAGGGTGAAGCTGAGGAACGTCCGGATGAGGACGATGACGCCCAGCACGAGGACGCCCGAGAGCGTGGGCTGGTCGCTCACGGTGCGGATGATGTCGGCGGCGACCAGGAACTCCAGGCCGAGCAGGATGGCGCGGCCCAGGTTGAGCCGGAAGCGCCGGTAGGCCTCGGGAGCGGAGAGCCCCTGGCGACGGAACAGCAGGAGCCCCGTGCCGAGCAGGGCGCCCAGCACCATGGAGCCCACGCCCGCGAGCTCCATCAGCCGGGCGGACAGCGAGATGAGCGGCCGGATGTCCATGGCGCCTCCTCGCCTGAATGTAGACACCCGGAGCGCCGCGCTCGAGGAGCGAGGGGTTCAGCGCCCGCCGGCCTGCTCCCGTGGGCGCGAGGACCTGGCTGTGCATGCGTGCGTTGGGATGGGGCCCGTCGCTGCCCCGCGACAGCGAGAGGCGCGCCAACACCCGCGGAGGCGCGGGAGTCATGGTGCCACGCGCTTTCGCGCTGGAGGCTCCACTGCATCCCATGCAGGTCGGAGCGGGAGTGGCGGCTCCTCACTCCATTGCGCTGGAGGCTCGGCAAAGGCAGCGCCTCCGTCGCCAGCGCACACGTGGAGCGGTGCGCAGGCGGCTCGGCAAGGCAGTGCCTCCGTCGCCAGCGCACACGTGGAGCGGTGCGCAGGCGGCGCGGCAAAGGCAGCGCCTCCGTCGCCAGCGCACACGTGGAGCGGTGCGCAGGCGGCTCGGCAAGGCAGTGCCTCCGTCGCCAGCGCACACGTGGGGCGGTGCGCAGGCGGCTCGGCAAGGCAGTGCCTCCGTCGCCAGCGCACACGTGGGGTGGTGCGCAGGCGGCTCGGCAAAGGCAGTGCCTCCGTCGCCAGCGCACTCGTGGAGCGGTGCGCTCCTTCGCGAGGTGCCCTCAGCGCCCCGCGTCTGGAGGTGGCGCCGCCGGTGGTGGCGCCGTGGGCTTCGCGGGTGCGCCGCCCGTCGCGGGCACGGTGGTCTCCGACAGCGCGCCATCGTCACGCAGGAAGCGCTGCGCGAGCTGCTCCACCTCCGCGGGCTTCAAGCCGGTGAGCACCGCCGTGGCCGTCTTCGCGCGCGTCGACAGCGCCGTCTCGCCCAGCGCGTCGTGGATGCGCGTGAGCGCCACGTGAATCTCCGGGTCGAACGGGTCCGACGCGAGCGCCTCCAGGTACGCCGTCTTCGACTTCGGGTAGTCCTTGCGGTGCAGCAGGATGCGGCCCAGGTGGACGTTCGTCGCGGGGGAGCCAGGGTGCACGCGCAGGCTGCCGCGCAGCACGGACTCCGCCTCGTCCAGCCGCTTGAGCTCCAGGAGCGCCAGCGCGTACTTGTTCGAGACGGACTCGTACTTGTCGCCCACCAGCTTGTGCGCCTTGGCGTACTCCTCGGCGGCGGCCTTCACGCGGTTGCGCTCGCGCAGGAGCTCCCCCAGGTGCGCGAACTTGCGCGCCGGCACCTCCGCCACCTCGTTGAAGTCGCCGAAGGAGATTTCACGCCCCTTCTTCTCGCTGTCGTCCTTCACCTTGCCCTTGGCGTCCTCCTTCAACACCACCCGGTCATCGCGAGGCACCAGCTCCGCCGGGAAGGGCTGCTTCTTGATGTGCGCCAGCCACGCCTTCTCGAAGAGGGGGAAGCTCATGCCCATCGCCGCCTCCACCGCCTTCCGGTCCGTCTGCCCCGCCTTCAGCTCGCCCACCACCGCGCGCAGCCCCGCCGCGCCCTTGGACTGGTGCACGTAGTCGATGGCGTAGAACACCTCCGCGAACGCCGTGGCCGCGTCCTCCGCCGTGGGCAGGAGCGCGATGGACGGGTGCATCTTCTCGAACGGGATGAGCGTGTCCGCCTTCACCCGCTTGCCGAGCAGCGCCTGCGTGGAGGGCGTCATCGCCAGGCCCGCCTTGCCGCGCCAGCGCGACTCCAGGAACTTGGCCAGCCCCTCGTGCAGCCAGATGGGCACCGAGTTGCGGCTCATCTGGCTCACCACCAGGTGGATGTACTCGTGCGCCAGCGTGTCCTGCCAGTCGTAGCCCTGCGCGACGGCCTTGGGGCTGGTCACCATCAGCTTGTTGAACTTGCAGATGGCGATGGTGCCCGTGGTGCGAATCTGCTTCTCGGTGAGCGTGCTCACCTTCGACAGCTCGCGCGCGTTGTTCACCACCTCCACGCGAATCTTCCCGCCCGGAGGCGTCCACCCCAGGTCCTCCGCCATGGCGCGGTGGATGCCCTCCAGCGTCTCCAGCGCGTAGGGCACCAGCACCTGCTCCTTGCCCTTGGGGTACAGGAAGACGAAGTGCTCGCTCTCCGCGCGCTCGTGGCTCTTGACGATGTCCCGCGTGTCCTTGGCCAGCCGCAGGTAGCTGCCCGGCTTGTCCTCGATGCGGGCGCCCGTGAGCAGCTCCACCGCGTCGTCGTAGCGGCCCTCCTCGAAGGCCACCCGGCCCTGGAAGTAGTTGAGCGGCTCCACGTCGGCGGGAATCAGCTTCTCCACCTCGGACAGCGCGCGCCGCGCGCCGGGCACGTCCCAGTCATCCAGGCTCTGCTCCACCAGGCCCAGCCGCGTCTTCGCCTCGTCCTTGAGCGCCGCGTCCTGCGCGGCGGCGGGCCCGGCCAGCCCCACCACCAGCGCGAGCACCACCCAGCGATTTCCCAGGCCGTTCCTCACTTCACCAGCTCCTCGTAGTAGCGCTTCACCTGCTCGCGGTACTTCTCCGGCGCGCCCTGCTTCATCGCGTCCAGCAGGTCCTTGCGGAACTCCTTGGGCGCCTGGAAGGCATCCTCGTCCGGCAGCTCCACCTGGTCCTTCGGGTCCCTGCCCGCGTTGCCCTGCTTGCGTCCGCTCATGCCGCCCGGCAAGGGCAGTCCGCCCTTGCGGCCCTTCTGGCCCTGCTGCATCTGCTGCTGGAACTGGCGCAGGCCCTCCAGCGCCGCCTGCTGCTCGCCGTAGCCTCGGCCCGGGTCCTTGCCCTGCATCCGCTGCGCGGCCTCACCCATGCGCTGGCCCACGCCCTCCATCTGCTGCGCGGCCTCCTCGCCGAACAGCGGCGCCGTCTGCTCCATCTCCTCCATCTGCTGACGCAGGTTCTGCGTGCGCTGCTCCAGCTGCTGCTGCTCCTGGGAGAGCTGCTGGAGCTGCTGCTTCTCCTGCTGGGAGAGCTGCGAGCCGGGAGGCGGGAAGAGCGACTGGAGCTGGCGGTTGATGTCCTGCACGTTGCGCGCGTCGCGCTCCAGCCGCTGGGCCAGCTCCGCGGACTGCTGGCGCACCTCGGGCGGGTTGCCGAACATCTCGTCGAGCTGCTTCTGCTGCTCGCCCAGCGTGGACAATTGCCGGGCCGCGTCCTCCGCGCGCGTGGCGGCCTCCGAGGCCAGGTCGAAGTCATTCACCTTCAGCGCGTTCTCCACGTTGCTCAGCTCGGACTGAATCTCCTCCAGCGGGCGCGCGGCGCGGCTGTTGAGGTGCTCCGGGTTGAGCTTGTCGTAGGTCTGCTGGGCCTGCTGCACCTTGCGCATCAGGTCGTCCTTGATGGCCTGGCCGCGCTCGCTCAGCCGCTCCTTGTTCTGCGCCCGGGCCTGGTCGCGCAGCTTGCGCGTCTGGTCCGCCACGCGCTGCTGCTCGTCCACGGTGCCCTTCAGGTCCTCCATGAACTTGCCGAACTTCTCCGCCAGCTCCGGGTACTGCTCCCCGCCGAACTCCTCGTTGGCGTCGTCCAGGCCCTTGAGCATCTCGTCCATCTGCATGCCCAGCTCCTGGAGCTTCGCGAGCGCCTCGTCCGTCTTGCCCTCGCGCATCAGCTTCTCCACGTCGTCCAGGGCGCTTTGCAGGTCCTGGTCCTTCATCATCTCGGACAGGGCCTCGGCGTTGAGGTGCTCGTCGCGGATGCCCTTGCGCATCTCCGCCATGCGCTGCATCAGCTCCTGGATGCGCGCCTTGAGCTGCTGAATCTGCTCCATCACCGCCTGGCGCGCGGACTCGTCCGGGTTCGCCTTGAACTCCTCGATGAGCCGCGACAGCTCGCGCCGCTCCTGCGAGAGCTGCTTGGCCATCTCCTGGAGCGCCTCCAGCTTCTGCCGGTCCAGCAGCGCCTCCAGGTAGAGGATGTCCTTCTCCAGCTCGCCAATCTCCTCCGTCACCACGGCGGACAGGCGGTTGCCGGTGCCCCAGTCCTCGCCCCGCGCGCGCTGCGTGCGCAGGTAGAGGCGGCGGAAGTCCGCGGTGCCGCCGATGTGGCTGCCCAGCGACTCGGAGATGTTGGCGAGCGCGGAGACCAGCTCGGAGGGCACGTCGCGCTCGCGCGACAGCGTCTGCGCCAGGGTGCGCATGTCGGTGATGAGCTGCTGGCCGCTGGTGTCCACCGAGCCCGCGGCGGCGATGGCCTGCGGGTCCTTCTGCTTCTCCCGGTCCGGCCCCTCCAGGCGGTCCGCGAGGTGGTCCACCATGCGGCCCCACAGCTGCTCGGCCTTCTCCAGCGCGGCGCGGTGGTGCTCGGCGGCGGAGTAGATGCGCAGCACCTGCGTGCGGCTGACGCCCTTCTTGGGGCCCTCCACCGCGTCGTTGTCCTGGGCCTCCACGAAGTACGTAATCCGGTCGCCGGGGTCCACCTTGAGCGAGCCCAAGTCCCACGCGTACGTGTCGCGGCTGCGCCGTCCGTCCTCGCGCCGCAGCTGCACGCGCGTGTCCTGCTGCGCGCCCGGCTTGCGGAACACGAGCGACAGGGACGACAGGCCGTAGTCGTCGGTGGCCTCGTACTTGAGCGTCACCTTCTGCCCCGGGTCCACCTCCAGCTCCGCCGCGGGCGTCATCAGCGTCACCTGCGGCGGCTTGTCGGCCTCCACCGTGAGCGAGATGTCCGGGCCCACCGCGAGGGGCTTCTCGCGCTTGCCGTAGAAGACGAAGCGGTAGTGGCCGCTCTGCTTCGCGATGAAGGTGCCCTCCAAGTCCCGGTTGCCGGTGACCTTCAGGGGCACGGACTCGGTGCCGTTGAGGACCAGCTCCGCGCGCTCGATGGCGCGGTCCGAGCGCGTCTTGAGCTGGACCTCGGTGCCCGCGGGCGCGCTCACCGCGCCGTCGGTGCCGGGGACGGTGCGCTGGGACAGGCCCGTGTAGGCGGGGTAGCGGTACGTCAGCTCGATGTCCCCGGTGATGGGCTCCGCCTGGGCCTGCGTCTCCGGCGCGCGCGACACCTCCACGATGCGCTTGAGCCCCGCGCTCCACTTCTCGCCCCAGATGCCCAGCACCAGCGCGAGGAGCAGGAGCCCGCCGAAGCCGAGGAGGCCCGCGCGCTGGACGGGGCGCACGTCGACGATGGCGCGCACGTCCACGGTGCGCACGCGCTGGTCCATCTGCTGGAGGAACGCGTCCGCCAGCTCCGGCGAGCCGTTGGCGTGTCCGCCGCGCTCGCGCATCAGCTCCACCGCGGCCAGCACGTCCAGGGACAGCTCCGGCCGACGCTGGCCCACCCGCCGCGCGGTGAGCACGTCGTCGCCCACGCGCCGCCGCGCGAGCCACAGCCCGAAGACACACGCCAGCGCCACCCCCACCGGCACCGCGATTCCCACGAGGGAGCCGCCCACCCTCGGGGCCACCAGCCCCAGCAGCCCGCCGCCCACCGTCAGCGCGGCGGCGGCCAGCACCCCGAGCGCCGCGCCCTGGAGCCACAGGAAGCGCCGCTGCCGCACGCGCACGGCCTGGAGCAGCGCCTCCACGCCCCGGCCTCGCGAGGACACTCCCACCGGGGTGGGCGCGCTCGGAGGCGGAGGAGGCGGGGGCGGCAGCTCGGGGCCTGGGCTCTGCGGGGTGTCGAGGTTCACGCTGTCCTGTCCGCTCGGAGTCGAGGCAACCCCTGACAGGGGTGCCTATTTCCCGATTCTCTAGCAACGGCCGACGGGCCGCGAGGTGCTTGAGCCTCCGGATTTCTCTTGGGGCGGGTGGGGGGTGTCCGGAGGACGAAGGACGAGGCGGGGGGAGGGTCCGGGAGGCAACGCGCGGCCAGGGCACCAACGGGCCTCGCGGCACGGCGGCGAGGCGGGGCCCTGGGGCATGGTTTCCGCGGGGAAGGCTCAAGGGGCCAGCGGGGGCCGGCCCTCGGGGGTGTGGGTTGCTGCCTTCCTGCTCAGCGAGCGTCCGGCTTGCCGTCCGAGGACTCCTCGGCGGACTCGGCCGGCGCGGGGACGCCTCCCAACTCCTGGGCGAGCGCGGTGAGCACGTCCTGGGTGGCGAGGATGCGGTTGCGCGACATGCGAGCGAGCACCCGCTGCACGGCGGACTCGACGGTGCCCTCGGAGGGGATGTCGAGCGAGCGGCCGGACTCGGTGAGCGCGAACAGCGCCTTGCGTCCGTCCAGCGGGTCCGACTTGCGCTCCAGCAGGCCGCGCTTCTCCAGCCGCTTGAGCACGCCCGTCAGGGTGCTGGGGTGGACATGGAGAATCTGCGCCAGCGTGCCCGCGGTGATGCCGGGGAAGCGTCCCACCAGCCGGATGACCAGCCGCTGCGGACCGGTGAGGCCCAGCGTCGACTCCATCCGCTTCGAGGTGGACTGCAGCCCGTGGTCCACGGCCCACAGCAGCCGCATGAACTCGAGCACTTCACCGAGCGGCGGGCCCTTGAGCCGCTCGCCTTCGTGGGGTTCCGGCTCCCCAGTGGCCGTTTCCTTCATCACTTCATCTTCCTTCACCTGCCGCCTCCCTGTCTCTGCCAAGTCTGTCGCGTCGCAGGAGGTGTATCTCTTCGCGTTCCCCCCGCCGTCCAAAATCCGTTGTGTACCAGTCACCGGCAAGCCGTGTGAGGCTTTCGCATCCCGCCTCGCTCGGGGCTCCCCCGGCGGCTGCCTGGCCGTCCACCCCGGGGGAGGGGTCCTGGAGGCCCTCGCCGGGCTGCTCCCGCCGAGGGGCTCCAGGGGCCAGCCTCCCCAGCGGGTTGCCCGCCAGGGAGGGGTAGGACCGACGCGGTGGGGACTACGGGGCCGGGGCCACGGTGGGCTTCGCGGGCTGGGCCGGCGCCGCCTTGGGGGCGGGGGCGGCCACCGGAGCGGGGGCCGGGGCCGGCTTGGGGGCCTCCGGCTCCGGGGGCATCTGCAGGCTCTTGCCCTTCTCCTGGGCGATGCGGCGGTACCAGCCGTCCGGGTACTTCGGGTGGTTCACCTTGCCCTGCTCGTCGCGGACGTTGCCGTCGATGTACTTCACGAGCAGCGTCTCCCCGAGCTTCTTCCAGCGCGCGTGGACCTTCTCACCCTGCTGGACGGAGTACGTGGTGAGGAAGCGGCGGGCCTCCTCCGGGCTGCGCTTGTAGTGCTCCAGCGCGGTGCGCTCGATGTCCGCCTGGTCCGCCAGGAACTGCCCCTCCAGCGCGCCCTGCTCCTTGTGCACGTCCACGGAGACGTCGCTCCAGCGCGCATAGGCCTGGTTGGACACCCAGTTGAACACCCAGAAGGACGAGTCCCAGGAGAAGGCGCCGCGGCTGGCCACGCCCTGGGAGAAGTTCCGGGGCACCTCGCGGATGCCCGCGTACATGGGCGTGTAGACAGTCATGGACGTGTCATCCACGCCGAACCACAGCACGCCGCCGATGGGGGCCGGCATGGAGGCGCGCATCTGCGCGACGAAGGAGAAGCCCGTCTGCTGCGTGGAGATGGCGCGCTCGTGGACGTACTTCTTGCCGTCCACCTCCCACGTCATGGGCCGCCAGCGGTAGGGCATCGCGTAGGGGCCGGCGCCCACGTCCTTGGACATGTCCAGGGGCGTGTTCTCGAAGTGGTCCCGCATCAGCCCCATGACGTCCTGCACGGACAGCTTCTGGTCCGGCTTCACCCACAGGGGCAGCCGCTTGCCCGGCGCGGAGCCATCCGCGTACTCCGGGCCGAAGTTCCGCGACGGCGCCGCGCGGCGGAAGATGCTCCACACACGCGCCTCGGAGAAGCGCTGCCCGCCGAAGTCGAGCGGGTGGTACGTCTCCGCGAAGCTGAAGTCCTTGTCCGCGCCCTTGAACCAGCCCTTCTCGCGCGCGAACGAGATGACGTCCGGCGAGTAGAGCGTGTTCTCCGGGTCGTTCAGCGGGAACTGCTCGATGCGCGACTGGTTGGCGTGCGCGGTGATGTGCCCTTCGGGCAGCTTGCGCGCCACCCACACCGCGCCCTTCTTCCCCTCGCCCTTGCCAATCATCTCCAGGAGCCAGGCCTCCTTCGGGTCGGCGATGGAGAAGGACTCGCCGGTGGAGGCATAGCCGTGCTCGGCCACCAGCTTCGTCATCACGGTGATGGCCTCGCGCGCCGTCCTGGCGCGCTCCAGCGTGATGTAGATGAGCGAGCCGTAGTCGATGATGCCCGCGGGCCCCTCCAGCTCCTTGCGGCCCGTGAAGGTGGACTCGCCGATGGAGAGCTGGTGCTCGTTCATGTTGCCGATGACGGAGTACGTCACCGGCGCCTCGGGGATGCGGCCCAGGAACTTGCCGGTGTCCCACTCGATGATGTCGCGCTGGGCGCCGGCCGCGTGGCGGCGCGCGGGCGTGTGGTACAGCTCGCCATACAGCTCGTGCGCGTCCGCGGCGTAGGTCATCAGCGTGGCGCCATCCGCCGTGGCGCCCTTGTTGACCAGCATGCTGGTACACGCGAGCACGGGCGGAGCAACCAGCGCGGCCGAGACAGGCAGCGCGGTGAGCAGTCGGGGCAGTCGTCGGTTCATGGGCGCGGATGCTCTACCAGCCGGGTCCCGGATACAAACGTCCCGTGCGCCGTGCCTGGTCGTCCCCCGGGCACGAGGTCGGGTCTCGGCAGGGCCACCGCCCGGGCCACGAGGGAAACCCGGGCGGCGGCACTCACTCCCGAATAAAAGGTCAGGTCAGTTGTTCGCGGCGACCACCTCCTTTCCTTCCAGGGTCGGGGCCACCTGCTCCACCTTCAGCGTGGTGGGGCCGCTCAGGGTCAGGTGGGCCTTGAGCTTGAGGAACTTCTTCCGTCCGAAGCCCTTCACGCGGACGAGCTCCTCCACGCGCTGGAAGGGCCGCTTGCCCCGGTGCTGGATGATGCGCTGCGCCGCCTTCTCACCGACGCCCGGCAGCAGGTCGAGCTCGGAGGCGGACGCCTCGTTGAGGTTCACCACGCCCGAGTACTGGGTGCGCGAGGCGGGGGCCGCGTCCGCCACGCCAGGCCCTCCCATGAAGAGGCCCAGCGCGAGCAATCCCCACGCGGCCCTCACGAATGGCCTCCCACGGGGGCCGCGTCCAGTCCCAGCTCGGGGGCGTACCGGCCGCCCAGCCCCGGCGTGTCCCGCTTCTCCGCCGCCTCCCGCACGTGCAGCTTGCCGTCCAAGGGCAGCACATCCAGCAGCACGTTGAGCGAGCCGTCCTTGTTCACGAACGCGCTGCCCGCGCGCACCCAGATGCTCCCGCCCTTGCCCTCGCGAATGGAAAACACCGCCAATCGCTTCCCCGCCATCAGCATCATCCACCTCCACCACGCTCGACCGCGCCACCACGGCGCGGCCCTCTCCGGCTCGACCGCCTGAGGTCGACGTCGGCATGAGCAGTCGCCGTGCCAGACCTGCGTCCCCAGGAGAGGGGCTTCGAGCACCGTGCAGGGGGCCCGGAGGTGTCCTGCGTCGGGGACGGGTGGAGGGGCTCCAGGGGCCTCTCGCGGCGCGAGAGCACGCACGACCTCCACGGTTGGACGAGGACAGGGCTCCATGGAAGAGTTCGCGCGTCCCGCCGTCACGAGGTGCCCGCGTGAACCGCTTCGTCCTCGCCGCACTGCTCCTCTCCGCGCCCGCGCTCGCGGCTCCTCCCGTGGCTCCCGCGCCGGTCTCCGCGAAGGCCCGGGCCATCCACGAGTCGGCGCTCATCATCGACACGCACGTGGACACGCCGCTGCGCATGCTGGAGGAGGGCTTCGACCTGGGCTCGCAGCCCCCCAACGGGCAGGGACACCTGGACCTGTCGCGCGCCCGCGCGGGCAACCTGGGCGCCGCCTTCTTCTCCATCTGGGTGGAGCCCAAGGAGTTCGCCGGGCAGTACACCCACCGCGCGCTGCGCCTCATCGACACGGTGCTCAACGCGGTGGAGAAGTACCCGGACCAGATGGTGCTGGCGCTCTCCTCCAAGGACATCGTCGCCGCGCGCGCGGGCAAGCAGAAGAAGCTGGCCACGCTGCTGGGCGTCGAGGGCGGCCACGCCATCCAGAACGACCTGGGTGTGCTGCGCGACTTCTACCGGCTGGGCGTGCGCTACATGACGCTCACCTGGTCCAACACGAACGAGTGGGCGGACTCCTCGGGCGACATCACCGACGCGGCCGTGAAGCACCATGACGGCCTCACCGACTTCGGCCGCGACGTCGTGCGCGAGATGAACCGGCTGGGCATGCTCGTGGACATCTCCCACGTGTCCGACAAGACGTTCTTCGACACGCTGAAGGTGACGCGCGCGCCGGTCATCGCGTCGCACTCGTCGGCCCGCGCGCTGACCGACCACCCGCGCAACATGACGGACGAGATGCTCAAGGCGGTCGCCGCCAACGGGGGCGTCGTCATGGTGAACTACTTCTCCGCGTTCATCGACGACACCTATCGCCAGTCGTACGCGGCCATGGCGCCCGAGCGCAACGCCGCCCTGGAGGCCCTGACGGCGAAGCACCAGGGCGCGGATGCCGCCACGAAGTTCCGGGTGGAGGGGGCGGCGAGCTGGGAGTGGGCCGCCAAGGTGCGGCGCCCGCCGCTCGAGTCCCTCATCGACCACATCGACCACATCGCCAAGGTGGCCGGCGTGGACCACGTGGGCATGGGCTCCGACTTCGACGGCATCAACTCCACGCCGCAGTCCATCGACTCCGTGGCGGACCTGCCGCGCATCACCGAGGCGCTGCTGGCCCGGGGCTACACCCGC